>JANXWC010000206.1 GCA_025351355.1 Hyphomicrobiaceae bacterium
GCCATCCTGGCTGCTGGCGGTGGGTTGCGCAAATTTCTGTTCACCGGCGGCATCGAACACCAGGGCCTCGACCCACAAGCTCTGGGGATCGATGATTTCGAACAGCACATCTTGTGGCGCGACGACTTGACCGGGCACGGCGCGGGTCGACGAGATGATCCCATCGACAGGCGCGACCAAGGCTTCAGACCGCACTTGGCTGATATTCAGCGCGGCGCGTCGGCGCTGGAGCCCCTTGAGCGTCATCTCGGCCTCTTCGGCCTGCACACGAGGGCCGGCATTGAGAGCGGCCAACCGCTGCGCGCGTTCAAGCCTCGTGCGCGCCAATTCGATCTGCTGCTCGAGATCACCGGCGGTTTGATTGACATTCGCGCTGTCAATGGCCTGAAATGCGGGCGTCACCGTCGCTAAGATTTCGCCGGCCTTGACGGTTTGGCCGAGCTTCGGGAGTCCAGTGCTCGTCGGCGTGATACGGCCGCCGGTGCTGCTTTGCACGAGCCCGCTCCGATTAGGATTGGCGATGACGCGGCCAATGAATGTCTGGCTCGGCTGTTGCGCGGCTTCTTTGACCAGCACGGTGCGCACATCGAGCAACCGTTGCGTTGCCTTGGGCATGAAAACGCTGCCGTCGGGCAAGCGGCGCGGGGCTTCCCCGGTCACGGTGGCAATGGCCGCAGGCGGTTCGTCGCCATGGTCCTCGCCGCCATGCGCATAGACGGGGCAAAGAGAAACACTCAGGCTTCCAAGAACAAAAACAGCGAGCAGCACATTTTTTGTTGATGTGTTAAAATTTCGTTTTGTGGTTCGGACCCGCACCAGGAAGGCTGCAAGCGCGATGAGTGCCAGCGCGCCCAAGACGATCTTAATCGGCGAACCGCCGAAAGTGCGTTGCATCCAGGAAGTTAAACCACCAGCCGTTCCATGTTCCGGCGTAGATGCAATCTGCGGTACGTCCAAAGTTGCGATGAGAAGGTCCGCCGTCGCGCCGTCCTGAATATTGATGACGACATCGTGCCGCCCGGACTTGGCGGTCGCTGGCCACGCGACGCGATACGTACCGTCCGCAGCGGGCGGCGCCTTGAGTTCCAGCATACCAACAGTCACCGCAACAGTTGCAGTCGTTACCGGGGTATTGTCGGCGAAGCGGTCGACAAAGATCAGCAACTCGCCACCCTTGAGGACCGCGACGGCCTCGAACTCGTCGCCAGTGGCAACAGCGCGCGGACTAACCGTCACCGGCAACGGCGTGGCAACCGGTTCATGATCATGACCGTCATGCGCGCTAGCCAGTGAGACCAGCGCCAGCAGTGCGCCAGCGAACATCACAGCCGATGCCGCACAGGGCAACAAGCGGACCCGAAGGCCAGCCGAGAAGGAAGGGAGCATTGTAGACACCTGGCTGTCGAGTGTGGATTGCCGTTAACGGCCCACCGAGATGGCGGGCGACGGCGTCGAGATCACATCGAACGGAGGTGTAACGGCGGGCGTTGCGGCTGGCCGGGATCGACGGCCGCGCGCTGATGCAAAATTAGCCACCCATATGCTGAGTGACTCTCATACGTCGATATTGCAGTGGATGCAGGGAGATCGACGACGGAGTGACAGAACGTGCCACAGCAGCCGGCACCGTCATCATGATCATGCTGCCCGCTCAGGGGCGGGGCAGCGCTGCTGTCGGCGGTCGCGCCATCGGGGTTGTGACCTAGCGTCTCACTGCCGTGATGATGGTGCCCCATCGCCGTGTGGGCCGCATGGTCGTGAGTGCCGGTCGAGGCGTCGTGATCGAGACTGGCGTGTTGATGCGGGGAAGCAAGAGTGGCAGCCGACATAACGCTTTGAGCGGCTATTGGAGCGACCGTGAACGCGAGCGTCAGCAGCGCGACAAACGCCACCCGCCAGTTCCGCCGCAATCTAAGCCCAAAGCGCATTAATCCCGTTTCACCTAACCCATGTTCAACTTTGGAACTTACCACAGCCAGCTTAAAAAAGCAATCTGCCTGCCTCGTGCCAAACTTGGGCGTATCTGCATTTACTCGGCGAGACCCTACGGCCAGGAAACACGGCGGGAACGAGAGGGGTCGAGGCCGAGGCGAGCCTGACTGCATTTTTATGGTGTAGCCAGAACTTCTTCAAAGATGACGCCGAAGTCCTTCAAGACGTTTCAATGACCGCTCCAAACCCGGCGCAAGGCGAAGTGCCGCTTCGTAGTCAGCAACCGCGCGCTTAACATCGCCCCGTTTTTCGAACTAATATCCACGGTTATGCAAAGCCATAACAAGGTCAGGGCGTAGCAAAATTGCTTGCGAATAATCTGAAATCGCCTTCTCCGAAAGGCGTAACTCCGAGTGCGCTACGCCCCGATACAAGTGCAGGCTCGCGATATCCGGTCTGAGCAGAATTGCGCGTTCGAGATCAAGGATTGCCGCCTTTGGGTCCAGGCTGTGTGATAACGCTCTGCCGCCCGCCAAAGGCGCTCTATTTGGTGGCGATTTGCGTCAGCACGGCTGATCGAGCATATTTTTGCCGAACCGGTTCTGGAGTCAAGCCTGACGCAACGTCGAGCCATACTGAGCGACGTCGTGGGCGGGGGGCACTAACGCGCGCTTCGGCCCCTGCATCTCAGACCTGGATCGCCTCGATGAGTGCTGCGACGCCGACGATATTCAGCACGCGGGTGATGTTGTATCCTAGCACGCACAGCGCCATCTCGGTGGCGACCTTGGGCAGCGTCGTGCACAGAAAGTGCGTTGCTCCCATGCGCATTTTCAGCGTGGCGAAGGGATGCTCGACCGTCTCGCGGCGGACACGCATGGCCAGCGGATTGTGATCGAGCCGCGTCTGCGCCGCCTCGACGACGGCCTCGTGCTCCCACCGTTTGATGCGACGTGGCGCGCTCTTCGTGCACTGCGTTTTGAGCGGACAGGTGCGGCAAGCGTTGGTCCAATAACTCCGCATGTTCTGGCCGTTTTCCTCACTCGTGTAATAGTACTTCAATGTCTCGCCAGCCGGGCAAATATAAACATCCTCCGTGGGGCGATAAACAAAATCCTGCTTGCCGAAACGGCCTTCTGATTTCGCGCCGGAGGTTTGCGGCTTCGGCAGCGTCACCATGATGCCGGCCTGCTCACACGCCAAGATCTCCTCGCCTTTGAAGTAACCGCGATCAGCCACGGCTTCGAGCTTGTCGGCATGAAGAGCGTCTTTGGCCTGCACTGCCATGCTGGCAAGTTGTGAGCGATCCGAGCCCACATTCGTCACCTCGTGCGCGACGATCAAGTGGTTTGTCGTATCGACTGCGGATTGCACGTTGTACGCGACCATGCCGCTACCGCGCCCGCTCGTCGCCATCGAACGGCAGTCTGGATCTGTCAGGGAGATCTGTTGATCGGGGGAGGCCAACACCTGCTTTTCGATTGCTTTCAGGCGCTGCACTTCCTCCTTGAGCGCTGCGAGCTTTTCTTTTAGCTGCGTATCGTGAGCGTCACCGTTTCCAGTTTATCCTCACCCGCGGCCGCCTGACGATCCGCCGTTTCGATCTGGCTCAGATAACGCGCGACGCTCTCCTCGATCTGCTTCAGCCTCCGCTCCAATTTGCCTTTCGTGAAATTGTTGTCGCGGCTGTTGACGGCTTTGAACTTGCTACCATCAATGGCCACACTGGCTTTGGCGAGCAGGCCCATCTTGCGGCACAGTTCCACGAACTGGGCGCAGACCTTCTTTATCCCCGGGCCGTTGTCCTTGCGGAAATCGGCAATCGTTTTATGATCGGGTGCCAGCCGCCCCAGCAGCCAGATTACTTCGAGATTGCGTCCGGCCTCGCACTCCAGTCGACGGCTCGAATGCACCCGGTTGAGATAGCCGTATATGTAGAGTTTGAGCAGCGCCGAGGGGTGGTAAGCGGGCCGGCCGGTCGCCGCCGGATCGACACCTTCGAACCCGAGATCGCGCAGATCGAGCGCATCGACGAACACATCGACCGCGCGAACAGGATTGCTCTCGTCGACCCAGTCATCGAGGCATTCCGGCAACAATGCAATCTGCCCGCGAGCCGCCCCCGCAACGAAGCCTGTCATCAAATCCCCCACCGATTCAGCAGGAAATTCATAGCACGGATGGGGTTTTCACACAGCCTGGGTCATTAGAAAACAAATATACTGAACTGCGGCTCGTCAAAGCCTGCACATCGTTCGGGTCGAGGGAGAGTGCATACGAGCAATCAGAAAGGGCTTGCACAAGTTCGCGCTTATCGACGTGAAGGACACACCAGCCAGTTGGTTGCGACGAATGGTCGGGATCATGGGTACCAGCGTTCCTCCCCGTGGCGGCGTCCTGCGCCGTCACGGCTTTGACGTTCATGCTCCAAACAGGAAACATCATACAACATGAAGCAACTATTAGGCTGCGCTTCGACATGTGCGTCCCTCACCAAGCGTGCGCCGTGCGCAGCAATTTCGTCGCTCATTTCAATTTTGCAATGCCGTGTACGTTTGACTCGATGGGCGCCCAACGATCAGGATCGCAGTCGCACCTGCCGGTAAGCCGCTCACCGGATCTTCCATCTTGTTGGCACCCGCGAGTGCAAATTCAACCTTCACTTCAACGATGGGGCTACAATGGCAAGTCGCCGGGACTGCCTATCGAAGTTGCCGAGGACGACATAGTCCTTACCCCCTTGTAATAAAACTGGCTATCTGAATTTCGCTTGGCGAGAACTGCGGCCAGGAACACAGAGGGATACGAGTGTTCGATCGGATCGACGTCGAGGTCGGTGTGAGGCCCGCCCATTAGTGCTCGTCGTTGAGACCGTGTTCGTGGTGTGCGAGCACGTCGATAATGCGACAATCGGCAACCGAGCCATTGGCGCACTGCGTGATCATGCGCGAGACCTCTGCCTTAAGCGCCTTGAGACGCTTCATCCGGCTTTCGATTTCCATAAGATGCCGGTGAGCGATAGTATCCAATTTACCGCAATGCCGGTCTGGCAGCTTCCGAGTGTGCTTCGAGCATGCTGGCCAGGCAGCGTCGCCGGACAAACGTGAACCAAAGTCGTACTCCGACGACAGTCCCGAACCGGACGTCTTACGACGGCGGACACATTCAGATATGCAAACAATTACGTGCTTCTCAAAGACCACAGCGTATAAGCGCCGATCATTGCTATCAACTCGCCAGCGGCGCCCTGCAGCACGCGCGCGCCGCGATCGAGTTTCGGCAACCATGGGCCGAGCGCCAGTCCCAGCGTGCGCCGACCGAGAATTGCAAAAAGAGCAACGGCACCGATCGTCATTGAGATACCCAATGCGAGGGACACGAGCGTTACTCCAACCATGAGCGGGCTGCTTTGCAGCCGCGCGAAGCCGAGCACGGAGATAGGCAGAGGACACGGCAGCAGGCCCATTCCTGCGATGAGCGCATACGAGCCGTCATGATGATCGCCAGCAGGTCTGAGGCTTTGGAAGAGCATCATCAGGCCGGCAACGATGATCAATGCGTAACCGAACACTGTAAAGGTCGGAGAACCACGACCCGAGATCGTAGGTGCCATGCGAACAACGAAGTGCAGGATCAGAAATGCTGCAAACCCAGACAAAACGTGTAGCAACGCCGCCGAAAGAGCGATGCGCAGTCCTTGGCTAAGACGAGCATCATGACCAAGGCAGTGGGCTGCCAACGCTGCTTTTCAATGCCCAGGCGTAAGTGCATGAAGCGCGCCGAGCACGAACGCGAACAGTGCCGCGCCAAACCCGCCAGCGCGCAATTCCGCAGCGAGCGTGCGCATGACGCCGGTCTGTATTTGCCCTAGGTACGGCAGCAGGCCGTCAAAGATACTCACTTGTTCTATCCTCTCCAGGGGCATAGGGTAAAATTATGGCGCATCAAAGTCATCCAGACATCATCAAGCGTCTGAAACGTGCCGAGGGCCATCTCCGCGCGATCATCGGAATGGTCGAAGTTGGACGGCCCTGCGTCGAGTTGGCCCAACAGCTTCACGCCATCGAAAGTGCCGTTGCGAATGCGAAGCGTGAATTGATTCACGATCACCTCGACCATTGCCTCGACGACAGCGTGGCGGCGAGCGGTAAGGCCGCACGCATCGCGCTGACCGAGTTGAAGGCGCTGAGCAAGTACCTATGAGGAAAATTACTGTGCTTGATAAGGTACGCGATTGGTTTGGACTAGCATCGCCTCAGTCGGATGCCGGACATCGATACGACGGCCATGGCCACGACGTAGGCGGCACCCACGGCCACACGCATGGTGTGATCGACGCATCAATCACGACGACTCAACGGGGTATCTGGGCGGTCAAGTGGTCATTCCTTATTTTGGCTATCACCTCCGCGTTACAGATTGTCGTGGTGCTCGCAACCGGCAGTGTCGCCCTGCTCGCCGACACGATCCACAATGTCGCAGACGCGACGACTGCAATTCCGCTGTGGATTGCTTTCAAGCTGGCAGAACGGAAGCCGACACCCACATTTACGTACGGTTACGGTCGTGTCGAGGACCTCGCCGGAATCGCGATCGTGCTTATCATCTTGTTCAGCGCGCTGGTCGCTGGTTACGAATCTATCAATCGAATTTTTTATCCGCAACCGATCACTATGCTGGGCTGGGTGGCACTTGCTGGAGTGATCGGCTTTATCGGCAATGAAGTCGTGGCCGTGTTTCGTATTCGGGTCGGCCGCGAGATCAACAGCGCCGCGCTGATCGCCGACGGCTATCACGCGCGCACGGATGGGCTGACGAGCCTTGCTGTTGTTGCGGGCGCGTTCGGCGTTTGGCTGGGGTTTCCACTGGCGGATCCAATTATTGGCTTGCTGATCACCATCGCTATCTTCGGCATCGTCTGGCAGTCGGCCAAATCGGTACTGACACGCATGCTTGACGGAGTTGATCCTGCGGTGACTAGCGAAATCCGCCATGCAGCGGAACATGTTTCTGGAATTCAGAAAGTGCTCGACGTGAAAGCGCGGTGGCTCGGTCATAAATTGCATGCTGACGTCACGGCCTTGGTCGACAACACCCAATCGGTCGGTGAGGCAGATAAAGTGGTCGAAGCTCTCAGGCGTGAGATGATCGCGCACATCCCGACACTTGCGGTGGTCAACATCCGCTGTCGTGGTACGGAGGAACTTTTCGTTGCAGAGAAATCGCAGCAAAGCCGCAACCGCCATCACGCTCCAGAGCCGTTCAAGGTCGTCAGTCCCTTAGCCAAGGGTCTACTTGAGATTGCCGATACCGAACTTGGTGAACGTATGCGACTGACACTTGACCAAGACGTTGCCGGCCTCAGCGCGACCGTGCTGATCAATCGACCTGGCAATGGAATCGAGACTTTACGCCTGGATGCAGTGTCTTCTGGATCATTGATTTTCGAGAGCACGGTTGCGCCGGCGGAACCGCATGAGTTCGCTGCACAGCTTCGACTTTCGCGCGGCGACAAAACCGAGACGTTGTCATTTAAAATGTTCGAACCTGCCGATCACGCCCACTAGTTAAGGCGAGCTATTCACAATCTTTAGATGCTGTCTGCTGCTCTTTAATTTTGCGAGCGTTGACCGCTGCATTGTCGCGCGGGCAAGAAGCCATTTATCGACTTCTGATTTAACCACATCTTTAACCACATCCGATTTTTCGGCGCGGGGTAACTTTGCCTCGCACTTCCGTCGTCCGCGCAAAAGCCGGGTACTCAACCCCACAGTGGGGGGCCGCTTATTTATTCACGTCATTGATTTTGTTAGAGCTGGTGACGGGAATCGAACCCTCGACATCTGTTTATAATACCTGCGATCATGTGTGAAAGACGCCTCCATTGCAAGTGGTTTGTGTGCATTGCTTGCGGTCGGACCGGGTCACAACGATCCTCAGCATCACCGGTCTTTGGCCTGCGATCCTGGCTGATACCGGGGCAACTGTGCTTGTGACGTTGAACGCGCTGCGATTGCTGAGGATCTCCAGTTGAAGCAGCCCGTTACGTGTGCCGATCACGTAACTGCGTCTTGACCATTGCCGGCTATGGTTCGATGTAGGGGCAGGAGGATTAGACCGCTTGAAGCGTTTGCGCACCATAGTCGCTGTTCTGATTGCGTTGGCGATCGCTGTGTCCCCAATGGGATCGGTGTCGGCGCGAACAGTTGCGCCCGCAAGTCAAGCGACGCATGCGGTTGACGCTGCAAACATGGCCGCTATGGAAGTGACTGACTGTGCAAAGATGATGCACGAGGATACTAAGCACGATTGCCCGTGCTGTGACACGGACAAAGCCTGTTCGCCCGATTTATGCTTATTGAAATGTTTTAAGGTGTTTGGCCAGATCGATGCACCGCAAGTCGTGTCGGCGTTGAATGCGTTGCGGTTGCACCCCGGCGATCCACAGCGACCGCCTGATTGGGCTGACAGTCCGCAGCCGCCCCCTCCCCGAGTTTGATGGAAAAAGTGGACCCGCGCCTTGGCAGGGTAGTCGCTGCTTGTCCGTATGGCAGGCGTTCGTCGCGCATGGCTCAAGCCGGCGCGCTTTTTCATCAATCGATCTGGATCAAATCAATGAGATATCTCCATTCCGCGCGCGCAGCCTTTGCTGTGCTGTCGATCACAACTTTATCGTCGTCCGCTTTCGCCAGTGCCGCCGACTACGAGTTCCAACCTGTCAAGGCCGACGTCAAGAACGGCGGAGGCAGCCAACTCGCCGTCCGCCTCGTGCACAAGCCGACAGGCAAGCCAGTCGAAGGCGCGTTGCTGATCCGCACGCGTCTCGACATGTCGCCGGACAGCATGGACGAGATGACCGCCAAGCACACGGCCACGCCGACAGCCGAGCCGGGCGTCTATGCATTCACCGCCGACTTCACGATGGCGGGCGGATGGGCGCTCAAGTTGCAGGCCAAGGTGCCGGGCGAGGCTGACACGGTCGAGGGCACTGTCGTCTTCAAGGCGCAGTGAGCACTCGATCATGAACAAGATCATCATCAGGGCGCTCGCTGTCGCGGCGGTCGTCTCCGCCGCCGCTGGCGTTCAGCACGTGCGCCATCGACCGACGTCCGTACTGCCTACTGTAACGGCCTCGAAAACAGTCGCGGAACGCAAGGTTCTGTACTGGAAAAACCCGGACAGCGGCACAAACTTTTCGCCGACGCCAACGAAGACCACCACCGGCCGTGACTACGTTCCAGTCTTCGACGACCAGGAGCCCGATTTCGCCGGCGCGAAGCCAAAGGCCGTTGCAGCTGACAGCCGCAAGCTGGTCTACTACCGCAACCCGATGGGGCTCGCCGACACGTCGCCTGTGCCAAAGAAGGACTCGATGGGGATGGACTATATCCCCGTCTATCAAGGAGAGGACGACGGCGGCCTGACCGTGCGAGTTAGTCTCGACAAGGTGCAGCGGTCCGGTGTTCGGACCGCGCCCGTCGCGTTGCGTCGTTTGGAGCGCCCGGTGCGGGTGCCGGGCATCGTCCGCATCGACGAGCGACAGCTCCGGGTGGTGACACTTCGGGCCGAAGGTTACATCGAGAAGCTGTACGTCAATGTCACCGGACAACAGGTTAAGGCCGGCGAACCGCTATTCCGCTTCTTTAGCCCGCAGATCATCAGCGCTGGCATCGACTATAATTTCGCTGTGAAAACTGCTGCATTGCAGTCCCGCGACGTAGCCGAAAGCTACCGCCGTATTGTCGAGCAGCGGCTGCGTAACCTCGACGTGCCCGAGGCGGTGCTCGCCGAATTACGCGCCAAGGGCCGAATACCACAAACGTTCGACATGCCGTCGCCGGTGTCCGGTGTGGTGCTGGAGAAAAAAGTTGTTGAGGGTATGCGGATGAAGTCCGGCGACGAGGTGTTCCGCATCGCCGACGTGTCCAATTTGTGGGTGATTGCCGATGTCCCCGAGCAGTCTCTTGGCCAAGTCGAGATCGGGCAGGTCGCGAGTGTATCGTTCCGCGCTTTTCCGGCATTGAAATCTGCAGGACGTATAACGTTTATCGCGCCTGAACTGGAGCGAGCCACACGCTCCGCGAAGGTCAGGATTGAAATTCCAAATACCGACGGCAAACTACGCGCTGAAATGTATGCTGATGTCGAGATCAGCGGCGGTGAAGCCGTTGAACGACTCGTCGTGCCGACATCCGCGTTGATCGACAGCGGCAATCGACAAATTGTTCTGATCGACAAAGGCGAGGGCCGTTTCGAACCTCGCGCCGTCAAGATTGGTGCGCGGGGCGAAGATGACGTGGAGATTACCGAGGGTGTGAAGGTTGGCGAGCAGATCGTCGTGACGGCAACGTTCCTTATCGACTCCGAGAGCAACCTCAAGGCCGCACTTCAGGCGTTCACGGCACAACCTCCGGCCAAGATGGAGAGCAAGCCCATGCCGGAGGGTCAACGATGATTGCTCGCCTCATCCGCTGGTCGGCGTCGAATTTGCTGCTCATTTTGATCGGGACGGTGCTGGCAACCGGGTTCGGTCTCTATGCCGTCCGCCACGTGCCGCTCGACGCCATTCCCGACCTCTCCGATACCCAAGTCATCATCTACACGGAGTACAGCGGGCAAGCGCCGCAGGTCGTCGAGGATCAGATCACCTATCCGCTCTCGACGTCGATGCTGTCGGTGCCTCGCTCGAAAGTCGTGCGCGGGTTCTCGTATTTCGGCGTCTCATTCGTCTACGTGATCTTCGACGAGGGCACTGACATTTACTGGGCGCGTTCGCGCGTGCTCGAATATTTGTCGACCGCCTCGCGCAGTTTGCCGGCGGGTGTCGTCCCCTCGCTTGGCCCCGACGCCACGGGAGTGGGGTGGGTCTATCAGTATGCCGTCATGGCCAAGCAGCGCTCGCTCGCCGAATTACGAACGACGCAGGACTGGCAGGTCCGCTTTGCCGTTGCCAAGGCTGAAGGCGTCGCGGAGGTCGCGAGCGTTGGCGGCTTCGTGCGCCAGTATTCCGTCGTTGTTGATCCACGACGTCTGCGCGCGTTCGACATTCCCGTCACGAAGATCCGCGAAGCTATCCGTGCCTCCAACATGGATTTCGGCGGGCGGGTCGTCGAACTGGCCGAAGCCGAGTTCATGGTGCGTGGCCGTGGATACCTGCGCGGCATCGCCGACATCGAACAGATCGTACTCAAGGCTGAAGGCGGCACACCCGTGCTGTTGCGCGACGTGGCCCGTGTCGAGCTGGCACCCGACGAACGGCGCGGCGTCACCGAACTGAACGGCGAAGGCGAGGTTGTCTCGGGGATCGCCGTGCAGCGCTTCGGCCAGAACGCGCTTTCGGTGATCGCCAACGTCAAGAACCGTCTTACCGACATCAAGGGCAGCCTACCCGAAGGTACCGAGATCGTGCCCGTCTACGATCGCTCGGACCTCATCCATCGCGCCATCGCCAACCTGAAAACGACATTGATCGAGGAAAGCATTATCGTGGCCCTCGTCTGCATCGTGTTCCTGCTGCATGTGCGCAGTGCCTTGGTCGCCATCATCACGCTGCCGCTCGGCATCCTGATCGCCTACATCTGCATGCACGCGCTCGGGCTGTCGTCCAACATCATGAGCCTTGGTGGCATCGCCATTGCCATCGGCGCCATGATCGATGGCTCGATCGTCATGATCGAGAATGCGCACAAACACCTGGAGCGCGCACCCCCTGACAAACCACGCTCCGAGGTCGTGATCGAGGCGGCGTGCGAGGTCGGCCCTGCACTATTCTTCTCGCTGCTCATCATCACCGTCTCGTTCCTGCCGATCTTTGCGCTGGAGGCGCAGGAGGGCCGGTTGTTCAAGCCACTCGCCTATACCAAGACGTTCGCGATGGCTGCTGCTGCACTGCTGTCGGTCACCGTCGTGCCGGCGCTGATGGTGGTGTTCATACGTGGACGCATCGTTGCAGAACATAGGAACCCCGTGAATCGGTTCCTGATCTGGGTCTACCGCCCGCTCATCCAGGCCGTGTTGAAGGCCAAGGCACTGACCATCGGGATTGCGCTGGCTGTTTTAGCCGTCAGCATCTGGCCAGCGACAAAACTCGGTTCCGAGTTTATGCCGAGCCTGAACGAAGGCACTTTGATGTACATGCCGACGACGTTACCGGGGCTGTCGATCACGAAATCGGCCGAGCTGCTGCAAACGCAGAACAAGATCATCAAGACATTCGCCGAAGTCGAAAGTGTCTTCGGTAAGGCCGGCCGCGCTGGCACCGCGACCGATCCCGCACCCACTGAGATGTTCGAGACCATCATCAACTTGAAGCCGCCGAAGGACTGGCGACCGGGCGTCACCGTCGACAGCCTCATCCAGGAGATGGACAAGGCGTTGCAGTTCCCAGGTGTCTCCAACGCCTGGACGATGCCGATCAAGGCGCGCATCGACATGCTCGCGACCGGTATCCGCACGCCCGTCGGCGTCAAGGTGATCGGCACCGATTTGAAAGTGATCGAGCGCCTCGCACGTGAGATCGAGACCGCAATCAAGTCCGTTCCGGGCACGTCGAGTGCCTTCGCCGAGCGCATCATCGGCGGCTACTACCTCGATATCGAACCCGACCGCGCACAGCTCGCCCGTTACGGGCTGATGATCGCCGACCTGCAAGCGGTCATCTCGTCAGGTCTCGGTGCCGAGACCGTGACGACGACTGTTGAGGGCCGCGAGCGCTATGGGGTAGCTGTTCGGTTTCCACGGGATTTGCGATCTGACCCCGAGGCAATCTCGCGCGAAGTGCTGGTGCCATTGCCGAACGGCGCATCGATTCCCCTGGGCCAGGTCGCCAAGGTCAAGCGGGTGCAAGGCTCAGCCTCGATCAGAACCGAGAATGCGCAACTCGCCGCCTATATCTTCGTCGATGCAAGGGACCGCGACCTCGGCAGCTATGTGGCCGATGCCAAGACCGCCGTCGCGGGCGCGGTGAAATTCCCGCCGGGATATTATGCGGTCTGGAGCGGGCAGTACGAGTATTACGAGCGCGCGAAACAGCGGCTGATGATCGTGATCCCGCTGACGCTGGTGATCATTCTGTTGCTGCTCTACCTCAATTTCCAACGCATGACCGAAACGCTGATCGTCATGCTGTCGCTGCCATTCGCGTTGGTCGGTGGGCTCTGGTTGATGTGGTGGATGGGCTATAACCTGTCGGTCGCCGTCGCCGTCGGTTTCATCGCGCTCGCGGGCGTCGCTGCCGAAACCGGCATCATCATGCTGATTTATCTCGATCACGCCATGGCGGATCGCCGCAAGCTCGCGCTATCCGAAGGCCGCACGTTAACGCTAGACGACCTGACAGCCGCGATCATGGACGGCGCCGTCGAACGCGTACGCCCGAAGATGATGACCGTCGTCGCCATTATGGCCGGGCTGTTGCCAATTCTGTGGAGTCACGGCACCGGTTCCGAAGTCATGCAACGCATCGCCGTGCCCATGATCGGCGGCATGGTGTCGTCGACGATCCTGACGCTCATCGTGATCCCGGCGATCTATGCGGTGGTTAAGGCACGTATAATCCGTGCGGAACAAAATGTTTGGCAGCTTTCATTTTTTGTTTCACGACACTAACGTGCTTCGTGCTTCCGTCCATCAGTCTCTCACCGGCCGCAGCTCCGGGAGTCCGCAGATGCTCTGCAGACAGGTTTGAATGCGACGCAGGCCGCGCTCAAAGACTCAGGTCAGTTTCCGAGCCCCCTTTTTTAAATGCGTGCTTTGCGTTTTTTCGACGCGACGGGCAGCCTTCTCGGATGCCCGCATGCCGGTCGAGACGTCCCAATAGAGGGTCAGTGCCATGATGAGCTGCAGGCTTCATTCCGGTCGACACGCTGAAATTGGCTGTTTCCAGGCCGAAGTTACGGCTCTCCAAAGGTCGGAGCGGCGGCGCGCCTGATGGTGATGATTTCAACGCTGCCGTCGGCGCTGGACAAAATTGGCTCAAGCACGACAAGGCCGAGCACGCACATTTACACTACTGCGATTTTCACTCGCCGGTCTTTCTGACGAACGGAAATGACCAGCGTGTCAGGATCGATTCTAGATATTTCACTCCAAATCCAAGATCACGATGCCACTTGAGGATTACGTGGCCGGCAACGTCATTGCGTGAAATTGAGCCTCGAAGGCCTATACGATCGGCCTTCAATGCAAATTCTCTGCAATCATCTGTTGTTTCGAACCGATAGCTGGCGTAGCCACTTGGTGAATATTCGTGCAGGTCCTGCGTGCTGGTCGCGTCGGACACCGGTGCGCTTGAGCATTGGGGTTTTTGCTTTGCAAGAAGGTTCAGGCTCGCGAGATAGCCATCAAAGGCAATCCGTGAAATGCCGGTTCGATTGGCACTGACTTTAGTTCTCGGCAAGGTGCCTCGGCTCATCAAGCGATCAACTTGTCTGAGGCTCAACATGAGCCGGGTCGACGCCTCCTGGCGCGATACAAAATCTGGTGAGACTGTCCGGTGTTTGCCCATGCACCCGTGTTTGGTGGACTTCGGGAGACAACGTCAAGCCGGCATGGACACCAAACCGCCCTGGGCTGGCACTTACCAACAGGAAGTCTAGTGAAGAGATCATGGCAAGCCTGTCATCAGCGTGGCTGTGCGCAAAAAGGCCTTAGGATCGCGTTTGGAGATAACACACATCACCTGCTTCGCCGCTTCATTATCGACAAATCGTGAGTTGGGGCCAGCGGCATTGCCAGCGGTGCGATTTCGACGCCTCAGCCGATGACCGCGGCGGAACAGTGATTTTGCTGCATGGCAAACCGTACGTGCCAAGCCTGGTCACGGACATTTTGCCAGCGACAACTCACACAATGCCAGACTCGTCGCGCAGACATTACCTTTTCAGCGCGCGTGCCGACTTGATGAGTTTTTGCGAAATCGTGTAGGTCGCGCGCACGGTGCCCGTCTCCGAACCTACGATGGTCACCGTCACCAAGCCGAGATTTTCGAGACGGGTCATCGCGCTCTTCACATTGTTGGGATGCGCTTCCGAGCGTGAGGCAATTTCAGTTTTCGTTGTCGGCTCGCCGTCGAGCTGCATCAGGGCCACGCGGCTGAGGTAGCCGTAGAGGCTGTTTTTTGCGGATGTCGAATGTCCGGCACCAGGGTCGTTGATGACTTGGAGCGCGCGATAACAGATCGCACGAAAGTCGGCTGCATCGAGGCTGTGCATAACTTTAGACGTCGCTATCTTGGAATCACTTAACAACCTACTGGTAAGTGATGATGGCGATTTGGTTCTCTTCGGCTTCGAGGTCTTCATGCGGTCCCCCGGTAAATCGTTGTTCGTTGTGGGTATACTTTTCTCACCAGCGGTAGCAGCGCGCGCAGATCAGTTTGGTTGCACGGTCCTGTTGTGCTTATCAAATCCGGCTGGCTGGACGAGTGTAGCAGAGTGTGGTCCGCCCATCCAAAAGATGCTGGATATATTGCGCGGTCGCGGGTCCTTCGCCTGCGAGACCGGGGCAAGTGGCGTTGGTGGGGTTGTTGTCAGTCAGGGCAAGAAGGCCGCTGACCGCTGGATACAGTGGACAGACGCTTCGGGCACGGTCCGCCGCGAAAACTTTTAAGGAATTCAGATCATGCCGATCTTTGAGGCGTTGGCAACGGCTTGCGCGCCAACGGTGGCGCTTGACCTGTTGGCGGCCATTGCGATGGTTGAAAGCGGGGTGAACCCACTCGCAATACGGGACGGGTCTCAAATTGCACTTGCGTCTTCGCCGGGCGAGGGTGTCGCCACGGCGGTAGGCGCTGCGGATCAAGGGCGGGACCCAGGCATCGGATTGATGGGGCTGACGGCTGGCCGGTTACAAAAGGCAGGGGTCAGCATTGCCGACGGCTTTGATCCTTGCGTCTCCCTGACCGCGGCACAGACATTGATCAAGGCGGCACATGCGGCGGCCGACAAACGGGGGATCGATCAACTGTTGTGGGATCGCGTGGCCATTCGGGGATGGTGGCGTCCCGATGACCGCTTCGTCAGCGGCGCCGCCTATGAGAGTGCCGTGACCGCTGCGCGATCGAAGGTGGACTCGATTGCGAAGATAACTCTGAAGGGCAGACTGCCTCTCCCCGATGCCGCGGCAGCGTCCGTCACCAGGGCAGCTGGCAGCTTTTCCGAGAGCAAAGACAAAGCGATTGAAGCGTCCCAGCAGACGCCCCGCGAGGCACCACAACGTGCGTTGGCGCCAAGTACGCCGGCAGCGGAACCGCCGAAGTGGGACGTGTTCGCGCGTGCAAAGTCGAGTGGCGTTGTCATCTTCAGCAAATAACGGAGGACATCATGTCCAAAGACATCAGACAGTCAGGCCTCGCTGCGGCAGCGATTTTTGCACTCTGCGTCGTGTTGCCGGACGTGGCGCACGCCGCCGGTGGTTTCGACAAAATAACTTCGGTGCTCACCAGCATCACACAGACTGTCATTGGTCCGCTCGGCAAAGCCATCTGTGTGCTCGGCATCGTGGCGGTGGGATTGATGTGGGTGTTCGGTCAAATGGACCCAAAGCGCGCCTTGCTCGTGGTCGTCGGCATTGGCGTTATCTTTGGTGCCAACGAGATCGCCGCAGCCCTGACGGGGATCTGATGGATCAAGAGGCCAGAGAAAACCACAGCGTCTGCTTTCTCGCTTGCACCCGGCCGGTTTTATACCTGGGCGTGACGATGGAGGCGTTTGGCCTGAACGTGGGGCTCACCATGATTTGTTATGTGGTGACCTCGTCATGGCGGGCGCTCGCAGCCGGTGCGCTTATCCACTACGCATTTCGACTTTTGCTTTGGCAGGACCACAACCGTTTCAGGGTTTTGCAGGGTTGGCTCGAGACGGGTGGCCTGCAACGTAACAAAGCCCACTGGGGTGGGTCCTCTGTATCCCCTTTGCGTCATGGCGTTAGCTATACAGCATCGGATCTCGATCATGTTTGACCGCGAAGCACTGGCGAAACGAGATGTGCTGGGTTCCCGGCACATCCCCTACTTCAGGCACATCGATGGCGAAACCACAGCCCTTGCCGGTGGCGAACTCCTCTCCATCATCGAGCTCGAAGGTCTCCCCTTCGAGGCCGTCGATATGGACGATATCAATGCGCACGATCGCGGCTTGAACGCGCTGTGGCTGAACCTAGCCGACGACGCCGTCATGCTGTGGAGCCTGACCATCCGCCGCCGCGTTTCTGAATATCCGCAAGGCGCGTTCACCAGCCCGTTTGCGCAACGCCTGGACGATCGCTACCGCGAACGCCTCAACCGGACAGAACTCTATCGTAACAGATTGTTTCTGGCGGTTTTGCGTGCGTCGGACTCGGGCCCCGGTTCCAATTGGCTGGCTTCGCTTATGGGCCGGATGGCAGGCGGCGGGTCCGTCGCGTCTGCCGCCGGCGAAGTGCTGCTGATCAAGCACAAAGAGACCGTGCAAGGCGTCGCGTCCGGCTTATCCCGCGTTGGCGCGCGCGTTCTCGGGCTGGTCGAGCACGACGGTGTGATGTGTTCAGAGATTGCTGCCGTGCTGCACTGGCTGGTGGGTGGGCGGATGGAGTACGTGCCGCTGACAACGGGCCCTGTCTGGTCAGCGGTCTACCAGGATCGTTTGGTGTTTGGTGGCGACACCGTCGAAATCAGGCATCCCGAGAGGACGCGATACGCGGGCGTCTATGGTCTCAAGGAGTATCCGAGCGCTTGTAGTCCGACGATGATGGATGAGTTGCTGACGGTACCGTTTGAAATGACGGCAGTGCAGTCCTGGCGCTTTGTCGGCAAATCAACCGCCCGGGAAATCCTCAAACGCCGGAGTAACCAGCTCGCGTCTGCCAACGATGGCGCGCGCAAACAGGTGCCTCTCTTGGCTCATGCCTTGGGCGAGCTGCAAGACAACAAGTTCACATTCGGCGAGCACCAGGCATCGGTCACCATATTCGCTGACAGCGGCAAGCAGCTGGGTGACCACATGGCCGCCGCTCGCAACGCGCTGATGCATGGCGGGGCCGTTGTGACACGCGAGGACATGGGACTGGAAGCTGCGTGGTGGGCGCAATTACCTGGCAATGCCAAGTACCGGTGCCGTCGCGGCTACATCACAAGCCGAAACTTCTCGTCGTTGTCGGCATTCCACGGCTATCCGAAGGGGCGGCGTGACGGCAATCACTGGGGCCCGGCGGTCGCCTTGTTACGAACCAGCTCGGGCGCGCCCTTCTACTTCTCATGGCATGTGGGCGAGCTGGGCAATACGTTCATCTGTGGCCCATCAGGCTCTGGAAAAACTGTCGTTCTGAATTTCTTGCTGGCACAATCGCTCAAGCACGCCCCCCGCATCGTGGTGATGGACAAAGATCGCGGGTGCGAATTGTTTGTTCGGGCCGTTGGCGGCACGTACTTTTCTCTCAACGTCGGCACGGCGACCGGTTGCGCGCCCCTGAAAGCGCTGGAGATCAATGAAAAATCGCTGGGGTGGTTTTGCCGCTGGGTCGAAAGTTTGGCGGGTGGCACGCTGTCGCCACAAGAGCGCGCCTCGGTCCCGATCGCGTTGAAAGCTCTGGCACAAGTGCCCCGCGGCGAACGCTCGCTCTCCGGCCTGCTCATGTATCTCGATACGACGGATGCAGGCGGCCTTGCCGCGCGTCTTGGCCGTTGGGTGCGTGGCGAGCCCAACGGTTGGGTTTTCGACGGCGACGTCGACAATATCAGCCTCGACGCTCAAGTTCTTGGATTCGATATGACTGAGGTTTTGGATATCCCCGAAATCCGCGGTCCACTGATGGACTACCTGTTTCATCGGGTCGAGGCGCTGCTGGACGGTCAACGGGTCTTGATCGCCATTGATGAGTTTTGGAAGGCGCTTGAGGACGAGGGTTTTCGCGCCTTCGTTCAGGATCACCTGAAGACAATCCGCAAGAAGAATGGAGCGATCATCTTTGCGACGCAGTCACCCCGCGACGCGCTCCGCAGCCCGATCTCCCACACCATCATCGAGCAGTGCGCCACTCAGATCTATATGCCGAACGGCCGCGCCGATCCGGTTGACTACCGGCAAGGCATGAAGCTGGGCCCGCGCGAATTTTCGCTGGTCAGCAGCGTCCTGACATCAGACAGCCGGCGCTTTTTGATCAAGCAGGACCAAGCCAGCGTCGTCGTCGAACTCAATCTGTCGGGGTTCACGGAGGAACTGGATATCTTATCGGGCCGGGCGGCGTCGGTACTGCTGCTCGACGAGTTGCGTGCAGAGGTCGGCGATGATCCCGCGCACTGGCTGCATTTACTGCACCAGCAGATGCGCGCGGCGTGACCGTTCGAGTTTCTGTTTTCCAATATCCGTTGTCCAAGAGCGCTTCAGTCCAAGAGAGCGCACGAGTTCTAGTACGCCTGCGTCCAAGCGCGCCTGATTTCTGGGCGCCTGCCTTGTTGCGTCTGTTGCATTCACTGGCGTGACGACGTTGACGGCCGGCCGAGGTGCCGTTGCCCCTTGAACGACAGATGGATTGGGATCCCGATGCGAAAGCACTCGTTTGGACTAGGCCTAGCCGTGGGCGTTTTCGTCGACGCCACGCTCGCCGAGGCACAGGGCGTTCCTGTCATCGATATCGCGGGTATTGCGCAGATGATCCAGCAACTGCAGCAGCTGCAGCAGCAGTACAAACAGCTTCAGGACACCCACAAGTCGTTCAACAAGCTGACTGATATGGGGGATATCGCGGCGCTCCTCAACAATCCGGATATTCGCCGCGCCCTGCCCGCGGATTTCAACGCAGTGCAATCGGCGTTGCAAGGCAACACGCCCAACGCGTCGCAGTTTTATAACAGAGATACGCTCTACAGTTCGACCTCTGGCGGCGCCTACACAGCCGAAATCGAGCGGCAGCGGCAGGCGACGGCCGGCGCCAAGAGCGTCGGCCAAACCATGTATGACGCGGCGTCGCAGCGCATCGACGGCCTTGAAATGCTCAGAAAGCAAATTGGCCAATCGGAAGATCCCAAGACCATTGCCGATCTGCAGGCCCGCTTGTCGATGGAGACGGCGGCGGCCCAGCAAGACGTGATCCGATTGCAGGCACTGGCCATGGTGCAGGCGGCCCAAGACAAAGTCGAGCTGCAACGGCGCGGCGAAGCCACCGAACAACGGCTTGATGCCGAGATTGCCAAATTTGGCGGCTCTAACAACTGAGGGAACGTGGCTGTGATCATTGCTGCTTACGCGCCGTTCACGCGGCTGCAAACTGTCCTGCTCGAGCCGTACGCCAAGTTCTTGGATACGGCTGGCCAAAGCCTAGCAAGCGGGTTGGGTCCGATCGTCTTGGGCATCGCTACGCTCTATATCCTGTTCAATGCCGTGCGAATGGTGCGTGGGGAGACCGATGAACCGGTCGGCGAATTTGTCAAAATGTCGCTTAAAGTTGGCGCGATCGCGGCCCTGGCGCTCAACTTCGAGACGTACCGGTATTACGTCGCCAATCCCTTGATCGATGGGATCCCCAACACGATCAGTCAGATGTTTGTGGGCGAGCAAATGCCCACCGTGAACCAGTTCGATTCGTGTGCCGCGAGCCTCGGTATCTTCCTGGCTAAAGCCTGGAAGGGTGTCGCCTGGTATGATTACAGCGGCATGTTCCGCGTCGGCAGCTGGTCGATCATCATCACAATCGTCGGCGCCGGCGTCATCGTGAGCGGTTTTCTGCTGACTATGTTCACCAAGGCCATCATGTACCTCATCCTGAGTCTCGGCCCGGTCTTCATTGTCTGCGCGATGTTTGAGCAAACACGCTCCTATCTCAATCACTTCGTCAGTTCGGCCGTGACGCTGATCGTCCAGCAGATTTTGGTGGCGGCAGTGATGGGATTGATCCTCAACACGTTGAAAGAGGCGATGGTCTTTACAAGTGCCGAGGCCTTCGCGGTCGACTGCATGAATATCCTGCTGCTTTGTTTGTTCGTGTCCTACATTTTCTATCAGCTCCCGACGATGGCGCAGCGGTTGGGTGGCAACGGAATTGCTGCGGCCCTCCCAGCGATGTTGTATCGCAGCCCAGCCGGTCGGCTGTCGCTGGCTAGCGATCTGCCGCCGGAGCTGCGTACCGATGGCAACGGTGCGCCTGGCCGCGACGGCGGACACGCTGGGAGTGGCGATCACGGCCGCGCCGGCGCACGCACCGAGACGGCCGCCGGCGGTTCGTCCGGCGCGCGCACCCACCAAGGCACCCATGGACAACAGATGGCTCGAACCGGCAATCTTGCCGTTCAATCGGCAGCGTTTGGTGGTGCTGTGCCGCGCTCCGGCGGCGCGGGTCTGCGACCCGCGAGCGCATCACCGAGGGGTTTCGCTGCCGGGTTGAATGATGCGTCCTTCACTGGCCCCGTCGACGACGAGCAGGGATCAACTGCCTTTGCTGCCGCGCTGGAACGAGGGTCTCGTTGGCAAGAAACGCCATCGTACGAGGGCGTTTCGGTTTCACAAACGGCAATGCCGGGCCTCGCTGCCTCTTCGATGTCGTCGACGGTGAGCGCCTCGGGTTCTACCGGCAGTGCTGCTGATCACGCTTTGGGACGGACGGACACGCTCGATCACCGGACGGGGGTCGGCGACATTGACCACCGATCCCCTGATTTTTCCGAGGTGTCGCAGATCGCGGCCTTGGCTGAAGCCGGCCGCCAGATGCGCGCGTCGGATCCATCGATGGGAGGATCACCAACTGGCCAGGCTGTTCCCACACGTCCGAGCGCGCTGGCAATTCCAGAACCGACAACAGCGACGGTCACGGCGACGATCCCTGGTACAGCCAGCGGCATTTGAAGATGAGCATCTGAAGGGGGCACCTATGCGCAACTGGCTTTTAATACTGGCTGTTACGATCGCTGTGAGTGGATGCGCGGTGTGGGATCGAGGTCCACCGAGCTGTGATGGCGGCGACAAGCGCGCGATCAATGCGGGCAAATGGTCGGGCACGCTCGAGCTTGCGTGCGGGAGGGCCGAATAATGCTGGGTGCAGATAAAAATGACCTCAAGGCATTCTTCGCCCAGAGCCGGACGTTCGACGGCGAGCGCGTTTTGTCCGAGAGCCGTTCACGCCGTCTGGCCTGGAGAATTGCCGGCGTCAGCGCAGCGACGGGCTTTGTTTCGATTGTGGCTGTGATCTGCATGCTGCCGCTACGGACAGTCGATGTGTACGTTTTCCGCGTCAACGCAACGACCGGAACCGTTGATCTGGTAACGCCGGTGCGCGGCATCCAGACCTACGATGAGGCGGTCACCAAATACTGGCTGGCCGACTACATCCGTGGTCGCGAAGGTTACATGTTCGATGAGGCCCCGGCTGCCTTCCGCAAAGTGAACTTGATGAGCCTTGAGCCGGAACAGGCCAAGTTTACCGAAAGCTACGCGTTGAAAAATCCAAAGAGCGCGCTGGCGGTCTTGGGCCGGGAGGGCACGTCAAAAATAGACATCAGAGCGATTTCGTTTCCGTCGACCAATCTGGGATTGGTGCGTTACGCGCGCACCGTCCAGCGCGGCGGCCAAACCACGGTCAGCCATTGGATGGCGACCGTAGCCTACGACTACGTGTCAGCGCCGTTGTCGGACACGGACCGTCTGATCAATCCGCTTGGATTTTCAGTCCGCGACTACCGCATAGATCCGGAGACACCATAATGCGCCTGATACCCATCGGCTTGGCTGCGATCGTCATTTCAGGGCTGCCGGTATGGGCCGCCGAACTCCCCAAGGAGGGACGCGACGACCAGCGTGTCAGGTTCGTCAACTACAATCCGTTCCAGGTTGTCCAGATTGTCGGCGCGCTGCGCACCTCGACGCAAATCGAGTTTGCATCGGACGAGACCGTTGTTCACGCGACGGTTGGCAATCCCATCTGGGAAATCGCACCCACCGGCAATCTGGTGTTTGTGAAACCCAAAGAAATGCACCCTGCCACGAATATGCAAGTTGTCACGCAACGACCGGATGGTACGCAGCGCAGTTATCAGATCGAGCTTGGATTGATGCCACCGGACCGGGCTGCAAAAAATCCACCGTTCCTGCTGGTCAAGTATAAATACCCCTCTGACGAGCAACTCCGCCGGCAACAGATCGAGGCCGCGGCCACGTCCGAACGCAGGGCCGCTCACGTCGATCAAGTTTTGACGCGCGACGAAGCTAATGGACCTCGCAATTACGCCTATTCGGTGCAAGGTGAGACCGCCTTTGAGCCGGTCGAGGTCTACGACAACGGCAAGGTCACGACCCTGCGTTTTTCCGGCAACATCGAGATGCCGGCGATTTACGCGACAGCTGAAGACGGCAGCGAAGAACTGATCCCAAAGACCGTATCAGGGGATGGAGTTCTTGTGCACGCCGTTGCCCGCAAGCTGGTGCTGCGGCGTGGCGATCAGGTGCTCTGTGTCTTTAACGAAAACTACAGCCCGGAAGGGATCGATCCACACACGCGGACGACCTCCCCGAGCGTGGCACGTGTAGTGGCCACCGACGGCACCAAGAAGCCCGGCGGCACGATCGGCCGTTCGGCACTCAGCGACGCGGCAACGGTACTCGCCAGCGGCCCGATCGTGATCGGCAAGTGAGGGAGATTGATATGCCTGACACAATTGAAATTGAAGCTGACCGGATGGAGGTTGCATCCAGGTTATCGGCAGGAACCAGGGCCAAGGCCGGTCAGGCCGTTCGCACAATAGGTGCCGGCGCCATGATTGTTGGCGGCGCCGTCGTCATTTATTTGGCGACGAAGGCTGCGGCGCCGTCGCTGCCGACGGCTCCCAAACCGGTCGCTGCTACGTCGCGCAAACTCGATATGTCAGAACTCGAGCCGCCGCGGGCGATGTCGCTGACGCTGCAGCCCCAACCGGCAACGCCGCCGGCGTCACAACTCGCCCGCAAAGAGGAACTGTCGACTGCGGAACAAATGCTGCTGGCCATGCAGCGCGCGCCAGTCACGGCCTTCTCAAAGGCCGTGTCGGTATCGCCGCGCACTCAACCCGAGGAGCGCATCGTGCGCGACACCGAAGACAAGGGCGCTTTCGAGCGGCGGTTTACGCCGTCGACGTTCGAGGTGGCCAAGGCCGGCATGATCGGGGATCGCCGTTTTATCATCACGCAAGGCACGTCGATTCCATGCGTTCTGGAAACTGCCATGCAGTCGGATCAACCGGGGTTTGTGACCTGTGTGATCACGCGGGATGTGCTGTCCTTCAATGGACAGGTGGTGCTGATGGAGAAAGGCACGCAGGTGTTTGGCGAGTACCGGGGAGGGCTGAGCCCCGGCCAGGCGCGGTTGAATGTGATCTGGTCCAGTGCGACGACCCCGCTCGGTGTGCGGGTGCAGCTTGGGTCTGCTGCCACAGATGCGCTTGGCCGGGCCGGCGTCGGCGGAGAGGTCGACACACACTGGTGGGAGCGGTT
>JANXWC010000214.1 GCA_025351355.1 Hyphomicrobiaceae bacterium
GCTTACAGCTGCTTCAGCGTGGTCACCGTCTCAGCGAGCGGGCCTTGTCCGCAGATGGTTTCCACCCGCGCCCCTCTCTCAGACGCTGTTGCGATGGCCATCGCGGGGCGCTCAAGGAAGGAGTGCTTCCATATTGCACAATCTATGGTTGTTTTCAACGAACTCCGACCGTTAAGGTGAAGATCGCGGGCGGTCCACGGGTTTTGCAGTTTTCAGCGACTGATTGGTTTCAATCCAATCATCTGCCTTATATAGGAGATGTCGTCGGCCTCCACGTCGCCACGCACGGACCAGATTTCTCCCGAACGCGTGCGGACTTCGATGCCCGTCATGCCGAAGCCATCACGATCGGCAGCCGACGAGCGCGCGATGCGCGTAACATCCGCAAACGGGATGAGCACCTCGGAGGAGCTGACCAGGCCCTTGCGGATAACGACGACGGTGCGCGAAAGTTGGCGAAAACTGATCGCTGAAGGCGCGCCGGGAGCCATAACGCTCAGCAGATAAGCACCGACGGCGATGACCATGCAGGCCGACAACATGCCGCCGATGAGGAAGCCGGCGTCGGAAATGATGTAAGGGGCCAACAACAGTCCCACCACGATCGGAGCACACAGGCCAATCAGTGCGGGAGACAGCCAAAACGCTCGGGAGTGGATCTGGCCTGCACCAAAAACGACGTCGTTCTGAATTCCAGCTGTTGCATTTATCATGGCATTACCATTTCAAAGAGGGCAATGCTCACGTTGCTGTAAAAACACTTAGATAATCACAATAAAGAAAGTTTATTAGTTTATATATCTTGGTATTTTATTATTTACTATTCAACGTACAGAGTTTTACAGCGACGGATCGCGATAGATTGCTATCGCTCGCTGATGCGCGCGATGTAGCGGGCAACTGACGCTGCCACGACCTGCTTGGCGTGGACGTCGATCTGCCCGCGCGCCGAAAACGCGCCGTAGACCGCGTCGAAAGCAAAGTGCTCCAAGAGTTCGGCGATGCGCTGTACTTTCGTGGCTGAAAGCGGGATGAGATTTGGATACGACCACATAAAGCTGACGTGTCCGCTCGGGACCACCTGTAGGATGTCTCCCGAAAGCAGCACGCCGCGACCGTCGCTCCAATCGGCCCAATGAAGCACGGTGCCGCCGGCAAAATGGCCGCCCAGTCGCAGCAGCGTGAGGCCCGGCGCAATTGGCTTGGTGTCGCCCTCCCAGAACTGTAGCGCGGGGTCGGGCCGCATCACCCATTCGCGATCGGCCGCGTGCAGGTAGATCGGTACGTTTCCAAGCGAGCGGCTCCACTCGACCATCGTGGTGTAGTAATGCGGATGCGAGATCGCGATAGCCGCGATGCCACCCATGCCGCGCAGCAGATCGACCGTGGCGTCGTCAACAACCGTGATGCAGTCCCACAGCACATTGCCGGTGGGTGTTTGAACGAGGAACGCGCGCTGCCCGATACCAAATGCGGGAGTGGTTTCGATCGTCGTCAGCCCCGGCGCGAGGCGGCGAAACTTGTTGCTGTGCGTGTTTTGAAGTTTTTCCAAAGTCGTCCAGGACTGGCCCGACGCCGGGACGAACTGCCGCTCATCGATGCAGAGCGGACAACCCGCGGGTGGGTTTTCGGCGGGCACAAACTGCGTCCCGCAGGCCGAGCAAATATATGCACGCATGATTGCTCCTGATGAGCTCGCATAAGCGCCGCGCTCGAACTATTGTTGCAACGCAGATATTAGCGCCCAGTTTGCAACCAACAACATCTCATTCCGCCCACTTCGCCGCGCGTTTTTCGATGAACGCACCGATGCCCTCTGCCGCGTCGCGTTCGAGCATATTGCGCACCATGACATCGGCGGCGAACGTGTAGGCTTCCGCCAACGGTTGCTCGACCTGGGCGTAAAACGCCTGTTTGCCGATGGCGACGGTGACGGGGGATTTGGATGCGATCACGGCAGCCATGGCGAGTGCCTCGGCGCGCGCTTTACCCACCGGTACCACGCGGTTGACCAGGCCGTAGTCGGCGGCTGAGCGCGCATTCATCTGTTCGCCCAGCAGCAGCATTTCCATCGCCCGTTTGCGGGGCACGTTGCGGGTCAGGGCGACCATCGGTGTCGAACAGAACAGCCCGATGTTGACGCCGGGTGTGGCGAACTTGGCGTTTTCTCCGGCGACGGCCAGATCGCAGGTGGCGACCAACTGGCAGCCGGCCGCGGTTGCCACACCTTCGATCGCGGCGATGACCGGCTTCGGGCAGCGCACAATCGCCTGCATGAGTTCGGCGCAGAGGCGCATGACGGACGTAAAATAGGCGCGGCCGCGATCCGGATCGGCACGGTGGGCGCTGAGCTGCTTAAGGTCGTGGCCGGCTGAAAAGGCTGGCCCATTCGCTGCGATCACAACAGCCTTGATGTTTTTGTCGGTCGATGCCCGATCTATTTCTGCCAACAGCGCCTCAAGCATTTCCTTCGAGAGCGCGTTGCGCGACGGCGCATGATCGAGCGTCACAATGTGGGTGGCGGCGATCTGCTCCAACTGCACCGGTCCCTGGTCGACGATCCCATTCATTTTGCCTGCTCGCCGTTGATTGACCGCCGTCGCCGCGTCAACCCTGCCACGCTTGAGCATATCTTGCCAAACTGCCTCGTTTCCGCTGCACTTGCCGTGATAGCAATGCCCCAGGCAAAGTGGCCAAGACTGGCAATTCGAGGAAGACCATGGCGGGCTGGATCGTCGTCTTGTTGATTGCCGCGGTTGGCGTCGGTGCCATATACACCAACGATATCAGCGCACTGTTTGGCGGGAACGCGCCTGATACGATCTACGGCCTGGTCGGCCTGTGCATCGCCGTACTGACGTTTGCTGCACTCTCGCTGCGGAACAGCCAGGGCGTGCTGCGTTCGATGCGTGATCTGTCGAGCTGGCTGCTCCTATTGTCGGCGCTGGCCGCCGGCTACAACTACCGGGACGATCTCGTGTCGTTCGGCCATCTGGTGGCTGCGGAAATCGCCCAACCTGGCCTACTGGCACGGGCGGACACGCAAACCGAAGGCGAGCGGGCCGTCAAAATACGCCGCCGGCCAGATGGCCATTTTGTCGCTCGCACCGAGTTGAACGGCTTTGCCATGACGATGCTCGTCGATACTGGGGCCTCGACCGTCGTGCTGCGACCGGCGGACGCTCAGAAATTGGGCATCGATGTCGATCGGCTGCGTTACAGCGTACCGGTACAGACCGCGAACGGCACGACCTACGCGGCGGCCATCAAACTAAAACGCGTGGCCGTCGGCTCGATCCAGTTCAACGAGATCGACGCCCTCGTCGCCAAGCCCGGCGCACTCCGGGACAGCCTGCTTGGTATGAGTTTTTTAAACAGATTGAAGTCATATGAATTTTCCGGAGACCTGCTGACGCTGAGGATCTGAGCCGCCGCGCATGCCGCAACGGATCACGGTAGCGGCAAAGTCCGGTTAGTTTGTCGCGTAGCGGGGTCCAGCATGGCGTTGTCTTTGGGCGGTCGGAAACTCCTGGTCGAAGTTACCGGATGTACTGCGGCACTGATCATCGGCGCGGTGGCATTGACGCACTATCAGCAGACCCGGCAAATCTTTGCAAAACTCGCCGGACTGAAATCACCGACCGTCGCCAGCCAGGAACGTAGATCGGCGGCGCAGAGCCAGGAGCGACCTGCCGCCAATGGACGCCGCACGGCGGAACTGGTCGCGCAGCGCAACGGGCACTTCTTCGCCGACGCCGAGATCAACGGGCGCGCGGTCAATGTCATGGTCGATACGGGCGCCAGCATGGTGGCGCTGACCTACGAAGATGCGCGGCGTGCCGGTGTCGTCCCGCGCGACAGCGATTTCACCCAGCAGGCCAACACCGCCAACGGGATCGCCCGGTTCGCGCCGATCGAAATCGACCGCTTGGCGATCGGCAGTGTGGAAGTGCGCAACGTCCGCGCCGCGGTCATGGAAGAGGGCAAGCTCGACACCACCCTGCTGGGCATGAGCTTTCTCAGCAAGCTCAGCCGTGTCGATATGCAATCCGGTCGCCTGGTACTGGAGGAATAGAACTATTCTCCAGGATTAGCCGTTGAACGCCCCGAGCGGGTGTCGTACGGCGTGTGCCAGTCGCCAAGCCGTGACATCAAACAACGCGAGACCCCAATGCTGCCCAAACCACGCGCCGATCTGAAGCCGAATACGCTGGACTTCGAACGCCTGCCGCTGGTCAAGCCGACCGGCTTCCGCGAGTATGATGCGCGCTGGCTATTCCCGGAGGAAATCAACCTGATGGGCCTCAACGCCATCGGGCTCGGCATGGCCGAAGTGTTCGAGCGCCGCGGCGTGAAGAAGCGGATCGTCGTCGGCCACGACTTCCGTTGGTATTCAGGCGGCGTCAAGCAGGCGCTCATGACCGGGTTGCTGGCCGGCGGCTTTGAAGTGCACGACATCGGGCTCGCCATGTCGCCGATGGCCTATTTCGCGCAGTTCGAACTGGGTGTCGAAGGCGTCGCGATGGTCACCGCCAGCCATAACGACAACGGCTGGACCGGCATCAAAATGGGACTCAACAAACCGCTGACGTTCGGCCCCGAAGAAATGGGTGAACTCAAGGAGATCGTGCTCGGCGGTCAATCGAAAACGCGCGACGGCGGTCGGTATATTTTCGTGCCTGATCTAGCCGAGCGCTATATCAAATCGCTCACCAACCGGCCGAAATACAAGCGGCATATGAAGGTGGTGGCGGCGTGCGGCAACGGCACGGCCGGCGCGTTCGCGCCGCAGGTCCTGGAGGCGCTCGGCCTCGAAGTCGTGCCGCTCGATTGCACGCTGGATCACTCGTTCCCGAACTACAATCCCAACCCCGAAGATATGAAGATGCTGCATGCGATGGCTGCGGCCGTCACCAAGCATAAGGCCGACGTGGGTCTCGGTTTCGACGGCGACGGCGACCGTTGCGGCGTCGTCGACAATGAGGGGCACGAGATTTTCGCCGATACCGTCGGCGTCATGCTGGCGCGCGACCTCAGCGCCGTGCACCCCAATGCGACCTTCGTCGCCGACGTCAAGTCCACGGGCTTGTTCATGACCGATCCCGTGCTCGCGGCCAACGGCGCCAAGGCGCTCTACTGGAAGACCGGGCACTCCTACATGAAGCGCTATACGCATGAACAGAAAGCGCTCGTCGGCTTCGAGAAGAGCGGGCACTATTTCTTCCAGCCGCCGCTCGGCCGAGGCTACGACGACGGCCTGGTCGCCGCCATCGCCGTGTGCGACATGCTGGAGCGTGCACCCGGCAAGTCGGTGGCCGATCTCAGGCGCGCGCTGCCAAAGACCTGGCAATCGCCAACCATGTCGCCGCACTGCGACGATGAGAAAAAATACGGCGTCGTCGAGAAAATCGTCGCCGGCTACGAGGCGGAAGCGAAAGCCGGCAAAACCATCTGCGGCCAGAAGATCCGCGATCTCGTCACCGTCAACGGCGTGCGCGTCACATTGGCCGACGGCACATGGGGCCTGGTTCGCGCGTCGTCGAATAAACCGGAACTGGTGGTGGTCGTCGAAAGCCCGGTTTCAGAGGCCAATCGCAACGCCATCTTCCGCGATATCGAAGCCCGCCTCGCCAAATTCCCCGAAGTCGGCGAATTCAATCAGAAGATCTGACAGCGGCGGCCCAGACGCATTTTAGTTCTCGAAAATCATCCGTGTGCTTCGAACCCAAGTGCACAGATTTTACTTTAAAATTCAGCGCGGCAACCTGCGGGCGTGACAACCCGAATCAAATAGTTTTGCGCTTTTGAAACTGTTATCACGGTCGCACGTTTCTTCATCGTTAGGTGTCGAGGGGATGCGTCATGGCCGCCAGGAATTTCGCAGTTTACAGCAATGATGCGTTGGAAAACGCAATTGTTGCAACCTCCGCTCGCCACGTCACAATCTTTTCGCTGATCGATTGCCCGCAATTGCCGTTCGGAACGCGATACAAACTTGTCGACGCAAAAAACGGTCATCGCTTGACGATCGGAATTGGTCGCGCGGTTTCATCCCACCAGCCGCTAAACTTGGCGACGGTCCGGCACCTCGGTGCGCAGCACGGATGCACCGAAGTGCATGTGTTTGCATAGTCGGCCAGCGTTTGGATCCAAGTCAACTCGCCACTTCACTGGTGGACTCTTGAGCAATATCACCGCTCGGCCATGGCTTTCTTGCCCTTTTTCGCCCGCATCAGATTGGCGAAGCGGGCGAACAGGTAGTGGCTGTCCTCGGGGCCGGGCGAGGCCTCGGGATGGTGCTGTACGGAAAATACCGGCTGGCCCTTGAGCCGGATACCGCAATTGGAGCCGTCGAACAGTGATACGTGCGTTTCTTCGACAGTAGCCGGCAGTGTGTTGGTATCGATTGCGAAGCCGTGGTTCATCGAGACGATTTCGACCTTGCCGGTGGTGTGATCTTTGACCGGATGATTGGCGCCGTGATGGCCCTGGTGCATCTTGTGCGTTTTGGCACCGACAGCGATGCCCAACATCTGGTGGCCCAGGCAAATGCCGAACACCGGCACGCCACTGGCGATCAACTGCTTGATTTCGGGCACGGCATAGGCGCCGGTCGCCGCGGGATCGCCGGGTCCGTTCGATAGGAACACGCCATCGGGCTTGCGCGCCAGAATGTCTTCGGCCGACGTATCGGCGGGAACCACGGTCACCTTGCAGCCGGCGTTGGCAAGGCAGCGGAGAATATTGACCTTCAAGCCATAGTCGACGGCGACAACATTAAATTCCGGCTTGTCGAGTGTCTGGAAGCCTTGGCCCCATGCCCACCTTTTCTCATCCCACGACATCGATTGTTGTCGCGTGACCTCGGGCACCAGATCCATGCCATCAAGGCCGGGCCAGGCCTTGGCTTCGGCCAGCAACTTTGCCGGATCGAACTTAGCCGAAGGTTCATGCGCGATGACGGCATTGAGCATGCCGCCGTCGCGGATACGTGCCGTCAATGCGCGCGTGTCGACGCCGGTAATAGCAATGATGCCCCGCGTCTTGAGCCACGCATCGAGCGACATGGTCGAGCGCCAGTTGGCGGGATCGGTGACCTCCGCGCGCAGCACGCAGCCGCGCACGCCGGTTCGCATCGCGAGATTCGAGGTCTCGGTGTCTTCGGCGTTAGTGCCGACATTGCCGATATGCGGAAACGTGAACGTTATGATCTGGCCGGCATAGGACGGGTCGGTCAAAATTTCCTGATAACCGGTCATCGCCGTGTTGAAACATACTTCGCCCACCGCCGTGCCCGTCGCGCCGAGGCCATAGCCTTCGATGATCGTGCCATCCGCCAGCACCAGTCGTGCTGTCGTTGGCAGTTCGACCCAAGGAGCCGGTGTCGTCGCATGCGCGGTCTTGGTCATGAGGTTATCCGCAATTTTGGAGCCGTGGCAGGCGCCTGCCCGGCGTCGTGATCCCCTAGTCCAATGCTCCCGATCGGTCAACGCGCGCTATATTGAGTCCTCACGCCGCGGACGACCACAGCCCCGAGTTGCAAGCATACCGCATTGGCACTACATAAGCGCTCATCGACCAGGAGATCTTCATGTTCCGCGAACGTTTCACGTCCGACCTCAAAGACGCCATGCGCGCCGGGGAGAAGCTGCGCGTTTCGACGCTGCGGCTGATGACATCGGCCATCAAATCGGCGGACATCGAGGCGCGCCCGGCCGAAAAATCGCCGATCGACGATGCCGCGATCATCAACGTGCTCGCCAAGATGATCAAGCAGCGCCGCGATTCGGCCGAGCAGTTTGCTAACGGCGGGCGTCCTGAAATGGCGGCATCCGAACTCGCTGAAATTGCGATTATCGAAAGCTATCTGCCCACCCAAATGGACGAAGCGGCAACCAAGGCAGCCGTTGCCAAGGCCATCGCAGAAACCGGTGCCGCGTCGCCCAAAGACATGGGCAGAGTGATGGCTGCGCTAAAGTCTGCCTATGCCGGCCAGATGGATTTCGGCAAGGTCGGCGGCATCGTCAAGGATGCGCTGAAGTAACGTTTATTCGCGTTCCGGCGCTGGTGCCGTCGTGCGCACACCCCAGCGGAGGCGTGCGGAGCGGGCGCGCGGGTTGATGGCGCATTCCTGGTCGGATGGCGCAACGGCGCGCGCTACCGGGAGATCGAAGCTAGCGGCAGCTTCTACCGTCGCAAGGGCGGGCCCGTGGCGAGAGCCTTGCGGCGTGCGGCCCGACTTGGTGCGGAAAAAATCTTTGACGATACGATCTTCGAGCGAATGGAAGGTGACCACGACCAAGCGCCCGCCCGGCTTCAATATCTGTTCAGCCGCAGCAAGCCCGCTCCGAAGCTCACCCAGTTCGTCATTCACATAAATGCGCAGCGCCTGAAAGGTGCGCGTCGCTGAATGGCGGCCGTCAATCTTCGGCGTTTTGAGAACCCGGCAAATTAAATCGGCAAGCTGTTTGGTTGTTGTAAACAGCACCTTTTCGCGATCCATGACGATGGCCCGCGCGATCTGCCGCGACCGCCGCTCCTCGCCGAACTGGAATAGAATATCGGCCAGGGGATCGGCATCGAACGTGTTGACGATGTCGGCTGCAGACGGACCCGCAAAAGGCCCGGTCTGCGACATGCGCATATCCAGCGGGCCATCGGTTTGAAAGGAGAAGCCACGTTCGGGTTGATCGATCTGCATCGAGGATACGCCGATGTCGAGCACGACGCCATCGACCGTCGCCGGCTGCGCCAACGATTGCACCGCTTCCTGCATGTGACTGAAAGGCTTACCGACCAGCTTCAGACGATCGCCGAATTCCGCGATCAGGGGCGCTGCCGCCGCAAGCGCCGTCGGATCACGATCGAGGGCTAAGACGCGGCAACCGGCAGACGCGAGAATGGCGCGGCTGTAGCCACCAGCGCCGAAGGTGCCATCAATGATCAACTCGCCGTCCTGCGGGGCGAGCGCCGCAAGCACCTCCGCCAACATGACCGGCAAGTGCGGAGATTTCGGCGCTTCGGTTTGCACCGATGCATCGGCGGTGGTTGGTTTTCGCGACTTCTTACTCATGCCCGGACGCTGCATCATCCGGGCCTGCGCCGCCAGGGGCAGCGTTGATCGGTCGCTGTGTCAGCCCGAACAGCTTGCGCGTCTCTCGGACTTTTTCGCGCGCGCGCTGGCGCCTTTCTTCGAAACGCTCCGGCGTCCAAATTTGAAATTTCTGGCCAAGACCGACGAAAGTGACGTGCGTCTGAAGTCCGGCGTGCTGGCGTAGGCTTTCAGGAAGGATAATGCGTCCGTCCCCATCGATGGCGAGCAATTGGACATCGCCGTAGAGCGCGACAGACAGTTCGTCCCGCTCATCTGAATAATCCGGCAGGCCTGCGAGAAGCCCATCGATCGTAACCGCAAGGCTTTCGCCACCTGCATCGAGAGCCGGAGCGTCGAGCGCAGGGTAGCAGTAGATGCTGGTGCTTGCGCCTTGTGACGCATGGGCGATTTGGCGCTCGAGCACGGCGCGGAAGGGCGCAGGAATTGAAACACGGCCTTTGGCATCGAGCTTATTCGTGAATGTTGAGACAAAGCGGTCCATCTCCCGTTGCAGCCCTTCCAGAACTCACGTGACAGACCCAATCAACAACACCGCTTGCACCACCGCACCCGGCTCGACATGCCCGCGATCGGCAAATCATTACGTGGATGTTCATGGGATTGCATGGGACTTAACGGAATTCAATGGAGCAATAGAGTTATCAACGGTCCCGGACACGGTGCTGTGGCCTTCCGGCAACGACAACAGGCGCGATAATAAGCCTGCCGGAAGCGAGCGCCGGGTGTCGCTTTTCAGAAGTGGGTGTCTGGTCGGCGCGCGGAATTCAGCAACTGGTCGTCATGCCCGCGACAATGAACGCCGCAGGCGCGCAAACCAACGATCGAGCCACGCCGAACGGGCGCCGGAGGTGCCGACAATAGATGGATTGTTGCCAAGGAAGGTCAGGAAGTTGAGACGATCGAACGTCTTTTCGGTCATGCGATAGGCGACCGCGGCCGCGATCAAGCAGGCGGCAAAATAGCCGGCACCGTAGCTATCTTCACCGATACGCAGCGAGACAATCGCCAAGCCGGCATTGAGCCCCAGGAACAGCGCCTGCACGGCGAGATAGCGCCGTCGGCGGTCGAAAAACAGCAGTACCGACGACGCCGCAATAAACACGAAATGGAATACTGCGCCGAGCGCGCCGTAGCGAAGGATGGCGATCTGGCGGAACTGCAAACCGAGGGCATCGATAATAATCGGTGCGGTCAAAATGACGATCGCGGCCAAGCCGGCCAGCGACATCGTGATGAGCACAAGATGTTCCAGCGTGTAGCGCTGCAGTCGCTGCCGTGCCTGCTCGATCTGATCCAATGTTCCGTGGTTGGAGATGGTCGCAAAATACTGCTGATAGCGATCGAAAAATCCGGTCTCCAAACTCAGCACGAACGAGGACAGCGCCGGTACGATGACCAACGACGCGATGAACATCGTGCTGTCGTAGGCCGGCGCGTGCAACAACCCGTTGTCGAGGCGACTGCCTTCGGACGACAGCCAGAACACGACCTTGTCCACCCATACGCCGGCGTTCCCGAGCAGGCTTCCCAACATCAATCGTTGGTAACGTTGGGCGCCACCGGCGATTGCCGAAAGGCTTGTGAGAAGTCTGCCGGGAGCTTGAGGGAATGTCGCAAAAACCCGGCTGGTGAGGCCAAAAAAAGTGACCGTCAGGCCGGCGACGAAGGCCCAGGCCATCGCATTGGATTCCAACCCCGCGACCGCCACCGAAATCGTCGCGATCATCGCAACAGCCAAGCCGCCGATAAACGACAGCGTCACACCGAGATAGTCTCGAACCGCGCCACAAAAGGCGAGCGCGACCCAGATCAACGCGACCAGCAGGGAGGCGCCGGCCAAGGCGATTGCCGCCCCCGGTTCGACGCGCATCAGCATCACCTCGGCCAACACGGCCAGCAGAACCGGCGGCATGGCCGCGACGTAGCTGCCCAACAGCAATCCACGCACATCCTGCGGACGCCGCAACCAAAGCGCGTCACCGACGAGGCGCGTCGCAACGATGGTGATCGGCGCGGCCATGACCAGCGACGTGGCGAATGCATAAATAATGATCGCGCGAAAACCGGCGAGCACTTCGCGGCCGGTGATCTGGTCTGCAATGAAACCGATCGCGGCGAGAGCGAAAATCGTGAAAAGCCACGGACCCGCGGCAATCACCGCTGCATGGCCTGCAGCTGCGAGAACCGAGGAGATGGTGTCCTGGCGCGCCAGTCGCCGGAGTTGGAAGCCAATTCCCGCCATGACCTCAAATTCCGGGTGCTGGACGCCAGCGCGTCCAGATACTTGCGCCGTCCGCAGGCGCGATGTCCGGCTTCCTTAAGAGACGCGTCGGACGATTGCGCAGATCGCGGTAGAGATCGGTGTAGGCCTTGCTGGCACGCTCGGACGTGTAGGTCGCACGCACCCGCCGACGCAATGTTTCGCCATAGCTCTGCCGGAGCTGATGGTCGCACAGCAATCGCTCGACGGCCGCGGCGGTCGCTGCCGGTGCGACTACCGGTGTAATCAGCCCGCCAGGACCAAGGGCCGGCTGCTCATCGCTACGACCTTCGATAATTTCGCGACAAGACCCAACGTTAGTTGCGACGAACGGAATACCCGCCGCTCCGGCCTCGAGGATGGTCAATGGCTGGCTTTCGCTGAGGCTGGTGAGAACGACCACGTGAATGCGCGAGAGATAATCGACGATGTTGACCGAACCGGTGAATTCGATGCAATCGCCAAGTTCCAAGTCTGCCACCAGTTGTCGACATTCGGCGGTGTAGATAGGATCTTCGTCGAGCGGGCCAAGGATATAGGCGCGCAAATCTGGCATGCGGTCGCGCAATATTTTCGCCGCCGTTATATAGGCCTTCACATCCTTGATCGGCACGACGCGGCCGATCAGGGCCATCGTCGGACGTTCGGTCGCCGGCGCCGGCGTCAGATGCGCGAAGCGTTCGACGTCGATCCCATTGGCGATCACCCGGCACTTGGCAGGCCCGGCGCCGAGCAGCTTCTGGACCTTCTGATTGTCGTCGTACAGCGTGATGATCTGCTCGCAACTTTGATAGCAGGTGCGTGCATAAGCCTCGAAGGCGGCAATCCACATATCGCGCAGATCGAGGCGCGGATCATCCAACGTGTGCCCCTTTTCAATGGTATCGGCGACCCAATCGGCCATCAACAGCTCGATGCGACGCTCGTTGGTATAGATCCCGTGCTCCGTCAGAATAGCTGGTCGTCCGGATTCCTCGGCGGCGCGAGCGGCAAGGAGCCCCGCATAGCCCGTCGAAATGGTGTGATAAACGCGCGCCTCCGGCAGCGGGAATTCAAGCGTTGCAAAGAGGCCGCCCAGCAAGGCCCGCCACGCCCAGAAATAGTGCAGGAACGAGCCGTACGGCATGCGGCCGCGATACATGCCTTGCACCAATTCCCAGGCGACCGGCGAATTGAAGATGCGCGCCAACGGCATATCGCGCTCGGTTTCGGAGATCGCAGTCGTCAAGTCGTGCAGGGCGTCCGCGCCGCCTTGCGTCATGAAGGTTTGCAGAGCGTCAGACAGTGCCGACAGGCCCCGTGGCAGCCGCGCGGACTGCAGGGGTTGGCCGCCGAAAGTCTGCAGATAAAGTGGATGGAAGGCCACCGCGTTGGCCGGCATGGCGTAGCGCGGCGGATGCTCACTGGGTGCGGGCCACAGCGACACGATGGAAAAACTGGTGGCCGGTTGCGAACGGATCAGCCAGTCGATCCAACCGGACACTCCACCCGGCACAAAGGGATAACACCCTTCGACGATAATGCAGACATCGGCGGGGCGCGCGTCGGTGCGGCTCCATGAACTGGCGCGATCGCTCATCGGCGCACCGCCGGCGCTCGTAACTGTTGCTTAAATGCGGTGCCTGCGGGACGCGCAATAACAAGTCGGCTTCGATAGCGGCCGCGCACGTGCCGCCTGACGGCCAGCCTGGTGGCGCGGAAGTCATCGAAACGACCGGCGGCCAATAGAAATGCAGAGTATTCCTCAAACACCGCTTCGTCGGTCAGTTCCGGCGTCGAGCGCCCACCAACCACCACTCTCCGCCGTCGCGCGTCGAGTTTGGAAAAGATCCGCGCCGTCAGTCCGTCGAGAGTTCCTGCGGCGCTCTTTTGCACAGACGCCTCGAGCAGACCGGACGCCAGCGCCGAGCGTAATTGAGCCACGACTTCCTGGGCGGCGGCCAGCGACAACGTGGGGTCGGCCGCAGCATCGAACAATGTGACGACATGAGTATTGAGTTGGCCGCGGATGCGGGCCGCAACAGCTGCAGCCTGCACACGAACGAGCGGCTCGGGGCTATCGAGAGCGACTTTGAGCACCGGCAGATAACCGGGGTGGAACGATCGAGCAATGACGCCGAGCGCCACCTGCTGATCGGCAATCGGTCCGGAGTGAAACAAATCGACGAACGACGGCGGCATCGGTGCCGCCAAATTGGCAGAACGGCCGATGGCGACGCGATCGGACAGTTTGGTGAAATCATCCTGATTGCTGGAGAGAGCAATGCGCTCATACCAACTGGCCAGCAACGCATCGGTCGCCGGTTTTCGCCGCGCAAAGAGCGGCATTGCAAGCGTGCCCAGGGCACCGAATGGGCCCGTCGCCAGAATCCCGATTATCGCGAGAAGTGCAAGGCCGCCATCGGCGCCCGAGCGGATATGCTGCCGCAGAATAAGTACCATCAGCCCTACCACGCCGAGGTGGGATAGGATCAGCACCGGCAAGGGGATTCGCTCTATCGCCGACAATGCCAGCAATGCCGATTCCAGCACGAAAGCGGCAAAGACGGTCGCTGTGCCTCGAATTCCCATGCCTGCCTCGGCACGGCTATTTGACGACGATGCCGCGCCAGCGATCGCGCCGGCCGAGAACACAACAGGCTCAACCATCGCGATTGTCCGACGATATTGGCCGCGTCCGGCCACCGGGCAACCAATTCTTCAAACGCCATTTGCGAACGGATGGAATGGCCTCATCGAGTCCGTCTGGCCGATCACCCCGTGAGCCCCCGACAAGTCCGTCGCTTAGTTGACCGGGATCACTCGTGTCCAATACCGAGTTGATCAACCCGCGTTGCAGCACCGGCGCCAAGTGGGCTGCAACAACCGACATGCGGATCGTCGTTGACGCATCGATTTGATTGGGCGGCAGCATGTCCGCCTTGAGAAGTCCGATAACGCGATTCACCGATGCCTGCTCCGCGAGTGCAAAGATTGGCACCGCCGCTACGCCGACGCCGCGCAAGGCGGCGTCATGCTGGGGATCGATGACACACGCGGAGCGGCCGTTCATTACCACGGTGGTCAACAATGGATGATTGGGCTCGATCTCAGGCAGGGGCACGACACGCGCGGCCGCGACGTCAGCACTTCGGCTATGTGCGAGAACCAGGCGAACCGTTGCGCCATCCACCGCGTACAGGGAAAACCGCGAATGGGGGAAGCCGGCGTCGAGCACCGTTGCCAGCGCCGCAGCCCACCGCCCTGGCTCGGCATCCCTGAGGCGTGCCAGCGCCGTCAGCAGAGTATCGGTGCGGGTGGTCTCGCGCATGGCGGTGCGGCGCTCCAACATCGTGCACCGCGTGCGCAGGTTGGTCGCATAGTCGAGCAGGGTGGCCCCCCGGATGCGCATATTTTCCGTCTGCAGAATAAGCTCGTCGCGCTGTTCGATCTGGCGCGCTCGAAACGCCCCCAGCAACAGGGCCACCAGCAACCACAACACGGGTTGGGTCCACACGCGGATCAGGTAATTGAAATAGCGCTCTTCGATATCGGGTTCAGGCATTCCGATCAGCACGGTGCCGATGATCGCAATACTCGCTGCAATCAAGCCGCTGACGGTGCCATACTGCAAACTGAGCAACAGGATCGCGATCCAATAGGGATGCGGATTGATGCGGGTCAGGCTCGGAAAACCCTCCCACAAATACTCCAGCATCACCAAGGTCGCCAGAATCAGCATTTCGACGATCGCAAATCGCGGCGGCAGGACCGGCGAAACGTGTCTTACCCAGGCCGGTGCAGGTGTTTGCCGTAGCGAATCCATTCGCTCCCGAAGCGCCGCCGTCGGCCGAGCTACGCCATCAGAAGACAGTACGTTCCCTTGGTCAGTGGGTGGTTCGACACGCGTCATTTAGGCGTCCTTGTTGTGCGGCTCACAATGCCACAAACCAGCGGGACAAAGCCATCCGAATTCGCGTCACCTACCTCCGCGCAAGCGAGTACCAGGATTGGCAGGGGTAGTCGCGAAACTATTGTCCAACGCCGAATGGTGGCAGATTTTGTTTGGCGGGAGCCGTCGCCGACGGGTTCGGTTTGAGCGTCAGTCTTCGCCGCTTGAAGCGTCTGGCGACCTCGGAGGGCACTGAAATTCGCCGCGCCTGCGTTTCGCCCGGTGCAATCGTCACGACAGGGGAAGTCAACACGGTTTCGGTGCGCGCTGGCTCCCGCACCAACAACGACGACGCAGGCGGTCGCCCGGCCATCGCGATCAAACGCGACTTCAGCGCGATGCGGTGTTCATCCAACGGATCGAGCGTGACGCCGGCCAGGATGGTGCGTGCAGTGTCGAGACGTCCTTCGCGCAACTCGATCGCTGCCGAAATAAGTCCGTTTGCCTGGATGCTTTCGGCGGGAAGCACGGCGCGCACTTTGTCAAAACTCGCAATTTCGCCAGCAATCATCAGTGCCTCAGCCAAAGAAATAAGGTCGGCCGAACGGAATTTGTCCAGTCCCTGGCGTTCAGCAACGATCATCGCGAGGGCTGGGGCCTCCGCATCGACAGCAGCCGCAACGAAGCGCGTTGCCGTCTCCGCAGACATACCTCCGGCCTGGGCAAGCCATCCTGTAAGAAACGACCGTGCGGCTTCGTATTGGACTTGATCTACAAGAATTTCTCCTGCCGCCAATGTTACGGGGTCGCCGGGTGTTCCGATATCCCGCGCCATCTGCAGGGCCAGGTCGTTGCGCTCTGCCGCCACGAGTTTAGCAATCATTTCAAGCGCGAAGTCCTCGTCCGTTTGTCCTTTGTACCAACGGATCCCGCGACGCAGCGCATCTTGGGCCAAGTTGTTGGCGATCAGGGCATCAAACAACATGAGGCGCTCGCGACTGCCACGCAACCAGCGGCGATCATCGACGGCGCGCAGAATTTGCGCGGTTTCCTTGAGATCGCCATCTGCGGCATACAGAAAAGCCAACCGCTCCAGTTCTTCCGGGCGCCGATAGCCGTTATTGCGGCAATCGATCAGGGCAGCTTTTTCGCCAGCGTAGTCGCCGCCACGACGCAGCAGGCCGACGAGCCGCTGGCAAACCGGTTCGGCATAACGAATAGACAACTGCGCGCGTAAGGCACGAATCTGACCGGGTTCATCCTCCATCTGGCGGTAGAGCTGGGCAAGCTGGCGCTGCAAATACAGGTCGCGCGGACGCTGTAGTGCCAGCAGTTCCAGAATGCGCAACGACTTGGTGTTGTCGCCATAATAGTCATAAAAGCGACGCAAGCTGACGAGTGTTCGCTGGCGGCGATCGCCGCGAGTGAAACGACTTTCGAGCAAAGCCAACGCCCGCGCCGTCTGGCCATCCCGCTCTAACGCCTCAATGCGCTCGTCCTCGCCGGGCAATACTGCCCAACCAACGAATAATGCACCGATGAAGATCAGCGAGAGCACCAATGTGTAGGCTGGCGGCGAGCGCAACCGCAGTCCACGCAGCCAACCGCTTTCAGGCCGCTCACGGCTGGCTGCGTGCAGCCAAAAGATCTTGTCCGATGCAGAGTTCGGCATGTTACCTACTCATGGCATTCGAAACGAAGTTCGACAGGCTCTCGCGCGTCAATCACATAGTGGAGGGCCAGCCGGCCTTCCGCGTCAGTCCAGCGTATTTCCTCGTTGAGTGTTTGATCGTTGCGTCGAACCTTAATGCGAAATGGCTTGTTTCGCTTTCCCTCAAAGGTCAAATCACCATTGCCGTACCCTTGGGCAGTGACCGTCTGGACACAGTCTTTTACCACCCGACTAGACAGCTGCCAGCGCCCTTCGACGAGGCTGAGAAGTGGCTCGGAAGATAGCATGATAGGCGAACGGCTCGCCTGTTCGTAGGCCGCCCTGCTGCGCAGCGCCACGGTCGGTTGCTCGACGGCTGGATCCAGGCTTGCGTACAGCGCGCCCTGATGCCGTGTGCTTCCCAGCACGCCGACGCTCGCCGCCGTGTCAATCGCAAGCAGATCTGCATCGTCGAAGCGGACAGTCGCCAATGCCCCCCGGTTCTTGACGGTCCATTGAAACAAACCTGTCTGCTCGATCATGGTGCCAAAAAAATCGTCCGCCATGGCGGCGTATTGAGAGGCGTCGAGCGGGATAACCTCAGATCCGCGCGCTAAGCGCAAAAGGTCTCGCACCGCATTCAGAGCGGCCTGCTTCTCACCGGAATACATATGATAATAGAGATCAAAGCCCTTGAGCCGCCGCGGCGTCTCGGTATTTCGCAGGGTATGCACCAGCATCGACTGGCCGTTGTAGGGGCCGGTCCAATCGTTGGTGTAGGTATTCTCGTTGCTGTTCACGGCGTAGATCTGCCGTTCTTTACCGACGGGTCGCGAAATCGGCGGCACGTATGCCACCGAAGGAAATTCTGGATCGAAGCGACTGTCGCCGCCGTTCATATTGCGAACACCGATAGCCCGGGTGGCGGCGACGGCTGCCTCGAACGGGGTCGCGTCACCGCTCCACAGATATAGTTTGGCACGCTTGCCCTTGGGGGCGAAGTTTTCGGATACCTTCAATGCGCCGTTGACCTCAAGCTCTAGATTAAAGGGTTCGCGGAGATAGGTTCGCGGCAGATCGTCGGATCCAGCAACATAAGCATCATAGCGTTGATTGTTGATCGTCTTGCCGGCCGCGCGAGCTATGGCGCTGGTAATGCGCTCCCGCAGGGGCTGATCCGGCGATCGATAATTCTTAATCAATTTCGTCTCGGCATTACGGTCATAACGATCGAAGAATTCCCAATTGTAGGGGTGTGTGTGTGTGTGGCTGGCAACTTCGACTTGTGGCAACGCATAAAGCTTTCTCGCCACGGCGCCACCAGAGGCGACACCGCCCAGCAAGGGATTTACGTCGCCTGCAATGAGGCCGATCGATACCGGCAGATCTGGAAAGGGCTCAATGAGTTCGCGGGCCACCACTTCCGACGACAACATCTGCCTGTAGCCCTCGACCTCCGACAGATTGTTCCACCCGTCGCCGTCGATCTGACTGATATAGAGCCGCCGTCCGGATACGGTCGTCACGTCAGGAATCGGAAATCTTTCCGAGCCCAGGCTCTTGGCGAAAAATTCGAAGGGATTGATGACCCAGCTGAGGCGATCCGTGTTCGGCTCCAGTACGACCGTATAATTCTGCGCGGCAAAGCCGCCGCGCTCGCTGGTCGCGACGACGATTGCCTGCTGGACGCCGGTCGGCGTCTGTGCGGCGATAACCAGATGCGCGCGCGCCTCCGCATTGCGGCGCAAGATGAGCGGAAAGCCGGGCAGGGCCTTGTCGAGTTTCTGCTCGAACCCCACCATTCCGGCATCCTGGCTGACCACTTTCGAGCGGTAGGTCAGATCAACGAAAGTACCGCCATGCTCAAGGCCCAATTGTGCGAGGACTCGATTGATAGCGGGGATAAGTTCATCACTCTCTTTGGGTGCGATCTCGCCGAGCGTCACATAACGAAGGCCTGTCTTCGTCGCGCCCTCAAGCCAGTCAACATAGGCGGCGGGCCGCGCCAGCGGCTCCACGAACCATGTTATGACCGCCCGATATTGAGCGAGTTCAGAGCTTGCCGGCAACGGCTGATTAACGTCGCGATAGTCAAGACTGAAGCCGAGAAAGTTGAGCGGCATTTCAGCCAATTTGTGCAGCCGGCTTTGATGGGGCGGGCCTTCCTGCTTGGCGTCATAGATCGCGAGGATAGACCGTGTGATCGTCCGCCCGGAAAATTCGACATCAAGTGCGTTGATCGAATGCCAAGGAAGCAAGGCGAACAATAGGGTCATAACTGTGAGTGTCAAAAACGAACGGGACGCAACGCCCCAACATGCCCGAACTCTTGGAGATGCTGGGCGAGCGCTCACTGAAGACTTCCAAATGTGCATGGCATTCTTTTTTGCGCGGCCGAAATCTAGCGCAACTGCGCCGCAGTCCCAACGAGGATGAAGCGGCCAATCCATCGCATTCCCAAGTTTATATCTCAAGCCTGAACGGAGTATGGTCGGCACGATGCGCGCGACACAATCATCCCGTCTGGTGTGGCGAATTTGCGGACGGCAAACACAACGCCATCGACCATCCTGGTCAGGCGTTGAAATAACCGGGTAAATATTCACGCTACCGCGTAGATCGCTTTACCGCGTCACAATAACGGTGGTGCTGAACATGCCGTTGGCTTCAACCAGTTTATACAGGGTCGCGGCGTTGGCCGTATCGAGGCGGATGCAGCCATGTGATGCGGTATTGCCGAGGTTCCTGGTCTGACTGGTGCCGTGAATAGCCGTTCCATCCTCGCCGATGGAGATCAGATACGGCAGCGCCATGTTCCACTTCTTGGAATAATAATACGGCGTCTGTGCGAAAGGCTGATACGTGCCGGCCTGCGTCCGATAGCCGTCGCGTCCGGTAGACACGCGCCATGTGTAGCGCTTCACACCATCGACCGAAACTTCCATGCGCTGCTGCGCCAGGTTGATCTTCGCGACAATTTCCGACGCGAGCGTCTCGGTGGAAGCGCTCCCAACGAAAATTCCAACTACCGCAATCACCGCCGTCAATTTAGAAATTCGCGATTGCATCGTGTGAACTCCATGGAGAAGCGGTTGCGGGCGCATGACCTTTGGTAGCGCCGAATAGCGAAAATTGGCGCATGCGTTGTCAAGTACCTAGCGAACTGCGCGCAGGTTTTGAACAGTATAGTTACCGATCAACGACTTACTGTGACAACGTCGCCACACACCCGGTGCTTTCGCATGGACATTGCGCCACATCGCTTGCTCTTCTGCAGTGAAATCTGGCCTTCTGTTTCTGCGAGTGATTCATTTGGGAGAATTAGAACCATGTCCACGATCAAGAAAGCTGTCTTCGTCGCCACCATGCTCAGCGCAGCTATTGCTGTCAGCGCTTGCCGCCGTGAAGTTCCTGAGCCGAACGGCCTTGGTGCAAAAGACATCGCCGTGACCAAGTCGGTCAACTAATCGAACCGACATCTGCGTCTGAATTTCGGGCGCTAAATTATCCCTGGCAATTCATTTGCCGGGGATTTTTTGTATTGGCGAAGTCGGGATGATACCGCCGGGTAAAGCCACCAACCCGTGGCGAGGTTCGTGGCCAACGCAGCCGTGCCGCGAGCCGGTGGCTGTCCCTGATCGTTCGAGTTCGAACCCGCTCCTCACCCCACCCGCCATCATTTGTGGACGGCCGCGCCACACATCGCGGGCGCGGAGAGCCCGAATCTTTCCCCGACAATGACCGGGCAAGGTCCCGGGTCGCGCGCCGCGTCTTTTCCCTTCTACCCGCAAGCGGGGAGAAGGTGTCACGAAGTGACGGTTGAGGGGCGGCCCCGCGTTCGATTGTGAAGCCGCCCCTCATCCGAGCGTCGCCGCTTTCTTCTGGCCGTGGCTCTGCGCGCCGAACCGGAGGCCACTTCGCCCCAAAACACCTTTAGCGGCCCCGATCCTTCGATCGTGCCGTTGATGATTTGATCTCTATCTCCCCCGAACTTATCAGGGGGTGCGGAGCGCGATT
>JANXWC010000219.1 GCA_025351355.1 Hyphomicrobiaceae bacterium
TCGGGTTTGCAACCGCGCTGCTCTTTCAGCGGCGGGACTTCGACGAGGCGTATCTGAAGAGGAATCGTCCTCTCCATGAGCGATACGCGCTGCACAACTCCAAGCCGGCAGTTCCAGACGGTTCTAGACCCGCCCCGATCCGACAAGGTAGTGCGAGAGTGCGGGAAACATTGCAGAAATGCAATTATAACGTGCGTTTGAGGTAAACGAAAACCGCAGGGCGCAATAGACCAACTTCGGGGCACATTGCGCCGCGCCACCCACCCGGCCCCTATAAAGCATCATGCCCGTGGCGCCGACGGCGGCCGGCTCATGATGGCCTGGATGAGTGCGATTTCATCTAAGTCACCAGCCGTTTGCAGCAGCAACGGACGCAGCCGCCCGTCGAGCATCAAGCAGACGAAGCCGTGCACGAGGCTCCAAGCAGCAGCGATGTGGGCGGCCTGCGCGACGCTCAACGCGGGCGCTCCGGTAGCGGTATCGGCGGCATCTGCGGCGATCGACGACAGCATAGAAAACGAACCGCGGTTGGCCTCTTTCAACGCCGGGCGGTCGAAATCCAGCCGCTCACTGCGAAACATCAACGTGAACAGCGCCGGGTTGGCCTTGGCAAATTTGACGTAACCGATCCCGAGCTTGTCGAGATTCCCATGACCGCCGGCCGGGGCCGTGAGTTCGGCCGTCATCGTCGCACGCAAGCGTCGGAAGCCGATGGCCGCCAGCTCACTCAACAATCCCCGGATGTCGCCGAAATGGTTTTTGGGAGCGGCATGAGACACGCCCGCCTCGCGTGCGGCAGCCCTCAGGGTCAACCCTTCCAGCCCATCACGTTGCAGGATCGTCTCGGCGGCCTGCAACAGCGCCGCAGGCAAGTCGCCGTGGTGGTAACGCTGCGGCGCGGCCGCTTCGGTCGCGGGTTTTGACGTGGCAGGCACCGGTGACACCCCTATGTTGACGTCGTCAATTTATATTGACAGTGGAAATATTACAATTCAGAGTGTTGACGCCGTCAATATACCACGACTGTGCGCATGAGAGGATCCTTTTCAATGACACTCGCCCCGCTGCTTGCGGCCTCCCCCGTCATCCAGTTGCATGCCTATGCCGCCGTCGCCGCATTCGCACTCGGTCTCGTGCAAATACTGGCACCAAAGGGTAGCCTGCCGCATCGCCGGGTTGGGTGGATCTGGGCGATCCTTATGCTGGTGGTGGCGCTCTCGTCCCTGTTCATCCACACCATCAGCACATGGGGGCCATTCAGCCCGATCCACCTGCTGTCGCTGCTGGTGCTGACGCAGGTGCCGTTGGGCATTTATTTCGCGCGCACCCATAGCGTGGTCGGCCATCGCAAGACGATGACCTCAATGTTCGTATTTGGATTGGTGGTCGCCGGGTTCTTCACCTTTATGCCAGGCCGGATTATGCACGCCGTGATGTTCGGTTCGTGATTGAGGCCCGCGCCCGCACTCCGACGGTAGTAGGTCCGGTTGAAAACCTGACCCCGATCCCACTTTTTCTTCCTCCCACTTGAGGGGGGAGGAAGAAGTATCGGAAGCTTTCAAACTGACCCACTACCCCACCGACCACGGGCTGGCACACCCCCACATCGCTGTGTTACGATCTTCTTCACGGAGATTTCGGACCGATGCCTGACGATAGCGCCGCTTTCAGTGCCTGCCACGCCCCCGCGCGAATGCGGTGACGGTCGAGGCGCGCGCCAGCGCCTGCGGATCTAACCGCTTCCCCTGTTTCGCATCATTGCAATGGATTGATGCCACCTGCGGGATGATCTAGACCCCCTGCACATTGTCGTGCGCCCGGTCGACTCCGATCCCTACCCGTTTCGTGCAACCGCTCTCTGCGGTCGCTGTCACTCACATTTGCTGCGGAGCCCACGCCATGAGCGGGCCTAAGTTCTACATCACCACGCCGATCTTCTACCCCAACGGCGCCCCCCATATCGGTCACGGCTACACGGCGATCGCCACCGACGCCATCGCCCGCTTTGAACGGCTTGATGGAAAAGACGTGTTCCATCTCACCGGCACCGACGAGCACGGCTTGAAGATGAAGCAGACGGCGATCAAGGAGGGCATCACCCCGCTTGAACTCGCCGACAAGAATTCCGCCCAGTTCCGCGACCTGATGACCACCCTCGGCATCGGGCACGATGAATTCATCCGCACCACAGAGCCGCGCCATTACGAGGCCTGCCAGGAGTTGTGGCGGCGCATGGAGGCGGCCGGCGATATCTATCTCAACAAGTACGCCGGCTGGTACTCGGTGCGACAGGAAGCCTATTTCGACGAAGGCGAAACCACCGTCGGCGACGACGGCGTGCGCCGTGAGCCACTGGGATCGCCGGTCGAATGGACGGAAGAAGAAACCTATTTCTTCCGCCTGTCCAAATACCAGGACAGCCTGTTGGCGCACTACGCAGCCCATCCCGATTTCATCCTGCCGCCGGAGCGCCGTAACGAGGTGGTGAGCTTCGTATCCGGCGGACTGCAGGATCTCTCCGTCAGCCGCGCCACGCTTGATTGGGGCGTGCCCGTGCCGTCGAACCCCAAGCACGTGATGTACGTGTGGACGGATGCGCTGACCAATTATGTGACGGCGACCGGGATCTTGAACGCGCCGTCCGGCCTCCCCGCGAAGGCGGGGATCAGCGCGGGGGAGTCGGAAGGCGCCAGAAAAAAGTATTGGCCGGCGCAGGTGCACATCATCGGCAAGGACATCGTGCGCTTCCACGCCGTCTACTGGCCAGCCTTTCTGATGAGCGCGGGACTGCCGTTGCCCGAGCGGGTGTTCGCGCACGGCTTTCTCTACAATCGCGGGGAGAAGATGTCGAAGTCGGTCGGCAACGTCGTTGACCCCTTCGATCTCGTGCGGGCCTACGGCCGCGACGCCGTCCGCTTTTTCTTCCTGCGCGAAGCCGGCTTCGGCAATGACGGCAGCTACTCGCATGAAGCCATCGTGACCCGCATGAATGCCGATCTGGCCAACGGGCTCGGCAATCTCGCACAGCGCTCGCTGTCGATGATCGCCAAGAACTTCGGCGGCGTGGTGCCTGTGCCAGGGCCGTTGACGGAGGCCGATACGACGTTACTTGCCGCCGCCGACGCCCTTTATGCCAAGGCGCGCTCAGCCATGGACAACCAGGCCATCAAGGTCTGGCTCGACGCGGTGTGGCATGTGATCGGCGACGCCGATCGCTATTTCGCGTCGGAAAAGCCGTTCGACAAGGCGCACTCGTCGGAACGCAAGGGCACGATCCTGTATGTGACTGCAGAAGTCGTGCGGCAGCTGGCCATCCTGGCGCAACCCGCCATGCCCGACGCCACCGCAAAGCTGCTCGATCTGCTCGGTCAGGCACCCGACCAGCGCACCTTCAAGGCGCTGGGCGCCGCGCATCGGCTCAAGCCGGGCATCACGCTGCCGGCGCCGACGGGCGTGTTTCCCCGCTACGTTGATCCGGAAACAGCAACGGAACCGGTAGCGAAACCTGCCAAGCAACTGAAGCAACCCAAAGCGCCTAAACCAGCGTAACCGCATTGAGCATCGCCGCTAGCCTCGGCGGTGCTCTTCCAATCGCGGCATGATCTCGACGAAGTTGCAGGGCCGGTGGCGATTATCGAGTTGCCATTTGAGAATGCCGTTCCAGCCATCCTTGCAGGCCCCCGGAGAACCCGGCAGGCAGAAGATGTAGGTGCCGCGCGTCAGGCCACCGCAAGCGCGCGACTGAACCGTCGACGTTTCGATCTTCTGATAGGAAATGATGTGAAAGACGGTCGAAAAGCCGTCGATCTCTTTCTCGAACAGCGGGCGCACGGCCTCGGGCGTCACGTCGCGCCCAGTAAAGCCGGTCCCGCCCGTCGTAATCACGACATCGATCTGCGGGTCGGCGATCCAGCCTTCGACCCTGCCGCGGATGTCGCCGATGTCGTCGCGCGCGATTGCCCGATCGGCCAGCACATGACCGTCGGCCAGCAGCATCTGCGCCAACGTATCGCCGGATTTGTCGTCGGCGCGCGTACGCGTATCCGACACGGTCAGCACCGCAATGCGAACGGGAATAAACGGGCGACTTTCATCAATGCGCGGCATGGCTCACTCCTGCGAATGCCCCGACATTGTAGTGCGCAGCGCTGCTGACCGATAGACCTCACGCCGCCCGCCTGATCCGCTCCGGCCGCCATTCCAGCGGCGCGCGGGCGACGATGCCGAGGCCATCAGGTAATTTGACCTCACCCAGCGCGGTCGGATCAATGCTCCACTTGGCAGCCAGTTCCATCAGGTGATCTTCGGTCGGATAAAGCACCATCTCGCCGCCGGCATCACCCCGCCTGCCGCGAAGCCCACGAAATTCGAACAGCTTCAGCCCCATGGCCTTTTCTTCCTTAGTGGGGCGGCCTTTGTTCCAGATCACTCCTTCGTCGCCGATGGCAAACGCGCGCACCACGCGACCGTCGATCATTCTTGCCCAGGCGAAGTAATCCAGCGCCGGCATCGACGAGAAATATTGCGCCTCGACGAACGTCTGGCCGAGTTCGAGCAGCAGCGGCGTGCACTTGTCGAGAAACCGGCGGCTGACTGGTGCCGGCAGCGGCAGACCGGCGACGAAAGTCCAGCCGTTGACCGGCGGGCTGACAAACACATGTGCCTCCCCCAGTTCGCGGTCATAGACGCTGCCGAGCCCGGTGGACCAATTGGCCGTCTGCGGCGCCGCCAACTGCAGCGCCTCGACCACGGCAGCCGTATCGCGGGTACGGATGGCGAGCCACGTCATGCGGTAGCCGAAGCCGACGGGTCGATCGGGTTCAAGCCCATAGATGATGCGACCGACGGCCATGCGCGGCGCCAACTGGGTGGCGACGATGGCAACGGTCCCAAGCGTCAGCAGGATGACGACAAACAGCACTGAGGTGACCCCATAATCAAGCCCGGAGGAAAGCATTGGGCGAGCGAATCGATTGCCTCTACTCTGCCTGAGCGGGCTACCGCGGCAAACAGCCGGGTACCCTCGTTCGATCCACACTTCACAGATATGTTGCAGCTCGCTACATGTGCCCCTGTCGATTTTTGACATGCCGGAGCACGTTCGGCGCCCGCAGACGAGGAAGTGGATATGACGACATCACGGCGCGAGGCAGGCAGCCTTGCCACTGTTTTCGGCGGTTCGGGCTTCGTCGGTCGCTATGCGGTGCGGGCGCTGGCGCGTGACGGCTGGCGGGTGCGGGCGGCCGTGCGGCGACCGGATCTCGCGGGCTTTCTCCAACCCATGGGCGCGGTCGGCCAGATTTATCCTGTGCAAGCCAATCTGCGCTATCCCGCGTCGTTGGATGCCGCACTGTCGGGGGCGGATGTGGCGATCAATCTGGTCGGCTTGCTCTACAAAAGCGGCCCGCAGACGTTTGCCAAGCTGCACGTCGACGGCGCACGTGCTGTTGCTCGCGCGGCACGCGCAGCCGGCGTCAAACGCATGATCCATGTCTCAGCGATCGGTGCCGATGCAAAATCGCTGGGCAATTATGGCCGCACAAAAGCTGCGGGCGAGGCTGCCGTGCTCGAGGAATTTCCCGACGCGGTGATCCTGCGCCCGTCTATCGTGTTTGGGCCCGAGGACGATTTCTTCAACCGCTTTGCCAATCTTGCGCGCATGGCGCCGATGCTGCCGCTGGTCGGCGGCAAGACCAAGTTCCAGCCCGTCTATGTCGGCGATCTCGCGCAGGCCATGCTGGCCGTCGCCAATGGCGCGGGCAAACCCGCAACGGTTTATGAAATCGGCGGGCCGGAAATCGAGACGTTCCGCAGTCTGCTCGTTAAAACGCAAACTTGGGCCGGTCGCAACAAACCCTATCTGCCGCTGCCGTTCTGGCTGGCCAAGCTGACGGCGTTGGGCACCGTTATGCTGCCCAACCACCTGCGGCCGTTGACCGTCGATCAGGTGCGCATGCTGCAGTCCGACAACGTCGTCAGTGCGTCAGCCAGCGCCGAGGGCCGCACGCTCGCCGGCCTCGGCATTACCGAGACGCACACCATGGGCGGGATCGTGCCTGGCTATCTCGAGCGCTATCAGCCAAAGGGGCAGTACGCCCACTATCGGGGGTGATCCATCTACAGTAAAGGTCCGCATCCGCTTTATCCAATTCGGAGATGACAAAAGATGGTGTTTCTGCTGCGATTTGGACTGGCGTTGATTTGTTTGCTTACACCGGTTTTGCCGTTGAGTTGACCGTATTTGACAAAGAAATAATAGTTAAGACCATAAAGCAGCTGGACGAAGCGACGATCAAAAAAGACGTGCAAACGCTCGCCGATCATACCTTCGACCGCCTAGTCCAGGCTGTCGGTGGTCGGGAAAAATACATCCAGAGCATCACTACAGGTTTAACGTTTATGGAGACCCAAGGACTTAAGCTGGTTAGCCACAGAATAGATTCTCCTGCTGATGCGACAATTGCAGGCGACTTTCTGATTACCACAGTCACGGAATCCACTGTGTTCGCCAGTAAAAACGGGTCATTTGTGGTCGACGGCTTTCAACTGGCCGTGCGAAAGAATACCGGCGGCGCGTGGAGTTTTGTCGGCGGTGGCGGCCTTTCACAAAATCCCAATGCCCTTTCTGTGTTGCTGCCAGAATTGCCAAAGGGCTACAAACTTCCGAAATACACGACATCACGTTCACCCGGATAATCCCGCACGTTCATATGATCTCGTGTTGCACGTTACAGACCACGGTTCTTTGATATTGCCATGCACCAACGCACCGCCCAACGCTTCAACCGCATCGTCATCCTGACGGGGGCGGGGATATCTGCCGAGAGCGGCATCGCCACGTTCCGCGACGCGGACGGGTTGTGGGCCAAGCACGACATCAACGAAGTCGCGACGCCGGAGGCTTACGCGCGCAATCCGGCGAAGGTGCTGGGTTTTTACAATCAGCGGCGCCGGGATGTCCTGCCGGCCAAGCCGAATGCGGCGCATCTGGCGCTGGCACAGTTGGAGCGCGAGTTGCTAGTGATCAGGCCCGGCGCGGAAGTGCTTGTCGTGACGCAGAACGTCGATCCGCTGCACGAGCGTGCCGGCACCCGCCATCTCATCCATATGCACGGCGAGCTGCTGTCTGCCTGGTGTAAGGCCTGCGACGGCAAGCACACCTGGGACGCCGACATGTCCCACTCCTCGCGATGCCCCGGCTGTTCCACCGTTGGCCGCGTGCGCCCGGACATCGTGTGGTTCGGCGAGATGCCCTATCGCATGGACGACATCGAAAACGCGCTTTCAGAGGCGGATCTGTTCGTCTCGATCGGCACGTCAGGTAACGTCTATCCGGCGGCTGGCTTCGTGCAGGGTGCACGCCACGCGGGCGCCCATACGGTGGAACTCAATCTCGAGCCGAGCGAGGGCGCATCATATTTCCACGAGCGCCGCCACGGCCCCGCTAGCGTCATCGTACCGGCCTTCGTCGATGAATTGTTGACGGCATGAAGCTTAAGCGAGGCTTACTTCGCCAGCTCGCCATCGATGTTCCCAAACATATAGGACCACTTCTCGACCTGCAGGCTGACGAGCGTGGCCATATCGGCCTGCAGCGCGGCAAGTTGCGAGCATTCGACGGCCGTAGCACCGCCAGCTTCCGCACCGGCGCCATTGATCTTCGCCAGCAGCGTGGAAGATTGCGCTTCGAATTCGGCGATCTTCTCGTCGCGAACGAACCGCACGCCTTCCGCCATGAATTGATCATGCGACCAGCCGCGCTTGTCCTTCAACAGCCGCAACTTGGCTTGAAAAGCGGGTGAATTCTTCTGCGTGAGTTCGCGCAGCTTCTCCCCCGCATCGTCCACCACCGCCTCAAAGTCGGTGCGTGCGCAAGAAGCCTCGGCAGCAGCAGCAGCGCCGCCAGGTCCCATGCAGCCGTGTGCCAGCGCCAGCAGCACGGCGCAGAACCCATTTCGGTATCGCACCAGATCCGCCATCCGCCGTCCTTGTGAGAGCTACCGCGTAGCGGCTCAGACGCCCCTGTCAATCAAACGCCGGGCCGAACTTGTTCGAGCGCGGGAACCCCTTCGGCACGATCTTGCCCGCCTGCGCACGCACGCCGGACCAATCCTTGAGGTCAGCCCATTGCAGCGTGAACGTTCGCCCCGCCGTATCGAGCCAGGTGAGACCATCTTTTTTGGCAAATATTCTCACGTCCGACAATGCGCCCTCGGCGAAGCGTTGGAGGATCACGCCCTTGCCGCGCGTCATCTCCGGCAATTCTTCGGCCTTGAACACCAACATCTTGCGGTTCTCGCCGACGCTGGCGATCATATCGCCGTCGGCTGCCACGCAAACCGTTGCGAGGTCACCGTCGGCCACCACCAGGATCTGCTTGCCTTTGCGAGTCGAGGCAATCACTTCCGCCTCGGGAACGATGAAGCCGTGGCCGGAGCTGGAGGCCACCAGCAACTTGCGCTCGGGATCGTGGACGAACATCTCCAGGAAATCGTGGTTCTCTTCGAGTTCGACCATCAGTCGCAACGGTTCTCCGTGGCCACGACCGCCAGGCAGTTGGTTCGGCTCGATGGTGAAGAATTTGCCGTTGGTTGCAAACAGCACCAGCCTGTCGGCAGTCGTTGCCTTGATCGCCCGCTTGAGCCCGTCGCCCTGCTTGAATTCCAACTTTGAAAGGTCGTCCTGGTGGCCCTTCAGAGCGCGCACCCAACCCTTGTCGGAAAGGATGACGGTGATGGGTTCTTTTTCGATCATCGCCGCTTCCAGCGCGGGATCGATTTCGGGCGCATCTTCGAACTGCGAGCGGCGTTTGCCGAGCGGCGTCTTCTTCGAATAGGCCTCACGCGTCGCCTTGACCTCGCCGCTGATCCTCTCCCACTGCAGCTCGTCGGACGCCAGCAGCGCCTTGATGTCGCGCTTTTCCGCCGACAGCTTGGCGTGCTCCTTTTTGATCTCGCCTTCTTCAAGACGCGACAACGCGCGCAGGCGCAGATTGAGGATTGCTTCGGCCTGCACGTCAGTCAGCTTGAAACGGGCCATCAACTTGGCCTTCGGCTCGTCCTCGAAGCGGACGATGCGGATGACCTCGTCGAGGTTGAGATAGGCGATCAAATAGCCGTCGAGCACCTCCAATCGGTTCTCGATCTTGTTCAGCCGGAATTTCGAGCGGCGGACGAGGACTTCCTTGCGATGATCGAGCCACTCTTTGAGCACGTCCTTGATGCTCAAAACGTTTGGCACCTGACCGTGGCTCAAAACGTTCATGTTGAGGCCGAAGCGTATTTCAAGTTCGGAGATGCGAAACAAGCCCTCCATCAGCAACGCCGCATCGATGGTCTTGTTCTTCGGCTCGAACACGAGACGAATGTCTTCGGCGCTTTCATCGCGAATGTCGCCGACCAGCGGCAATTTCTTCTGCTCCCAGAGATCGGCGAGTTGGGTCACCAATTTCATCTTCTGGACCTGATAGGGAATCTCGGTCACGACGATCTGGTAGCCACCGCGCGGCAATTCTTCTTTGTGCCATTTGGCGCGCAGCCGGAAGCCTCCGCGCCCTGTTCGATAGGCTTCTAAAATCTGTGCGCGGGGCTCGACAATGATGCCGCCGGTCGGAAAGTCCGGCCCCGGCACGAATTCGACGATCTTCTCGACCGACGCATTCGGATGCTTGATCAGATGCAGCGCCGCCGCGCACAACTCATCGACATTGTGCGGCGGAATGTTCGTCGCCATGCCGACAGCAATGCCTGACGATCCATTGGCAAGCAAATTTGGAAACGACGCTGGCAAGACGATCGGCTCTTGCGTCCGCCCATCGTAGTTTGGCTTGAAATCGACGGTATCTTCATCGATGCCCTCGAGCAGGGTCGCCGCAACCTCCGTCAGGCGCGCTTCCGTGTAGCGATCGGCCGCCGGATTGTCGCCGTCGATATTGCCGAAGTTGCCCTGCCCGTTGATCAGCGGATAACGCACCATGAAATCTTGTGCGAGCCGCGCCAGGGCATCGTAGATCGCGAGGTTGCCGTGGGGGTGGAAGTCGCCCATCGTATCGCCCACGATCTTGGCACATTTGATCGTCTTGGCATCGGGATCGAGGCGCAGGCGCTGCATCGCATAAAGAATGCGTCGGTGCACGGGCTTCAGACCGTCGCGTACGTCCGGCAGCGCGCGCGACATGATCGTCGACAACGCGTACGCCAGATAGCGCTCCTCGAGCGCGTCCTTGAGATTGACGGGTTCGCCTTGCGGCCCGCTGGGGGGAAGAATCGTCGGTGTCTTTGCCATGGCGCACCGTTACCGCAATCGCCGCCCCCGCCTCAAGGGCGCCGAGGTCACAGGTTGCAGAAACAAACAGAAGATTTACTCAATGTCTTTGAGTTGAGGCCGACGCCGCCAAAGGCCGCGCAGGTGCATAGGCGCTCACATAGCCCATGAGGGCGCGTTCCCGGAAACCGCAGGACCACTTCGGCCCGGAGGTTATCCGGGATCTTTACCGCTCAAAGTTGAAAACGTCGCAGTCCAATCTCAAAATGCAACCGGTAAAGATCCCGGATATTTGGTCAGCGCGACGGGCGCGCCAAATTCCGGGAAAGCGGTGAGGGAGTTTTGTTACTCTGACGCCTATCCGCCTTCGCGGCCATGACGCAATTTGGGTTTGCGCAAGTCAACGCGCTAGAAAGTCTGTGGCAGCCCGCATGAATTCTTCGAGTCTGTCGTGGTGGACCCAGTGGCCGGCGCCGGCAAAGCTTTCCACCCGCGCGGTTTTGAAATACTCGAGCCGCCCATCCGTTTCGGGGTTGGAGGCCCAGCTTTCACGGCCGTACACCAGTAGCGTCGGACAGGTGATCCGTGACCATAGCTCCGCCACATCGGTCCGGCTCATGTCCACCGGCGGGAACACCCGCACGTAATTGTCGAATTTCCAGCTGTAGGTGCCGTCCTCGTTCTGGTTGACCCCGTATTGCGTCAAATGACGGGCCTGCTGTTCAGACAGATGCTTGTTCTCGTCGCGCATGCGCTTGAAGGCGTCTTCGAGGTTGGCGTAGCGCCGCGGCAACCGGCCCGACAGTTCGCGCTGCTTGGTGACCCATTTTTGCATCCGCTCGGCCATCGTCTGCGCGTCGCGCTCGGACTGCATCTTGGGTGACGGCCCCAAACCTTCGATGGCTATCAACTTCTTGATTTTGTCCGGAAAAATGCCGGCATAGCGCAGTGCGATGCCGCCGCCGAGCGAGTGCGCGATGACGGTTACCGGCGCCAACTTCTGTTGATCGATCAGTTGCGCGAGGTCGTAAACGTAACCTTCCATATTGTAGGTGCCGGTGGTCGACCATTGACTGTCGCCATGACCGCGCAGATCGGGCGCGATGATGTGCCAGTCATTCTGCAGTCGTTGGGCAATCCAGTCCCAATTGCGGCAATGATCGCGACCACCATGAATCAGCAGTAGCGGCGGGGCATCTGGATTACCCCAGTCCGCGTAATGCAACCGCAGGCGCTGCGAGAAGAAGATGCGTGATGTCGGACCTTGGGAAATTGCGGGCATGCGGGCGGCCTTACTTGTGTCTCCGGTGAGGCAAATGTGCACCGTCTTGCCGCAGGGAGCAATGCGCCTTTGCGACGGGCCGATCGCATGGCGTAGGCCGGGCAAGAGTTAAATAACAACAAGCAGCAACGAAAAAAGGAGAAAGTCGTAGCCGAGCGGCGGCTGCGCACTTTCTCCCAACCTTTGCCGATTTGTTTCAGAATGCAGCTATGTTTGGGACACAGGTGTTCTCTGAGGCAAACCGGAGTGATCGGCGACTGCCGATTACATGGCTTTTTTAACGGCCGGCTTCACCTTCACCTTGGCCTTGGCCTTCGGCGGTGCTTTTGCCTTCATAACCTTTTTGACAGGCTTGGCATCGACGCACTTGCCAGCTGAGGCATCCCACCTCTGCTTGCCGACCATACAGCCCATTGCACTCATTTTAGCTGTGGCTGCAGATGCCGTTTCGATGGCCGCAAATGACCCTAGGGCCAATGCCGACACCGAGAGGGCCAATAATGCTTTCCGCATTCGTTTGCCTCCTGATTGAGTTCCACTTGATGTGACTCGCACGCAACAGACTCGTCGTTGGTAGCTGAACGATCGCCCCCGTGTCATCCGCAGTGGGACGGAAAGTCTCGGTCGTGTGGCCCCTTTGCGCCGGATGCCGGTTTGAGCTAAACTCCATTCAAGTCCGGCGTATCCTCATATATCCGCACTCGAAGCCTTTCGAGGCGTTGCGGTGCGGAACAGGCCTAGGTCTATTCCATCATGTCGTTCAATACGTTCGGGCATTTGTTTCGCTTCACAACCTGGGGTGAAAGCCATGGCCCGGCGATCGGCGTCGTTATCGACGGGTGCCCGCCGGGCTTGACCTTCGAGCTGCAGCGAGATGTGCAATCCTATCTGGACAAACGCCGCCCCGGTCAATCGCGGCACACCACCCAGCGCCGTGAACCGGACCAGGCGCGTGTTTTGTCCGGTGTGGTGGAAGGCGAAAATTCCACTTTCACGACCACGGGAACGCCGCTGCACCTGATGATCGAAAATGTCGATCAGCGGTCCAAGGATTATGGCGCCCTCGCCCAGACATTCAGGCCCGGCCATGCCGACTACACGTACTGGGCCAAATACGGCGTCAGGGATCACCGGGGTGGCGGACGATCCTCGGCCCGTGAAACCGCTTGTCGCGTCGCCGCTGGCGCGATCGCCCGACTGGTGATCAGGCAATTCGCACCCACGGCGGTCATCCGCGGCGCACTGGTGCAAATGGGGGGACGCAAGATCCCGCAAGAACAACGCTGCGGCAACTGGAGCGCCGTCACCCTCGACGACAACGATTTCTTCTGCCCGGATGCAGCCACCGCCGTTGCGTGGGCGGGTGATCTTGATGCCATCCGCAAAGCCGGTTCATCGATCGGCGCCGTCGTGGAAGTGGTGGCGGAGGGACTGCCTGCGGGCCTCGGCGCGCCGCTCTACGGCAAACTCGATGCGGATCTGGCGAGCGCCATGATGAGCATCAATGCGGTGAAAGGCGTCGAGATCGGCGACGGCATGGCGGTGGCTGAACTGACCGGGGTTGAGAATGCCGATGAAATTCGGGCCGGTAACGAGGGCAAGCCGATGTTTCTGTCGAACCACGCGGGCGGCGTGTTGGGTGGTATTTCGACGGGGCAGGACATTGTCTGCCGCTTTGCGGTCAAACCGACATCTTCGATCCTGACGCCGCGCCGGACGATCGACGAGGCCGGTCGGGAAACCGATATTGCTACAAAGGGACGCCATGACCCGTGCGTCGGCATCCGTGCCGTTCCCGTCGGCGAAGCGATGATGGCGCTTGTGCTGGCCGACCACCTGCTCAGGCATCGCGGGCAAGTGGGATGACCGGGCCTACGTCCGCTTATCAACCGACTTCGATTTCGGCACGCTTGTCGGCGGCGCCGCGGTACTCCTATCGCGACGATGCAGCAGTACCGCGCTTCGACGATGCCCACGCCCTCATCGTCTACGACGGTGTGTGTGTCTTCTGCTCCCATGCCATGACCGCCATCGCGCGCGGTGACCCCCGCCGGCACTTCCAATTCGCCAGCGCGCAATCGCCTTTGGGGCACGCTCTGTTCCGTCACTACGGCCTTGACCCAGAAACATTCGAGACCGTGCTGCTGCTTGCCGACGGGCGCGCATTCGGCAAACTGGAGGCGGTGCGGGAAATCGCGCGCGTCGTCGGCGGTGCATGGCGCCTTACAAAACTCATGCGCTTGCTGCCACGGTGGGCACAAGACCGCGCTTACGATCTGGTGGCGCACAACCGCTATCGGATATTCGGGCGCACGACGTCATGCCAGCAGCCGGGGGCCACCTGGCGCGCGCGGGTTATCGACTATCCCGCCGAATAAGTGCAAAAATTCCGCGCCCGGCACGGCGGCTCACAGGGGGCATCATGAAGGGCGAGAGCACACCCACCAGACGTGAGACCGACACGTCGATCGGCAGCTCCGCCGATGTAGAATCGGCAGGCCGTCACAGCGGTCTTACGCCGGAACTCGTCTTTGCGCTTAGGGCCGGCTATCGCCGCGATGATTTCGCAGCCGACCTGTTGGCCGGATTGACCGTCGCGGCCCTCGCATTGCCGCTCTCTCTTGCCATCGCGATCGGCTCCGGCGCGGACCCAGCTAAGGGCGTGATCAGCAGCATAGTTGGTGGTGTACTTGTTTCTGCGCTGGGCGGAACGCGCTTTCAGATCGGTGGCCCGGCTGCGGCCTTCATCGTGGTGATTGGCGGGATCGTCGCCAAACAAGGCTACGAGGGCTTGCTGCTGGCCAGCATCATGGCCGGGTTCATTCTCATCGGCGCCGCATTGTTGCAACTTGGCACGTTCGCCAAATATGTGCCGGGGCCTGTGATACTCGGCTTCACCTCGGGTTTGGGCGTGGTGATCGCCGCAGGGCAGTTGAAGGACTTCTTCGGTCTGAGCGGCGCCGTCCCCACGGAGTTCATTGATCGGATGGTCGCGCTGTGGGCAGCACGTGGGAGCGCGAATAGTTCGGCGCTCCTCATCGGTTTGATAGCGACGGGCCTTGTGCTGGCGATCAAGTCGTGGCGGCCGCGCTGGCCCGGCCTGCTCATCGCCATCGTCGCAACCTCGGCATTAGCATGGGCGCTGGGGTTGCCTGTTGCAACGGTGGGGTCCCAATTCGGCGCGATGCCCGCAAGCCTGCCGCTGCCGGCAGTTCCGTTGGTAAGTGTGGCGCGGATCGTCGAGTTGATGCCGACCGCGCTGACCATGGCCTTTCTGATCGGCATGGAATCTTTGCTGTCGGCAACCGCCGCCGACGCCTTGGCAGGAACGCGGCATCGCCCCAATACGGAGATCCTGGCACAGGGCCTCGCGAATATCGCGGCCGCATTATTCTCGGGTCTGCCCGTGACCGGCGTGATCGCTCGGACAGGAGCCAACATTCAAGCCGGCGCGCGGACCCCGCTGGCCGGCGTCATCCACGCTGCCACCATCTTGTTTCTCGTGCTCGTACTAGCACCGCTGGTCGCCTACCTCGCGCTGCCATGCCTCGCGGCCGTCCTCCTCACCGTTTCCTGGCGCTTGATGGATGTGCACGAGATCAGGAGATTTCTCGCAACGGCGCCGCGCGACGATGCCATCGTTTGTGCGCTTACGCTGGGCCTGACGATCTTCTTTGGCCTTAACGTGGCTCTTGGCGTCGGCGTCGGCTTGGCCGCCGCGCTTTTCATGCATCGCATGGCGGAACTGCCCGGACATCACATCGTCCCACATGATCCCGAAAAACTCATTGCAGGCATGCGACAGTTGATCTTCCGCGGGCCTATGTTTTTCGGTCAATCGTCACGCATCACCGATGCACTCCGGGATGCCCGACAGGACACCCGCGTGTTGCTGCTCGATCTCGGCGAGGTCCCGTTGATCGACGCGACGGCCATTGATGCACTCGACGATGTGGTGGCTGAATGCCGAACTAGGGGGTGCACAATAATCATTGCTGGGCTGCAGGATCAGCCGCGGCTTGCGTTTGAGCGGTCTGGCTTCCTAAGGCGGAACGATGTCACGGTAGCCCAAGACGCGCATGCCGCCGTTGTGCTCGCTCGCACCCTGCTCGCGCCAATCACCCCAGACGCGGGGCCATCAACGCGATGAGACCGCAATCAGCACCGCGAGTGCCACAACCAGCGCCGGCACCATCACCACGACTCCTAGACGCAGAAATTCGACGGCACCGACATCGAGTTTCTCGCGGCGCAACGCTACCAGCCAGAGGATCGTTGCGAGAGATCCAGTAACCGAAAGATTCGGCCCGAGGTCGACCCCGATCAGCAGCGCGCCCGCAACGACGGACGGCGGATGCGCACCTGCAACGGTCGCGGCAGCGATCAACCCCGCCGGCAAATTGTTGATAAGGTTGGTCGCAAGTGCGACGAGAAGGCCGGTTTGCCATGCCGTCTCGGTGGAACTTCGTAGGACAGCAGTGCGCAGGGTATCGACAAGCGCGGCGATGACGCCGGTGTGCTCGAGAGCGGCCACCAGCACGAACGAACCGCCGACCAGCGGCAGCACGCTCCATGAAATTCCCCGCACTAGACGGCGCGGCGACTTCCGCGCGCGCAGCGAGACAACCGCTGCCGTTGCGACCGCGGCGATCAGCGTCGGCCCGCCAAGGTCGATGGAAAATGCCGATGCTACCAGCAAGATGACTGCCGTCACGGCAATACCGGCCGACGCCCATTTGCCGTCGGCAGACAGATGCGGCAGCGGCATATCGGGGGCGATCGCATCGACCAGATGGGCCCGCTGTGTCCAGCGCAACAGCCCGTTGGTCATGGCGATGGCTGCCACCGACGGCGCTGCAAACTGCGCCAGCCAGTCGAACAACGACGGCATATGCCCCGCATAGAGGACAAGATTGGCAGGATTGGAAATCGGCAACATGAAACTCGCGGCATTGGCGATGAAGGCGCAGATGTACAGATAAGGTATCGGCCGCGCACCGGCAGCGGTAGCTGCAGCATAAACGGCGGGTGTAAGTACGACCGCCGTCGCATCGTTCGAAAGGAACACGGTCACCAGGATGCCAACGGCGAAGACGAGCGCGAACAGGCGCTGTTGGGAACCGGCAGCAAGCCGGACGGCAAACGCCGCCAGCCAATCGAACAGCCCTTCCTCGCGCGCCAGTTCAGCCAACAGCATCATGCCGATCAGAAACAGGTAGACATCCAGACCTTTGGCGACGGCGGCGGCAGCCGTTGACAGCGGCAACAACGACAGCACCACCAGTACCAGCGCGCCCACGCAGGCCCATACCGCTTCCGGCAATCCCCAAGGCCGCACGATAACGCCGCCCGTCGCAATGGCCGCAATAACCCAGGTGGCGACGTGCGCGCTCGTGCTTGCAATCATGCGGGATCTCAGAATGCTGGGCGGCGCGGACAACTCGCTCTGAACGTCGTCGGACGGATTTCGTTCAGACTGTCGCCTTCTCCAAACGCGCCGAAAGTCGCAGCAGCAGGTCGACGCCTGCGGCGCTCACTTAACTTTTGAGCGACCATGCCGGCTCCAGCTCCGACGCAGCGCTCCGCCAATTTCCTTCTCGTTGCGACGGCCACAGAATTGCAGGCGGCGTTCGGTGCCATCGTGGCCAAACTCAACCAACTCCGGCTCGCACATTGAACTGAAGTCGTTACGCTGGCTGGCGCACGTCAGAACCTGCGAAAAGTGGGTCAACACCAAACTGGCGGAACCTGTGGCATCCCGCCGCGCAATCTCCAGCGGTCAAATTCTAGTTACTTGGAACGCGACGTCTCGACTTCGCCCCGGTCGACGCGACGGGAAAATTCAGTCTGGCCGCCGGCCGACAGAATGCGCGCCTGCTCGACCCAGTTTTCCCGTTCAATCCGACCCTTGAAGTCGAGCGTGGCGCTGACGCGGTCAATGTCTTCGTTCGTCCACTCAGCGATCTGGCCGTAGGATACGATGCCGACCGAATTGAGCCGCTTCTCGATCAACACGCCGATGCCGCGGATACGCTTGAGATCGTCGATCTCCGCCGAGCGAACAACTTTCGCGCTGCCCATGCCGGCTGCGGCCGCGGCAGCTGCCGCGGTGGCCGGATCGGACCGGTAGACTTCGGCACGCACGGAACGCAGCGCTGAAATATCCGGTCGGCTCTGGAGCGCGGGTTTTGAAACCAACGGCGCCGCCGGGTTAGCCGATGCCGTGGCGATTGGAGGCGCAGCCGGCGCTGCTGTGGCGTTGGCTTTTATAGCTTCGGTAATGCTGACAGGCCGTGCGGCCCCGTCAGCACGCGGCACCTCAGGATGCCGGCGATCGAACTCACGCGAATGTACGGTATCGCCACCCTTCGCGAGGATCTGCGCCTGTTCCACCCAATTCTCGCGCCCGATGCGGCCCTGCGATCCCAACAAGCGATCGAAACGCTCGATGTCGCCAGCGCCCCAGCCGCCGATCTGGCTGTAGCGCGTGACACCATGCGTGGCCAGCAGACGCTCGACTTCCGCATTGATCACGCCGATGCGCTGCAGCGCGTCGCGGGACGCCGCCATCGCCGGTCGCATTGCGGTGGCCGCTGGGGTGTTGAGCGGGACTGGCGGCGACTGAGGTGCAGGCGGCGATGGCGGGGCTGCCATGGGTACTGTTGCTGCCGCAGCGCTTGGCATGGCCTTTGGCGCGCTGGCAACTGCTGCGGCAGCCGCCGATGCGGCAGCCGCTCCTGCTGCGGTGGCCGCCGCAGTGGCAGTTGCCGTCGCGGTCGCCGTCGTCGCACCTGTGGCTGGCGCCGTCGATAACGCCGCGGGGACAGCCGTCCGATCCGGCGGGAGTGGCAGGGTCGCGGTCGTTACCAACTTCTGTTGCGCGAATGCGGCGCGCAGCTCGACGTCCGGCGCGGTTGGCGCCGTCGGCCGATTACTTGTGGTCGCCGCTGGTATGGGCCCGGCAACGGTCGCGGAAGCGGAGTTCAATGCCGTTTGCGCGAAGGTATCCACGCGCGGGGCTGACCCAGAAGCTACAGTCGGCGCAGGCGCTGCGGCTTTGTTGCGGCGCGCGGAATAGAACGTTTCGCCGCCACCAGCCAGGATCTGCGCCTGCTCGATCCAGTTCTCTTGTTCTATCCGCCCGATAAAGCCGAGCGACTGGCTGATCTGATCCACGTCTGCCTTACGCCAGCCGGCAATTTGACTGAATCGCGTGACCCCGAGTTTGTTGAGTTGGGCACCCAGAGGTGCGTCGATGACACTGATGCGGGTCAGATCATCGGCGGCTTTGGCCACATTCATTGCGTCGCGGTCCGGCGGCACAACGATGGCCG
>JANXWC010000220.1 GCA_025351355.1 Hyphomicrobiaceae bacterium
AGAAGCTCGGCCAACGAACGAGAATCAAGCTCGTTCCGCTGCTGCGCCACATAACGGTGAACGCCACATACTATCGCTTATGTGGCTGGCCACATAAGCGATAGAAAACAATCGGGGACGCCCTTTCGCCCTTGCGGACGCTTGCGCCTTTCGCGTTGTCGGGTAGCGGGGTGGCGGTGCCGCCCCCCCGCCCCCTCAGAACCGTGCATGCGAGTTTCCCCGCACACGGCTCAAGCAATCCGCTTACGTCGTCGGGTTTGCTTGCCTTCGGCAAGACGTTGCTGATGGCAGAAGAGGTGCAGGAGCTGCATGTTGCCGAGTTCATCCGATCCTCCTAGTCGTGTCGATAGTAACCGGTGGATATGGAGGTATTCGCCGTTATGGACACTCTCGCCACACACAGGGCAGACGCCCTTCTGGCGTTGCGCCAGGGCGCGCTGCCGGTGGCCGAGATCGGCATGACGCCGATGGTTCCGATTGGCCCAGTACGCATCGAGCGATGCATCGTCGGGAGAGTTGCGTCCCTTGACGATCACGTGCCGCTCGATTGGCGTCCAGCTGAAGCGAAGCAGTGGGGTCTGTTTTCCGAGCACGTCGCCGAACACCCAAGTGCTGCGGGATGTTCGTCGTAGTCGGCCCCAGTAGCGCCGTCTCAGCCAGTACCATGGCTTCTTCGGGTGTGTTCGTCTCGCCCACTGGACTTCTTGATTGAACATCCAGCTGTCGAGCTTGGAGAAGATCTCCTTGGCGACCGCGACGCGATAGTAATTGGCCCAACCACGGATTGCCGGGTTGAAGCGTTTGAGCACGGCCGTAATGTTCTGGCCACGCATCTTGCGCCATTCACCCCGCAACCGGGATTTCAGCTTTTTGATCGCCTCACGGCTCGGTTTGATCAGCACCTTCCATCCGGTTCTTGTCGTTGACACCGGATACTGACGGACATTGTAACCGAGGAAGTTGAAGCCTTCCGAGAGATGGACGATACGCGTCTTACGCTCGGACAACCGCAATCCTCGGGGCGCCAGCCACGCCGCCATATCGGCGCGCGCAGCTTGTGCATCGTCTTCGCTCTCACAGAAGATCACGAAGTCGTCCGCATAACGCACCATGCCGCGGCGCGAGATGACCTCGCCGCGATTGTTGTACCGGACGCCCACCGCCGTCTCCATCCCGTGAAAGGCGATGTTGGCGAGCAGTGGACTGATGACGCCGCCCTGCGGTGTGCCGGTCTCGCTGTCATGGAAGAGGCCTTCTTCCATGAAGCCGGCTTTGAGCCACAGGCGAACCAGTTCTCGGGCCGGGAACGATCCGAGCTGCCCGAGCAGCGCATCATGTCCGATATTGTCGAAAGCCCCTTCGATGTCCGCATCGACGACCCATTTCTTGCGACCCGTTGGGACCGCGAAGTTATAGATGCGACCGATTGCGTCATGGCATCCACGCCCCGGCCGGAAGCCATAGGAGCAGGGCTCGAAACGAGCCTCCCACTCCGGTTCAAGCGCAGTGCGCACGACCGCCTGCATAGCGCGGTCGTGGATGGTTGGAATGCCGAGTGGCCTGAGTTTCCCGTTCGACTTCGGGATGTAAACGCGTCTGACCGGCGAGGCGCGCCACGGCTGATGCTGCCCGAGGGCGACCACCAGTTCGCTGCGAGCCTCGGCCGTTTTGACAATCAGCTTGTCTATGCCGGGAGTAAGCCGTCCCGCATTCTCTTGGGTCACGGTCCGCACGGCTTTTAGGCGCACGGCGCGGCTTCGGAGCGCGAGTTTCTGCAGCGATCTGAGCTTGGCCAGATCGCCGTCCCGCGACGCCCGGAAGATTCGTCGTCTCAGATTGCGAACGCGCCGGTTGACGTGCTGCCAGTCGATGGCTTGCCAAGCGGTGCGCTCCGCAGGTCCGTTTACAGAGGATATCTGCATCCAACTTGTCCTACGGTGAGCGTTCTTCACGCGAGCTTCGGGCGGTTCACCTGATCCACGTCAGCAGCCTTTCGGCTCGGGCCCGGTCTGCAAGAGAGACCACGTCCTATCCGGCGGGTTATGGATTCCCCCTGCCTTTCGGCGGCCGGCCTTGGCTTCTTGGATCATCCTGTCCCCGCCGGGGGATCGGCCTTCCTTGCGGTTGACCCACTGCCAGGCCCCAAAGACGGAGCCAGGCAGACCACGACGGGATTTCCGTGTTCCGCATGCTGGAGATGCGATCGGGGTGGGTGCTCTCTATGCGCCGGGACCCTGGTGTCCGCAGCGGGGCCAATGGAACCCCGCGTCATCCGACCCTGCCAGCGTTGCCGCCGCCGGGGTCCTGGTCCACTGATCAATGCCGTAACATCCATCTTTCGGCGTTCCGCTTCCTCACGGCGCTTTGTGATGAGAGTTCAATAATTCACCCGTCCGATCTTCGCCTTGCCCGGAGTCCGCCTGATGGCTGGTCGTCCTCCTTGGGCTTTCATCCCGGCTTCGCACGGCGCCGTTACCGACACCGCACGCAGGATGTGGCGACAGAGCTGGACACTGCTCATGGACTCATCAGTCACTCCTTTCATGCGACTTACGCGTCGCACCCATTGTTTGAGCGTTGCCCATTCGCCCGAGGCATATCCGCGCTCCAAAGCCGTTACCCAGAGGCTGAGGATGTTGACGCCGCGATAGGGCTTTCCAGTCACTGCGTTGACCGGCAGCACCGGCCGCGCGCCGCTGCGTTGCCACGGCATGATGGGCTCGCCTGGGCCGGATTCGATGGCGGCGAT
>JANXWC010000224.1 GCA_025351355.1 Hyphomicrobiaceae bacterium
TCGGGTTTGCAACCGCGCTGCTCTTTCAGCGGCGGGACTTCGACGAGGCGTATCTGAAGAGGAATCGTCCTCTCCATGAGCGATACGCGCTGCACAACTCCAAGCCGGCAGTTCCAGACGGTTCTAGACCCGCCCCGATCCAACAAGGTGGTGCGAGAGTGCGGGAAAAGGTGCAGAAATGCAATTATAACGTGTGCTTGAGGTAAATGCCATCAGACGCACTTCACCCGTTCAGCGACCTGTGCTCGAACGGCGCAACTCATGATGCGTCAGGTCGTCACCTCAAACCCACTCTCAAATCCAGTCGATCGAAACGACGTGACAGGCCATAAGGAGCCGAAGTGCGACTCAGGGGTTCCCTCCCCGTCCTTCAACGGGGAGGGTTAGCCCCGGACTTGATCCAGGGGAGGGGCGGCAACGAATCGGAGACCTTCTTGCGTGTCCGCAATTGCGAAGGATAAGCTGCCGTGAAATTCGACTTGGCGGAACAGGAAATGCCGTCGCTTTTGACCCAAGGGCGAAATCCACGGAACAATCCTTCGGGCGACTGCGTGTGTTCGCTGTTAGATGCCTAGCTGACGAAATTGCGTCAAGCGACCGCCATGCGCACCGGCACCTCGCCATTCGCGAGATTCACATCAATCGTCACGTCATCCTCCGTCGCGCAGTCTTAGGCTCTGTTCAATCTACGACCGCTTCTTGAAGTGTGCCACGACTGCTGGACGCACCAAGTCGGGCGGGGGTCCCTTCTCAAACCGTACTGCACCTTCGACTGGACCAATCGACGGATGCGCTCGGCACGCGAAGACTTCCGCAGCCGGCTCGAAGATTTTGGGGTCGTCGAGGCTTCCGGCTTGGATGAAAGCCACTTGAGGCGTCTCTGGCCGCCGGATCATGATCGGGCTTCCGCAGGTGTGGCAGAATCCCCGGTTCATTGTTCGGCCGCTCTCAGACTTGACTGCGTAGAACTTTGGTTCGTCACCAAGCATCGAAAGTCTGTCGGCCGCTACTATAAGCACCTCGGCAAAAGCGGAACCGCTGGCCTTTTGACAGTCAGAGCAATGGCAAATCAATTGGAAGATGGGTTCTTCCGTGAATTCGTATCGAACGGCCCCGCATGCGCAACCGCCAGAAACTCTAGTCATCGGCGAACCCACTCTGGCTCGGCTGCAAAAAAATAAATCACAATGATCCCGACCCAAGCTTCCGCTTGCTGGCGGTCAACGGAAAGAAGGCTAGCGCGTTCCGTGTCAGTTGGCGATGCCCCCTTCTGGCCCAGACCGCCGAAACTCCCCTCGCGTTACCTCCGGTCGGTATGCGGGGAGCTTCTGCCAGACTTGTCAACAGCAGCCCCGTCTTGCAGCTTCGGGAGTAAGTTCGAGCGCGGCGGCGACGTGGCGATGCCGGCAGAACGTGCCCCCTTGCAGGCATGGCAACCACGCAAACCCCAAAGTCGGTTTATTTCTGCAGCAGACGTCGCCGCCTTCCTCCTAATCTACGTTTTTGTTTAAGGTGCCAACTTATTTGGCATCACCATGGGGCATTGCGTGGACGGGGCTCCACATGGTTTGCCGTGCGCGTGCGCACCGGTCTTGGCCGGGTTAGGGGCGGCGAGACTCACGTCGGCACCCATCCCGAGGCACGCCCTGCATCCATGGTCGAGGTCATGGCCGCGCTGGCCGCCGCCAAACCTTAGAGTGCTTCCGGAGAAAGCATGCCCCGGACGAGATCCGGGGTGTGCAGCGGTTTTCCGAAAAGAAGCACGACAAAACAAAGAGCTAGGGTTGTTCCCCGATTCCACTAAAGTCGGAACGACCCTAGTTTGGTGCATTGCTACCGCGGACAGGGTGGCGTGCCTTGGATACCGCATTTAGGTTTACTCGCCTGCGCTGCCCGCTGTTGGGCCGCAGCCTGCGCCGCGCGCGCTTGAGCTTGCGCTTGCTGCGCCTGTTGGGCCGCTCGCGCTTGGGCCTGTGCCTGAGCCTGCTGGGCGCGCGCTTGAGCTTGCGCTTGCTGGGCCGCTCGCGCCTGCGCCTGCTGTGCGGCAACGGCCTGCTGCTGCTGGCGCTGTTGATCCGACCGGCGTTGCTGGTCCTGTTGCTGCTGTTGGAGGTCACGTTGGCGGCGCGCGCGCGCGGCTTCGTCCTGGTTCCGTTGCTGTTGGGTGGCGCGCTGCTGCTCTGCGGCGCGGTCTTTGGCTTGCTGCGCCAGCTGCTCCGCACGCGCACGGTCCGCCGCGCCGGTATCACGTGGTGCCGCGGCCGGCGTTCCCGATGCCGACTTGGGCGCAAGGATTGACGGCCCGCCCTGCGGTGCACCAGCGCCAGCGCCGGTTGTCGGCGTTCCCGATGCCTGTTTTGGATTGAGGATAGACGCGCCACCCTGTGTCGCGGGTCGGCCCGTCGCTTGCTTCGGGTTTAGGATCGACGGGTTACCCTGCACGGCGCTAGGCGTGGGCGGGATGATGGTGGGCGGCACAGTGGCCGACTTGGCGCCAGGCGGTAGCGTCGAACTCGAAGTCGATCCCGCCAAGGGACGGCCCTGCCCAGGTTGTAACACGGGGCCACCCGAAACCGGCGTCGCTGCACCCGAAGGTTTTGGCGGAACTGCTGCCGACTTGCTGGCCAACGAGGCAGGCAATGCAACGCGAGCGGCCAGCACACCGACTGCGGCGCCAGCGACCACCCCCGCACCGACAGCGGCGGCAACGCTATGTCCGCCCGAAGCGGCAGGTCCACCCGGCGCGCCAGTCACAACGGGACCGCCCGGTGCACCGGCGGCAACCGGGGCGCCGGACCCTGGCAGGGGGCCGCCTTGAACAGTACCTGGCGCCGGTGCCTGGATGGTCTGGTGGATATTGACAGCGATCAGGTTGTTGGGCGGCGGCACAACATTGCGCACCGGGCGCACGAATGGCTGCACCGGTACATAGGCGGGCACCGGCAGCACAAAGACAAAAACTGGCCGCGGCGGTGGCACAAAATAAGCGCGCGGCAACGGCGGCGGCAGGAAGAAAATCGGGCAAGGTGGCGGCGGCGCAAACGCAAACACCGGATCATAAAACCAGAACACCGACCGGCGGCGCACGTAAAAGTACTCGTACTCATACGGCGGCGGAAGATCATCGTAGACGAAGCGCGCGTAGCTCGGCGGCGGCAGGCGGGGCGCCGTCAGAAAATCTAGGCGGCGGCGAGCGTCCCAGGCGTGCGGGCCATCCGGATAGAGATCAAGATAGGTCCAATAGGCGTTCGGCGAATCTGCGTTGCGCGTCCGACGCCACGTGATGGCTTCGCGGCGCGACGCCACGATGGCCTGCACGCGCTTGGCCAACCGGTGGTCGGGATATGCGTCGAGGAAGTCGATATAGCCGTTCAGCGTATCGCGTTCGAGCGCCGCAAAATAAGCCTCTTGCGCATCGTCAAAAGCGCGGATCGGTTTGGCGTACCGCGCCGAGTGCACCTGATGCGAGGCTGCCGGCTTCGGCGCGTCCTCAGCGCGCTCAAAGAACTCGAACGGCACATCGATCTTGCTCACATGCCACGGCAGCGACGCGCCCTCGGAGGCTTCGTTCACGCGCAAGCGCACGCGATCGAACAGCGTGTTGACCGGCAAACCGCCTTCGCGGATCATTTCGGCCAACGCCTGGGCGTAGACGCCGTAGGCCTCGGTATCGGTCTTGGCGATGGTGCCGGGGGCGGCGTTGAAGGCGTAGAGCGTGCCCGATGTTGGCTCCACAAGTGCCATGCCGCCAGCCAGCGGATTGCCGGTCCGCGCATAGGGATTTTCACGCGCCGTATCCATCACGACGATCAGCGCTTTGGGTTTCAGCGACGCCAGCGGCCGCAGGAAATCGTTTACGCGCAGGGCATGCGACGGCACGTCGACGTCGCGATCAATCTTGGCGTCGATGCCGGCGAAATAGTTGTCGCCTTCGTACTGCAACCCGTGGCCGTTGAGGTAGACAAAGGCCACGGCATCCGGCCCGGCACTGGAAACCTTGTCGGCAAAGTCGCGGAAGGTGCGGCGCAGGCTTTCACCATCGAGGTCGCGCGCGCCAATCACATCGAAGCCCGCCGCCTGCAGAGTCTGGGCAATCAGCCCGGCGTCGTTGGCGGCGGTCGGCAGCGTCCCCGATGGGTACTCGGCGTTGCCGATGACCAGGCCGAAGCGCCGCTCGGTGGGCTCGGCCGCCCACGCGGCTGGCGCCACCGCGACGGCTGCGAGAATACCGGCGAAAATAGACCGCAGAAAAACGTGCATGGCAAACTCATCTCAGGATTTGGCCAGATTACCCTCTCATAGAGCGCAGCCGATGTGAACTGCTCATGAACTTGGCTGAAGACGCCGCACTTGCGTCCAATCCCGCCCGGTACGACCGAAAGAAATACGCAGGTACCAGCGTCCACCTCAGGGAAGGCGACGTGATTGTTCAACAGGCGGCGAACAACGGCTCGATCAATCGCGGCACACAGCCCTGCCACATTTTGTTCGTGCTCATGGATTCGAGGGAATCGTGATGCCGCCGTGCGAGATCGATCAAGGTTCGCGCGCTCTACCGCGGTAGGTTATCTCAATCCGCTTGCGCGTGGCCCGGATCGACGTTTCGCGGTGGTGCACCATTCCGTGCGTTGCTGGAAGTAAGGTCGGCATGTTAGGAGACAGCGGGTGCGACAAAAGTATCGCACTTACTTTAAAAACATGGAGGCTCGTTATGCATGCTGTAATGCGTACTTACTCCGGTGATAGTGCGAAGAAGTTCGCCGACCTTCTTGAACAGCGGAAGGATGAAATCGAAAAAACCATTCGCGGTGTTTCGGGCTTCGTCTCATGGGGCCTAATGCGGACTGCGAATGGGTGCATGACCTTTACGGTATGCAAGGACAAGGCGGGCTGCGATCAAAGTGTTAGCGTAGCGCGCGAATGGGCACAAAAGAACGCGAGCAATATCGGCGTTCCCGCACCATTGATCGTTGAAGGGCCCGTGAGCATGCGGTTCACCACCTGACTAGATCTCAAGGCGTGGCTGCACTCAAGTGACGATTGTGGCCCATTTCGACGTCGTTCGTTTTCTGTTCGTGTTCGGATGAAAACGAGCGGCAAGCTGCCGATGCAAGCGGCATCCGAGCAGTTGCGGCCCCTAACCTTCCCCGTCCGCGCTGAACCGCGCCACGGGGAGAACGGATAGAAGTGCGCCGCCCTTCGACCGCACCGGGACAAAAGCGATTGCCGCCAACCCTGTCAAAGCTCCGACGGACGCGCACGGTCCAGACTTATCAGCGAACAAGCTCCTGGTGATGCTGTTCCGATGCGACGCGAGCCCCTTAAATGGTGCCGCAGCCCGCACCCGTCATGAGCCCCGCACCCGTCCTGGCCGTGCGACGCATTAATGCCGCCACCTCCTACTTCGCAGCACCCGTGCATTTGGCACCGGCCGGCGATGGCTCGAGGAAGGTGATTTCCTTGAGATCGCCCTTGATCGAGAAATCACCGTAGTCGATCACCAGTTTGCGCGACACGCCGTTCTCAAAGAACAAAAAGCCCAGTTCATAGGCCGGCGCGGCATCCTGCTTATCGGATCCGCGCTCGTAGTAACTGATGGAAACCGGCCACGCCGACAGCCCGTTGAGCGGCTCCGCGCTCTTCACTTCCGGCAGCTTCTTGTTGCCGCCGGGCGGCACTTCGGCGCCGATCGTCGATGTCGTTTCGTAGACCTTGTCGCCCTGCTCCGAGCCGTCATAAAGATCAGCCTTCAGGCGGCTTTGACCGGTGCGGCCGGCTTCGACAAGCGCAATGGAATGTTGCACCGGCAGGTAGACGTTGGTGCCGAGCGACAGCTTTTTCTTCTCCGGCTTGGAGAGATCGACGGTCAATTCCGCCTTCCGATCGGTTCGCTGGGCATCGCCGACGGCCTGGTCACCGGGCTTCTGGTCACGCAATTGCGAACTGTTGAAGCGAAATGTGGTGGCGCCGCCGTCTTCAAATGTCGTGGAGCGCAGATCGGTCATCGACGGCTGACCTTCGGCGCTGGCCATCTTGGTGACGAAGCGCATGTTCTGCGTGTAACCCTCGCAGGCCGATCCCGTGATCTCGAACACCATGCGGCCCTGCACTTCCGTCACGCTCGACCCCGAGCGGGTATCGCCGAGCACCATGTCGTAAATCGCCCGGTGCGGCGCCATCACGATCGGCCCCTTGCCCGGCGCGGCAAGGGCCGGCTCGGTCAGCAGTGCCATCACGGCCAACATCGCTATCAGGCAAACGGGAACAACGGCGTTGCTGCATGCGGTCAGGGGGGGGCGTGATCGCATAGGGACCTCTTTGCTTAACTGTAATAGGTACATCTTCGCGTGCTGATTAGGCTCAAGTGTCAACGTTGGCAACAGTGTGGCCCGTCGCACCCGGCAGTGGCACATGCCCTCGACATTGATCGGCCTGCCATCGATACTGCCCACTCCTGGCGCATGAAGCCGGTCTCTCCGCGGAGCATCTGACGTGTCGCACCTCCAGGATCACGCGTGACAGTAGCTGTAGCGCACGACGTCTGGATCTTCGGCTATGGTTCGTTGATGTGGCGGCCAGGGTTCGCGCATCTTGAGGCCTGCCGCGCGCGGCTCGACGGCTATCACCGCGCGTTTTGCATCTCGTCGACGCATCATCGCGGCACGGCGGCGAGGCCGGGCTTGGTGCTGGGGCTGGATCGCGGCGGCGCCTGCGAGGGCGTTGCCTATCGCGTAGCAGCCGTCGAGGCGGCGGCCGTGCTGACCTATCTGCGCCGGCGCGAATTGATCAGCGGCGTTTATCGGGAAGGGCAAGTACCGGTGCTGCTGCGCGATGGCAGCCACCGCACAGTGACGGCGCTGGCCTACATCGTCGAACGCTGCCACCCCAGCTACATCGGCCGGCAGCCGCTCAAGGTGCTGGCCCATCAGATCCGTGGCGCCTGCGGCGTGTCCGGCGACAACCTCGATTACCTGCTGGCGACCGTCCAGCATCTGACCACGTCGGGCATTCGCGAGCCCGATCTTGTGCGACTGGTGGCGCTGGCGGCGCCGCATGCAGCCAACCTCCTGCGCGCTGGCCACACCAGCGTCAGTGCCGCAGCCATCCGGCGCGCGACGGCACACCTGCCCGATCCCGCCGTTCGCATGCGGCGCGGCGATCGCATGCGCTTTCTCTATCGCGTGCGGCTGAACGGCGGGACAGACAGTTGAAGACAGTGGGATCCGGCGTTGAGTGGCGCACTTTGTCGCCGCAATTGCAATTCGAGTTACCTCCGACAGTTGTCATGGCAGTTTGCACTTCGGATTCGAGTCTGCCATCACCTCTTCTTCCGTTGCCCCTGCCATGAGCTCAGCCATGACCACGTCCGCATCGACCAGCGCTCAACCGTTGACCCTGCCGCTCGAACAGCAATGGACCGACATCCGCGACGGCGTGCGCGCGGTGTGCGCCGCTTTCCCCAACGACTACTGGGTCAAACTCGATCACGCCAGCGCATATCCGACAGCCTTCGTTGATGCGCTCACATCCGCCGGCTACCTCGGCGCCCTCGTGCCTGAAGCCTATGGTGGTGCCGGCCTGCCACTGTCGGCCGCGTGCGCGATCCTGGAGACGATCCACGAGACCGGCTGTAACGCCGCGGCCTGCCACGCCCAGATGTACACAATGGGCACCGTGCTCAAGCACGGCAACGACGCCCAGAAACAGAAGTACTTGCCGGGCATCGCCTCCGGCGCGCTGCGCCTGCAGGCTTTCGGCGTCACCGAACCCACCACCGGCTCCGATACAACGCAGCTCAAGACCCGCGCCGAAAAGCGGGGCAACGATCGTTACATCGTCAACGGCCAGAAAGTGTGGACCAGTCGTGCGCTGCATTCCGATCTGATGCTGCTGCTGGCGCGCACCACGCCTGCCGACCAGGTCAAGAAGCGCTCCGACGGACTTTCGGTGTTCCTCGTCGATCTGCGCGAGGCGAAGGGCAAGTCGGTGCACATCAAGCCGATCGACGCGATGCTCAATCACAACTCGTGTGAGGTGTTCATCGATAACCTGGAAGTGCCGGCGGAGAACTTGATTGGCGTCGAGGGCAAGGGGTTCCGCTACATTGTCGACAGCATGAACGCCGAGCGCATCCTCATCGCGTCGGAATGCCTGGGCGACGCGCGTTACTTCATCAAGCGCGCCGTCGATTATGCCACCGAACGCGTCGTCTTCGGCCGCCCCATCGGCCAGAACCAGGGCGTGCAATTTCCTATCGCGCGGTCGCACGCGGAGCTGATCGCCGCCGAGTTGGTGGTGCACAAGGCCGCCGCTTTGTTCGAGGCCGGACGCGACTGCGGCCCGGAAGCCAACATGGGCAAGATGCTGGCGGCGGATGCCTCGTGGAAGGCCGCGGAAGCCTGCCTGCAGACGTTCGGCGGCTTTGGTTATGCGCGCGAATACGGCATCGAACGCAAATGGCGCGAAACCCGCCTCTATCAGACCGCGCCCATCTCCACCAATATGGTGCTGGCCTACGTCGCCCAACACGTACTGGGATTGCCCCGCAGTTACTGACCGCTGCACTTGAATTTGACCCGGCAACCAACTGATTAATCAGATATTAATCCGCGCGCGACGGTCAAATTTTCAGCTTTGGTTTAGCTTCCGGTGCGATAGTGCAACTCGCCTTGAGGCTTCCCTTGAGGCTTGTAGCAGTGCGTAGGCGTCAACTTCAGATGCGTTTGTGTCAACCCTTCTTTCGCGCGCTCGCGCGCAGCTTCGGCGTCGCCGTGCTGCTCGGCGGACCCGTGGTTGGCCTCTGGCTGGTCGCTGCGGCAGCGTTGGCGGATCTCATCGATGCCCGTTTGGGCGGTGTGCCGCTGCTCCGGCTGCTTCAGCCCCTCTCAATTCTTTCGATTGCAGCGCTCGGTGCCATGGCCGTCCAACATGCCCGCGACACGCTGTTGCAACGCCGCCGTGTGTGGCTCGAACACACCCTCGGCGAAGTCGTCGTCGCTCACGAACTCTGGCTCGGCTCCGACACTCGGCACCGCACGCGCAGCCTTGCTGCAGTAACTTCAGTGGCGCGTTTCATGGCCGGACCCGCAACAACCTTGGCAGAAGCGCCGTGGGCCATGGCGATCATCGGTGGGCTATGGGCCGTCCAAGTTGACATCGCCGCGGTGGCGAGCGGTAGCATGGTGTTGGTGTTGGCGTTCGCCTTGGCAGGAAGTCGGATCAAACGATCCGCCCGCCAGTACGACAGCGCCGCCTCCGCAGACGCGGCCGGACAGCACGTCATCCACTCGGCGCCGCTCAATTGCAGCCTGTCGATGGAGCAGGCCCGCGGCATCGCGGCCCGTTGGGAGGAAACCCAGCGCGGACGCATGGCTGCAGCCTATGCCGAGGGACAGGCGCGCGCGCGCCGTTCATCCGGCGCAGCAGTCATGAAACTGCTGGCGCTGATGGCTTTCGCTGCCGTCATCGCCTCTGATTTTGCCGATAGTACATTGTCCGTAGGCGCACTCATTGCGACGACGCTGGTGGCCATTGCCGCCTTGCATTCGCTCTGCCGCTGGGTCGTCGACGCCGGCACGGTTGCAAGCGCGCGCGCGGCACACCGTCAACTGATAACCTTACGTATCGCCCGTGCACGCGGCGGCGATGCGCAACGCCCGGCCATTGCCGCGCCGGACCTGCGCGCACCGCTGGTCGCCGGTTTTCTCGCAACGGCGGCAACGGTCGCTGCCCTCGCCGCCCTGACCGTCTATTGGCAATTGCCGATTTCGTCGATTGTGCGCGGCACGCAGGCAGATGCGGCCTCGACTGCGCCCGCTGCCCAGCACGCTGCAAAGCTGCGCCCCCTACCTTCCGTTACAAAGGGTCGAACATGATCAAGCTGAGCAAAAAAGCCCTGGCCATCAATCTAGGCGCTGGCACGATAATCATAACCGGCTTCGTCAGTTTCATGCAGACCACGTTCGCGCGCCCGCACGTGGAAGCGTGTTCGACGCGTTATCACCGCCAGATTTCCATGCAACTCGATCACGACGGCATACCGCTGTCGGCGCCGGAATTGCAAGCCGTCGCCAATGGGCAGGACGAGGGTGTGATCGAAAACCTCACCGTTGCCCAATTCAACGAGGGCCCATCGAAATACGCCATCGGCGTCAAAATCAACAAAGGCAGCGTCGCGCAACGCAGCGAACTCGGTCAGCCCGGCGGTGTCAGCCTGCCGTGGACGCCGACCACACTTGAACAACCGACCGCCGCCTGCCTCAGCTACGATGTTTTTCTGCCGGCGGAATTCGAGTTCAGCGGCGGCGGCACCTTGCCGGGTCTGTTCGCTTCCACCACCAACGGCAACTTCGGCGACGTCAATAATTTCACCTCCAACCTCGCTTGGCACGGCGACGGCGAGCCCAAACTATATGTCGAGACCAAAGCCGTCGCTAATCAGCGTGCTGCCGCCTTCGACACCTACGAACGCAAACTGCCGCGCGGTAAATGGATCCACGTGGAACAGGAGGTCATTCTCAATACCGGCGATCAGCCCAATGGCGTGGTCCGCCTTTGGTTGAACGGACGCATCGAAAGTGACGTCAAATCCGCATGGATGCGAGCCGACAGCGGCATTTCCATAACTGGCGTCGCCGGCGAGGTCTATTTCGGCGGCAGCGGCACCAACGGCCGCGCCGCCAACGACGAAACCGTATGGCTGTCACCTTTTGTCATCCGCTGGAACTGAAGACGCGAAGTTCGCTCCTTCAGCGCGCCGCGCCGTCGGAATTCCTGCTTGGCGACGGAGCCTTCCTACTCGATAGCCATGATCGACGGGTCGTAAACCGCGCGCGCTCCGTGAGCCCACGTAGTATTCCGATTTTCTCAAGCACTGATCGCTGTTAAATCTTGCAACCTAAAAAATACCAAACGAAATCCAATACTTACGGCCATTAAACGCAACTCTAGTTCTCGCTCGGATGAACTGGTTGCACATTTGCATTGCAGAACCGCAACGTCAGAAGTTGAATCGTTGGTGTATGCGGCAGAGCATCAACATTTTTGGCGTGCATCGTCAGTTGCTTTGGCCAACACTGAGGCTTGACGATTCTGCTCCCTCAAGAGGTTCGACCTGATGGCCGCTAAGTCAAAATCACCTGTTCCGTCTGCGGACGCTGCAAAAGCCACCGCGTCACCCGCACCACTCCGCTGGTCGGGCGTCTTTCCCGCCGTCACGACAAAGTTCAACGAAGACGGCGCGCTCGACGAAAAAGAGATGGCGCGGTGCTGGAAGCTCCAAGTTGACGCCGGCGTGCATGGGCTGATCGTCGCCGGATCGCTCGGCGAAGCTTCCACACTCGACGCCGCCGAAAAGATCGAGAGTGTGAAGCTGGCCAAATCGGTTGCGGGTAAATTGCCGGTGCTGCTGACGATCTCGGAAGGGTCGACGCGCAATGCCTGCCGCCTCGCTGAAGCCGGCGCGAAAGCCGGCGCTAACGGCTTCATGGTGCTGCCCGGCCTGCCCTATAAATCCGATCGCCGCGAAACCATCCGCCACATGACCGACGTGGCGCGCGCTGGCGGTCTGCCGGTCATGATTTATAACAATCCGCCCGCCTATGGCGTCGACATCACTCCCGACATGCTCGCCGACATGGCCACCGAACCCTTGTTCGCGGCGGTCAAAGAAAGCTCTGACAATGTCCGTCGGGTCACCGACATTATCAATAAGACAGGCCCGCGTTATCAGGTCTTCACCGGTGTCGACAATCTCGCGCTCGAGAGCATGGCGATGGGCGCAGTCGGCTGGGTGGCGGGACTGGTGACAGCTTTTCCGGCTGAAACGGTGGCGATATGGCGGTTGGTCCAGGCCGGCAAATGGACGGAGGCGCGCGCCATCTACCGCTGGTTCCGGCCGCTGCTCGATGTCGACGTTTCAAACAAACTGGTGCAGAACATCAAGCTCGTCGAAACGCTGGTGATCAAGTCCAACGACCGCTGCCGTGCGCCACGCTTGCCGCTGATCGGCCGTGAACGCGCCGCCATCGTAAAGATCGTCGAGGATGCGTTGCGGACCCGGCCGAAACTGACGGCATCAACCAAGTAAGCCAGCCCAAATAACCGACTAAGCAGCCGAACCATGACCAGCGCTACACTGACCCTAGCCGACCTCAACGCGATGCCCACAGCGGCCTTCGTCGCAACACTGGGCGATGTCTTCGAGCACGCGCCTTGGGTCGCCGAACGGGTCGCAGTGCACCGCCCTTTCGCGACAGTTGCGGCTCTCCATGGGAGCATGATGGACGTAGTAAGATCATCGGATAGTGCGGCTTTGATGGTTTTTCTCTCCGGCCATCCCGAACTCGGCAGCAAGGTCAAGCGGGCCGACATTACCGTCGACAGCCAGCGCGAACAGGGCAGCCTTGGCCTCGACCAATTGTCGGATGCGGAATTAGTGGCATTCGAGGAGAACAATCGTCGCTACCGCTCGGCGCACGGCATTCCCTTCATCATCTGCGTGCGCCGCCAAACGCGCGACGCCATCCTGGCGGCCATGCGACAGCGGATCGGCAATTCCAAAGATGTCGAACTGGCAAAGGCCATCGACGAAATCGGCTACATCACCCGCCTGCGGTTGGTTGGCAAGGTGACGGGGCTCGGCATCCCCCCGACAACGGGACGCCTGTCGACGCACGTGCTCGACACCGCCAGCGGCAAGCCGGCAGCAGGCGTCAGAGTCGTATTGAGCGAAATCGGAGCTAGCGCGCGTGGCCTGCTCAAAGAAGCTGTCACCAACGCGGACGGGCGTACTGACACGCCGCTGATTTCCGGCGAACCGCTGCGGGTAGGCACTTACGAAATCACCTTTCACGCTGGTGACTATTTTCGCTCCACCGGCGCGTCGATACCGACCCCCGCTTTCCTCGATGTCGTACCGATCCGCTTCGGCATCTCCGAACCCGAAGGTCACTATCACGTGCCGCTGCTGGTCAGCCCCTGGAGTTTCTCGACCTATCGCGGTTCGTGACTGGCGCTGGCCACGGCGGAAAACGATCATTCCCACACCAACAATCAACTCTTGCCACTCCGGGTTTTCGGGGTAGCATCGGCTGATCGTTGTCCGCGCGGTCGCGCGCCGGGATCCACACTTCTCATGACCGCCTCACCTGTCACACTCGATCCGCTTACACTGGCCGTCATTGAGGCCTGCTTGCGGCAGGTCTGCAATGAGATGGACATTGCCTTTTCGCGCGCCGCTTTCTCGCCCGTGATCGCCGAAGCCGACGACCGCGCCGATGGCATCTATGCTGTCGATGATGGCCGCCTGATCAGCCAAGGCGAACTGGGCCTGCCGGTGTTCGTCGGCACCATGCAGCAATCGACGCGCGATCTGATCCGCCTTATCGCGGAAGGCCGCGCCGGCAAGCCCGAGCCCGGCGACATCTACATCGTCAACGATCCCTACCTCGGCGGCACGCACCTGATGGACGTGCGCTTCGTGCTGCCATTTTATTTTTGCGGCGAGCACATCTGCTGGCTGCAGAACACCGGCCACTGGCCCGACGTGGGCGGCATGGTGCCGGGCGGGTTTTCCGCGCACGCGACCGAAGTCGAACAAGAAGGATTGCGTCTGCCGCCGGTCAAATTGTTCAAGCGCGGCGTCATCGACGAGGAAATCCTCGCCATCATCAAATCCAACATCCGCGTCGCCGATCAGCGCATCGGCGATATCAAGGCGCAGGCGGCAGCGCTGCACGTCGGCGAACGCCGCCTCACAGATCTCATCCGGCGCTACTCGCTCCCAACCATACGCGCTGCCTGGGCTGAACTTGAAACACGCGCCGCCCGCCTGATGCGCGCCCATATTTCGGCGATCCCAGACGGCACCTATTGCAGCGAGACATTCGTCGACAGCGACGGCGTCGTCGATCAGCCACTGCGCATCGCACTCGCCGTCACCAAGGCGGGCAGCGCGTTGCACTTCGATTTCACGGGCTCGTCGCCACCCTGTCGCGGCCCTATGAACTCCGTGTCGGCGACCACCTTCTCGTCGGTCTATCTGGCCGTGCGGCACATTTTTCCGGACACGCCGCTCAATGCCGGCGCCTTCCAGCCGCTGACCATCTCCGGCATCGACGGCACCTTCCTCGATGCGAAATATCCAAAACCTGTCTCGGGCTGCGCCGCCGAAGTCTCGCAACGCATCGCCGAAGCGGTCTTCTTGGCTTTGGCGCGCGCCATACCGCTACAGGTGACGGCGGCGCCGGCAGGCACCAGCGGCAACTTCTGCCTCGGCGGCATCGATCCCACATCTGGCCTCGGCTACGTCATGTATCAGATCACCGGCGGCGGTTACGGCGGCAACGCCGATCACGACGGCTTGAGCAACGGCTGCTCGACCATCGGCATTTCCAAGACCGCGCCGGTCGAAGTCATGGAACAGAAGTTCCCCATATTATTCAGGCATTTCTCGCTGCACGAGGGCTCCGGTGGGGCGGGCGCGCAACGCGGAGGTTTCGGCGTGCACTACGAAATCGAATTGCTGCGAGGCGAAGCGCGGGCTTCGTTCGTGATGGATCACGGCCGCTTTGGTCCGCCCGGCATCCAAGGTGGCGGGGCCGGCGCGGTCAATGTCGTGCGTATCCATCGCGATGGCAAAACTTTCATCCCCCGGCACCTGTCCAAGGATCAGGATATCGTCATCTGCGCCGGTGATCGCGTCGAGGTCATGACCCCCGGCGGCGGCGGTTATGGTGATCCATCCGAGCGCGACTACCGGCTTGTCGACCGTGATGTGGCGCGGGGCTACTACACCGCCGCGCAGGCCCGCGCGTTGTGGCCGCATTGGCAACCGGAGCGCGGGGGATGAGCGACTATTTCCGCCCTGCGATTTTACCGGATGCACTGGCGTTGCTCTCCCGACGCGATGATCTGATTGTCCTGGCCGGTGGCACCGATCTCTATCCGGAGCGGACATCACGCGCAGCTTGGGGCAATCCCGTCCGGCAAAATATTGTTGATATTTCTGCCATCGACGAATTGCGCGGCATTGTGGATCGTGGCGATTATTGGTGGATCGGCGCGTTAGTCACCTGGTCAGACATCATCCGCGCGGACCTGCCGCCGATTTTCGATGGACTGAAGTCTGCCGCGCGCGAGATCGGCGGCCTGCAGATCCAGAACCGCGGCACTATTGCGGGCAATATCTGCACAGCATCGCCAGCAGGCGACTCCATTCCATGCCTCCTCGCGCTTGACGCACAAATCGAGTTGGCTTCGGCGGCGCTGCGCTGCGTCGATGCGGCTGTATTTTTCACAGGATACCGAAAGACCGCTCTCGCGTCAGGCGAACTCGTCACCGGTGTTCGTATTCCCAAGCAGCGCGGCCGCAGTTCGTTCCGCAAGCTCGGCACGCGACGCTATCTGGTGATTTCGATCGTCATGGTCAGCGTCGTCATCGACATCGATGATCGTGGGTGCGTCCGATCTGCGCGCATCGCGGTCGGCGCGTGCTCGGCAACCGCACAACGGCTCCCGACGCTGGAAACTGCGCTCGTCGGCAACCCACTAAGTGCAGACCATGTCTCGCCCCAGCACTTCGCTCACCTATCGCCGATCGACGATCTCCGCGCCTCAGCAAACTATCGCCGCCACGCTGCCTGTCAGCTAACCCGCGATATCATTGCTGACTTGGTCGTCACGTCACCGCGCGAGGCTGCCGATGTCTAACCTGCTCACCCTCACTCTGACCGTGAACGGCGCAAGCCGCGTTATCAATGCCGCACCGCTGGCCACATTGGCCGACGCGCTGCGCGACCAACTCGGCCTCACCGGCACCAAGATCGGTTGCGACGCGGGCGACTGTGGCGCCTGCACCGTTCTGCTCGACGGCGAACAGATCTGCGCCTGCCTGGTGCCCGCTGCACAGGCCGCCGGCCACAAAATTGAAACGGTGGAAGCCCCCGGTCCCGACGACGTCACCGACAAGCTCCGCCAAGCCTTTCTGCAGCACGGTGCGGCGCAGTGCGGTATTTGCACGCCGGGCATGCTGATGGCAGCAACAAGTTTACTGGCGCGCAATTCAACGCCGTCCCGTGCACAAATCGAAGACGCGCTTGGTGGCGTGCTCTGCCGCTGCACCGGATATCTCAAGATCGTCGAAGCGGTGACCGACGCCGCGCGCAAATCAAGCGCGCCTAGACCGGCTGATCATTTCCCACGCGTCGGACAGCGCGTCGCGCGGGTGGATGGTTGGGCCAAGGTGGCCGGAAGCGAGGTGTTCGGCGCCGATTTTGCGCCTGCCGACGCACTGTGGATGCGCATCGTGCGCGCGCCGCACGCGCACGCGGCTTTCACAATCAGCGATCTGAGCAGCTTCTCGGCCAGCCATCCCGGCGTGCACGTCATCACCGCTGCCGACGTGCCGGGCGAAAACAGTTTTGGCATTTTTCCCGACACCAAGGACCAACCGGTTTTCGCCGAACGTCACGTCCGCTTTCGCGGCGAAGCTATTGCCGCGCTGGTGGGCGCGCGTGATGCGATCGCCGCCATTGCCGATGCCGACCTGCCGATCGCGTGGACACCGTTGCATGCCATCGTCGGAACCGACGCCGCACTGGCTGATGCGGCACATGCCCTGCATCCGAATAAATCCGACAACGTGCTGACGCGGGGACGATTGAGACGCGGCGATGTCGCATCTGCGCACGCCGGCGCAGCCGCCACCGTATCTGGCACGTTCGAGACCGGCTTCGTCGAACATGCCTATATCGAACCTGAGGCTGGCTTTGCGGTTCCCGATGGCGACGGTCCGGGAACCATGGTGATCCACGCCTCGACGCAGGCGCCGTACATGGATCGCGACGAGGTCGCGCGCGTACTAGGCGTCGCGCCGGCTAAAGTGCGGATCATACCGACCGCGTGCGGCGGCGGGTTCGGCGGCAAACTGGATGTCGCCGTGCAGCCGCTGCTCGCGGTCGCCGCGCGCAAACTGCGCAAGCCCGTGCGGATCGTCTACACCCGCACCGAAAGCATGGCCTCGACGACCAAGCGGCATCCCTCGCGCATTGCTGCGAAAGCATCGTCCGATAGTAATGGTCATCTGCTGGCCTACGAGATGCAAGGCGATTTTAATACTGGCGCCTACGCGTCGTGGGGACCGACGGTCGCCAACCGCGTGCCGATCCATGCGACTGGTCCGTACAAGGTGCCGCATGTGCTGAACCTCACGCGCGCCATTTACACCAACGAGACACCAGCCGGCGCCTTCCGCGGTTTCGGCGTACCGCAGTCGGCCATCGCCAACGAAACGCTGATGGATGATCTCGCCGAAAAATTGGGGCTTGATCGCTGGCACATTCGCCGCATCAACGCCATCGGGCGCGGCGACACCACGCCGTCCGGCCAGGTGCTCCAACAGTCCGCCGGCCTTCCAGACTGCCTGGATGCGCTGAAACCCGCATGGGACATGGCAAACTCGGCAGTGGCCGCGCACAACGGGCGAAATGAACGGTTCAAGCGCGGCGTCGGCATCGCTTGCATGTGGTACGGCTGCGGCAATACATCCCTGTCGAACCCCAGCGCCATGCGCATCACGCTTGGCCGCGATGGCACGGCTACGCTATGGAGTGGCGCCGTCGATATTGGCCAGGGCGTCTCCACCGTACTCGTGCAGATCGCGTCGGAAGCGCTGGCAATTTCCGGCGTTCGCATTAGGCTAAACGCTGCGGTCGGCGATACCGGCGTCACACTTGACGCGGGCAAAACATCGGCGTCGCGCCAGACGTTCGTGTCCGGCAATGCAGCGCGGCTCGCCGCACGCGATCTACGCGAGCGCCTGTTGCGCCTCGCCAACGTCGGCAACGATGCAACTATATCCCTCGACGGTGACACGTTGATCATCGGCCCCGGTCGCCGTCGCATTGCGCTTGCCGATCTGCCCGCTGATCTGGAGGGCCTCGGCACCTACGATCCGCCCACCACGCCGCTCGACGCCGACGGCCGAGGCAGCCCGTATGCGACCTACGGCTTCGCCGCCCAGATTGCGGAGGTCGAAGTGGACACCGCGCTCGGCATCGTCAAGACCCTGCACATCCACGCTGCCCACGATGTCGGCCGCGCTATCAATCCGACGCTGGTCGAAGGCCAGATACATGGTGGCATCGCGCAAGGGCTCGGCCTCGCCTTGATGGAAGAGTTCATCCCCGGCCGCACCGAAAATCTGCACGACTACCTGATCCCCACGGTCGGTGACATGCCACCGGTCACCATCCACATTATCGAAGATCCCGATCCAGAAGGCCCCTATGGCGCGAAGGGCGTCGGTGAACCCGCGCTGATCGCCACGGCGCCGGCGATCCTCGGTGCTATAAGACATGCCACGGGGATCACGGTCCGCCGTGTGCCCGTATTGCCGCATCGCATGTGGGAAGCACTGTCGCACAAGGCTTGACCAATAGCCCGCAAGTCCCAGATCACATGATGCGCGTCAGGCGTTATCCGTGCGATGGTTTGGTGCGCCATTTATCCGGAGATATCGTCGTGCTCAAACTCACCGTGCTCGATCAGTCTATCGCCACAGCCGGGCGGCCTCACGGCGATGCCATTCGCAACACGATGGCGCTCGCGCGCGCGACCGAGGCAATGGGCTATTCCCGTTTTTGGGTCTCCGAGCATCACAACAATGCGACCATCGTCGGCACCGCGCCGGAAATCCTGATGTCCGCGATTGCCGCCACCACCTCGCGCATCCGCGTCGGTAGTGCCGGTGTGATGCTGCCCCACTATTCACCCTACAAGGTCGCCGAGCAGTTCCGCGTGCTCGATGCCATTGCTCCCGGCCGCATCGATCTCGGGCTTGGCCGTGCACCGGGCTCCGACGGCCGCACCGCCTTTGCGCTCAATCCGCTGGCCAACGAACGTCCGGCGCAGTTCCCGAACGACATTCGAGACCTGCAGGCGTGGCTGACCAACACGCCACTGCCGGATGGCCACCCGTTCGCGCAGGTGCATGCCTACCCCGCGGGCGATACGTCACCCGAGATCTGGATTCTCGGCAGCTCCGACTATGGCGCGCAGGTGGCAGCCCATTTCGGCCTGCCCTATGCATTCGCGTGGTTTTTTACCGATGGCGCGGGTGGTGCAGAAGCCATGCGCCTTTATCATGACAACTATCGGCCCAGCGCCCGCTTCCCCGAACCACGCGCGGCGCTGTGTGTCTGGGCGCTGGCCGCTGAAACCGAGGAGGAAGCGCAGCACCACTTCACCTCGCGCGCCCGCTTTCGCCTGATGCGCGATCGCGGCGTGTTCCTGCCGCTCGAAGACCCACAGGTGGCCGCTGCCTACGACTATTCGGATGCCGACAAAGCGCGCATGGCCGAATTCCGTCGTGCAGCGTTCGTGGGGACCGGCCCGCTGGTGGCCGGACGCATCAGGGATCTGGCTGACCGCACGCGCGCCACGGAAATGGCTATCGTCACATGGACCTATGACGAAGCCGTGCGCGTCAACAGCTACCACCTCATCGCCGAGGCGCTTGGCATAAAACCTTCATGACCGCTTTTGCGGATTGGATGATATGGAGGAGCTTTCCTCGGCGGTCCCGGCCGCGTCGTCCCTCGCTACGGCGCTGCGCTCACGCGCCAGTTCCTTGCGTCGCCTGAGATTTGCACGAAGCGCTTCGGCAAGCCGCTTTTCCTTCGCGCGCATTTGGATGGGATCAGCCATGGACCTTCTTCGTTCGAGTGAAACAGATTACTCGGCGGCGTGCTGAACCGGGGACGCTGCGGGCGTGCGCAACTGGGCAAGCAATTTGCCCTCACGCGTTTTGGCCTGCTCATAGTTCTTGAGTTTTACATGTCCGAAGCCTTTGATATCGAGGGCACCGGCCGCAAGTTGGATGGCAATCCCGTGGTTCGCCGGTGTCAAGCGCTCGCCAATCTCGACCAGCAGAGCTTCATAATCACTGATCATTTTCCGTTCGAGCCGGCGCTCCTTCGTCAGACCGAAAACGTCCAGCGCCGTGCCGCGCAGGTGCTTGCCTTTGGCGAGCAGGCCGAACAGCGGCAGCATCCAGGCGCCGAACACCATCTTGCGCGGCTCACCCGTCGCCTTGTCGCGCCGCGCCAGCAAGGGTGGCGCGAGATGAAATTGCAGCGCGCCGTGGGCTGAGAATTGTTCAGCCAAGGCAGCCTTGAACTCCGGTCCCGAATAGAGCCGACCAACCTCATACTCGTCTTTGTAAGCCATCAACTTGTAGAGGCCTTTGGCTGCAGCCAGCGCGAGGCCTGTCCGTCCGCCAGTCTTATCGCGTTCCTGGGCGGCGAGATTACGCACCACGGTCTCATACTTTCTCGCGTAAGTGGCATCCTGGTATTCGGTCAGCAGTGCCATGCGATGGGCGACTACGCCTTCGAGAGTTTCCGCTACGACGGCGGGCTTGATTTCGACGGGCAACAAAGCCTGCACGGCTTTCATATCGTACGCGGCGAGCCGTCCCATACGGAACGCGTTCTGGTTCATGTCGACCGCGGCGCCATTCAGCGCGATGGCTTGTTCGATAGCCGCCGTGCCGACGGGCACGAAACCAAGCTGGCAGGCATAACCGAGCATGAACATGTTGGAGGCGATGCTGTCGCCAAACAGCTTTTCGGCAAACCGCTGCGCGTCGACGGCAAACAACGGCCCCTTGCGGACACGATCCTCGATCGAGCGCACCAGCGCGCCGCCCGGCAACCGGTAGCTCGGATTGAGCGTAAACGTCGCCACGTTCATTTCGTGCGTTGAATAGACCACGGCGGTCTGGTCGGGCTTGACGGTTTCCAGCACCTTGTTGGACGCGGTCACAACCAGATCGCAGCCAAGGATCAGGTCGGCGTGTGCAGTGCCAACGCGGATCGCGTGGATATCATCGGGGGCCGCCGCAAAACGCATATGACAGGCGACCGCGCCGCCCTTCTGCGCGAGACCCGTCATATCGATGGCGCCGAAGCCCTTGCTCTCGATGTAGGCAGCCTGGCCGAGCACGGCGGAAATTGTCACTACGCCGGTACCGCCGACCCCGGTCACGATCATGCTGTAGGGCAAATGCGTCAACAGCGGTTGCTTGGCATCCGGCAAACCCGCCATGGCGGCGGAAAACGCATCACTGCGCGTGTCCGACGACTTGCCTTTCGCCGATTTTATCACGGCACCATTGACGGTGACAAAACTGGGACAAAATCCATTGACGCAGGAAAAGTCCTTGTTGCAAGCGGACTGGTCTATCATGCGCTTGGTACCCAGCGTCGTTTCCAACGGCGACACCGCTACGCAATTCGATTTCTTCGAGCAATCGCCACAGCCTTCGCAGACGGCGGGATTGATGAACACGCGTTTGTCGGGATCGGGGAACAGGCCACGCTTGCGCCGGCGGCGTTTCTCGGCGGCGCAGGTCTGGTCGTACACCAGTACGGTGACGCCGGGGATTTCGGAGAGCTGTTTTTGCACCGTCTGCAGATCGCGACGATCGTAGATTTCGACATCGCCGGGGATGCCGGAATTGGCGGGGTATTTATAGGGCTCGTCGGTAACGATGACGACTTTCGCGGCGCCCTCGGCGCGCACCTGATTGACGATCATCGGCACGGAGATGTGGCCATCGAGCGCCTGACCGCCCGTCATGGCGACGGCGTCGTTGTAGAGGATCTTGTAGGTCATGTTGACGCCGGCGGCGTGGGCCGCGCGAATGGCCAGCGATCCCGAATGAATATAGGTGCCGTCACCGAGATTCTGGAACACATGCCCGCGCTTGGAGAACGGCGCTTCGCCGATCCAATTGGCGCCTTCGCCGCCCATCTGGGTGAAGCCTTCGGTCTGCCGGTCCATCCACTGCGCCATGTAGTGGCAGCCGATGCCGGCATAGGCGTGCGCACCGGGCGGCACGACGGTCGAAGAGTTGTGCGGACAGCCCGGGCAGAAATAGGGAAGCCGCGTTGCTGCTTCCGGCAAATCCGGTTTGTTGCCCTTCAAGCCCTTGAGCAGCGCCACCTTCGCCTTAATGCTGTCGCCGGCGCCGTTGCGGATCAGCCGCTCGCCCAGTGCGATGGCGATTTCCGAGGGTTCCAGCGCGCCTTTGGCCGGAAACAAAGCGTTGCCATGCTCGTCTTTCTTGCCGATCACGTAGGCATGGATGGTCGGATTGCGGACGGCGCTGTTGTACAATTCTTCCTTGACCTGCACTTCGATCAGCGAGCGCTTCTCCTCAACCACGACGATCAAGTCGAGACCCTCAGCGAACTTCTCAAGCCCCTGTGTCTCCATCGGGTACGGCATCGCAACTTTGTACAATCGCAGTCCGAGCTTGTTGGCCTCCACCTCGTCGATGCCCAGCTCCTCCATCGCCTGACGCACGTCGAGGTAACTCTTGCCTGTCGTGATGATGCCAATCTTCGGATTTGCGCCACCGGAAATGATCAACTTATCGAGCTTGTTGGCGCGCGCGTAGGCCAACACCGCGTCGCGCTTGTAGTCGTGCAACCGTGCCTCTTTGGCTGGTGCCTGATCCTGCTGACGGATGTTGAGGCCATCAGCGGGCAGTGCGAAATCAGTTGGCGTGACGATGCTGACGCGATCGATGCGACCATCGACGACGGAGGTCGATTCGATATTGTCCTTGACGCACTTCAGCGACACCCAGACGCCGGCGAAACGCGACATGGCGAACGCGTGCAAGCCGTAGTCGAGGATCTCCTGCACGCCGGCCGGGTTCAATACGGGGATCATGGCGTCGACCATGGCAAATTCAGATTGATGCGCCGATGTCGAGCTTTCGCACGTGTGGTCGTCGCCGAGCAGGGCAATCACGCCGCCATTCTTTGATGTGCCCGCGTGGTTGGCGTGACGGAACACGTCGCCGGTGCGATCGACGCCCGGGCCCTTGCCGTACCAGACAGCAAAAACCCCGTCGAACTTACCTTCCCCACGCAATTCGGCTTGCTGCGAGCCCCAGATGGCTGTCGCCGCCAGATCTTCGTTGAGCCCCGTCTGGAACACGATGTGATTTTTTTCGCACGTCTTAGCGGCACGTTGGAATGCGCCCTCCAAGCCCGCGATGGGCGATCCGCGATACCCCGTCACAAAACCCGCCGTATTGAGACCAGCGGCCACGTCGCGCGCCCGCTGCATCAGCGTCAACCGCACAACAGCCTGGGTTCCCGTCAAGAGTTGATGGGTGATATCGAGATCGAATTTGTCGCTGAGGCTGGGTGCGGCTTTAGCCATGTCGTCCTCGCTCTTTGATGGACATGCATAGGATATGTCAGCGTTGCTGACAAACTTCGCAAGTGGCCGCAATTCGGCTTCCCACCAACTTCCAGCAAACGAGCGACATTGCATAGCTATGCTGAAACTCGTTACGAGGTATGCGATTGTTGAGTTATTGGGCTTGACGTAGCTTCGACAACTTCTGCAGTGCGCGTGCGATCATCCGGCCGCCCGAGAACTTGTTTTCGACCGTTGTGGCGGGACCTGAGTCGGTTTCGCGCAACAACTCTATTTCACGATCGTGGAACGATTCGAGGCCCGGGCGGTGGCCGGCGTGGATCACCATGGTATCCGGCAATAGGTCGCGCATGTACTCCATCATTTTGAACTGACTGAGTTCGTCGAGCGCCGAGGTCGGCTCGTCCATGATCAGAATGTCCGGTGGATTGATCAAAGCCCGCGCGAAGGCCAGCCGCTGTTGTTCGCCGCCTGACAGTAGGGAACTCCATTGATCCGTCTCGTCCAGCCGCGGCACCAGATGATCGAGCCCGCAGCGGACGAGAATTTCCGAGAATTTTTCCTCTGCAACCTGCAGGTCTGAGTACGGGTAAAGCATCGCCGCGCGCAAGCTGCCGAGCGGAAAATACGGGCGTTGCGGCATGAAGGCGATGAACGCCCCTTCCGGTCGAAGGATTTGACCTCGCCCCCATGGCCAAAGCCCGGCCATGGCACGGATGAGCGAACTTTTACCTGTACCCGAGCCCCCCTTCAGAAGCACTTTCTCGCCGGGCGAGATGATTGCCTCCGCCCCGGCAATCATCAGCTTCCCGTCGTGCAGGGATATGCTGAGGTCGCGCAAATAGATGCATTTATCAGGGCTGGCGCCCAGTTCGATATTTTCGGTGCCGCTTTTCGGCCCAAGACTGCGTTCCAGATGATCGATCGCGCCGGAAAGTTGCGACACTCGATTGGAAGAAGCGAACCAATCGGAAAGTCGCATCGCGTTATCGGCGAGCCACGACAACGCCACCTGTACCTGTGCAAAAGCAGTCGCTGCCTGCATCAAAGACCCCAGCGACATCTCGCCCGACAGATATTTTGGTGCCCCCAGAAGCAGGGGTATCACGGGAGCGAGCACGAGCGCCGATCCGTTCAGCCACATCATGTGCCCCTGCCATGTGATGACACCCATCCAGCGGCGGACCAAATCTGTGAACGTACCGTCAAGCCGCGCGCGCTCGTCGTCGTCGCCGCCAATCATGGCGATGGTTTCGGCGTTGTCTCGCACCCGCGTCAATTCATAGCGAAACTGCGCTTCACCAGCAGCTTTGTTCTCAACCTGGTCGACCAGTCGCCGACCCAGCAGATACATGATGGACGTCGTAAGGCTTGAATAGGCGATGCAGGCAAACACCATGTAACCCGGGATCGTCACATCGCCGACAGTCAGCGCGCCGCCCACAACCCACAGGATACTTATGAAGGCGATGGCCGAGAGCAAGGCATTGAGAATTCCCATTGAAAAATCGACGAGCAATTCGACGGCAATGCGACCGTCCTCGGCAATCCGGCCTTCGGGATTGGAGGCCTCAGGCTTGTTGACGATGGTCAGCTGATAAAAATGTCGATGCGAAAGCCAGCGACCGATCAGCGTTCGTGTCAACCAACGGCGCCAGTTCACTTGCAACCGCATACGGGTGTGCTGCAGTCCAACCGCCCCGATCGCAGACAGCAAAGCCAAGCCCACGACCAGCCCGAGGCCAAGCTTCACCGAATCCATCTGCTTGTTCTGCAGCGCGTCAAAAAAATATTTGTTCCAGCGATTGAATGCAACGGACGCTGACAAATTGAACAATAAAAAAAACAAAACACCCGCGGTCAGCATCCAGGCTTGTTTCCGGGTTTCGCCTTTCCAAAAGCCTGCTGCCTCCGTCAGAAATCGTCGCGATGCACCAGAAACGGCATCCGCGTCATTCTTTGCCATCATTAACGTTGACCCGATGCTTACCAAATCCGCTTGACACCCAAACACTAACAACTATCGCGATCGTTGGTTCCGTATTCTTTCGGTGTTGCAGACGCGCGGCCAAAAATGGTTCCGCAGCGCTACCCATAAGCCCATGCAGGCGACGCCACTCATCGCATTGACTAAAAGCCGTCGAACCCTAATCTACCAGCTGAATGCGCGACCGCCGCATCGCAGTCCGAGGGTAGGTCGAGGTGGAACATGCAATACCGGGACTATTACAAGATTTTGAGCCTCGAAAGAGATGCCACACAGGACGAGATAAAGCGAACCTATCGGAAACTCGTCCGCAAATTTCATCCTGATATCAGTAAAGAACTCGGAGCGGAGGACAAATTCAAGGAAGTAGGCGAAGCCTATGCCGTGCTCGGCGACATTGAAAAGCGTGCTGCCTATGACCAATTGGGCCGTGATTGGCAGGCGGGGCAGCAGTTCAGCCCGCCACCCAACTGGGATCAAGGATTTGAGTACTCGGGGGCAGCGGCTAACGGCGATGCCGGTGCGAGCAGCGACTTTTTTGAAAGCCTGTTCGGTCGTATGGGCCAACACGGCGATATGTTTCGAGGCAATGCTGATATTCGGGCGCGTGGCGAAGACCACCATGCCAAAATCGAGATCGACGTGCGTGACTCATTTGCGGGCGTCACTCGGACAATCTCCCTCCGCGCACCGCACATTGATCCGTCGGGGCGCGTAACGCTGCGCAGCCGTGCGCTGCAGGTTAAAATACCCAAAGGTGTCATTGAGGGTCAGAACCTACGACTAAAAGGTCAGGGAACGGCAGGAATGGGACCAAACGAAGCGGGCGACCTCTATTTGGAAATCCGCTTCAAACCCGACGATGTCTATCGGGCGTCTGGCGCCGATCTCTACATTGATCTGCCGGTGACGCCATGGGAGGCAGCACTTGGGGCTGAAATCGAGATACCCACTCCGCAGGGACCGATCCGCATGAAAATTCCTCCCGGCTCCGCCCAGGGAAGCCGGTTGCGCATCAAGGGCCGCGGCATTCCATCGCCCTCGCCCGGTGATCTCTTTGCCGTGCTGCAAGTCGTTTTGCCTCCAGCAGACAGCGACGCAGCACGCAATCTCTACGCAGAAATGGCGCGCCTGTTGCCGTTAGATCCACGCGTCTCCTTGCGCGCGAAGATGGGAGAGGCAAAGGCATGACAGACGCTTCCAGCCAAACGACCGAAATCCTCGCTGCCACGCCATTATCGGGCGAGACTTTGTCGCTTATCGAACTCTGCCGGCGCCTGCAGGTGGACGCCGACTGGGTTACGGAACTTGTCCACCATGGCGCGATAGATCCAACTGACGGAGCGGTGGGCACATGGGAATTCGAAGCCATTACCGTGGTGCGCGTCGCCAGGGCTAAGCGGTTGCGACAGGATCTTGAGTTGACGCCAGCCGGGGTTGCAGTTGTGCTTGAATTGCTCGACCAAATCAGCGACCTCAGGATCCAACTGGCGCAGCACGGGAGAGAGTAGAGCCGCTGTTTACTGCCCGCTGTTCACCGTCGCAAAACTGTAGTCGCTTTCGGTAATCCAAGTATCTCTGTCTTGAATAATGGCCTGTGCCGGCAACGTGTCGCTGAGCGGCTTGCCGCCAGGGATTTTCTTGACCGCCGTGCCGATGGCCATGAACTCGATGAGATTGCCGATCTCGTGGATATGCGTCTTGAGGCCGACGACATCGTCGGCGCCAATCTCTTCGGCCTCCTTCCGCACAAGTCCGATAGCATGCTCTCGGGCGTCATAGATCAGCGACGTCAGATCCGTGATTTCACCGCGACTGAAGCTTTTGAACATCGCCTTGACGCCGCCGACAATACCGAGCGCATAGACGGCTGTTCCCAGCACCAGCTTTAACGGCATATAACCGAGCGCCGCCAAATTCCACATTTCCTCGGCGGTGAGATCGCTGGTGACGGGCAGGCTCGTCGCCGATGGCGGCAAGGCCGGATGCGACGCAGCCGTACCCAGCATCAGCATTTCGTGAACACCCTTGAACGGCATTATCCGCGTCTCGATGCCGATTACGGCATTGGCGCCGGCCTCACGCGCTTCCTTGGCGATGCGCAGCAAAGCGACGTGTCGCGTTTGATTGAAGATGTCGCTGAATTCGCGGATTTCACCGCGTGCCATGCTTTTCAGCGCGCCCATAAGTCCACCAGCTACCCCTACGGAATAGGCGACGTTACCCATCACCATCCGACGTGGAGTGTAGCCCGCATCCAGCATGCAATAAAATTGCTGTCCGCCGCCGCTGGTCGAGGCGAGCTTGCCGGCGGTGTCGGAGTGGGCGCATGAACCGACAGACAAGAACTCGGTGTTACCCTGCATTGTGCGCAGTTCGCTGGTAACGCCGGTGATCGCCTGGGCGCCGTGCTTGACGGCTTCCGCTTCGAGCCGCGCTTGCGCCTCGTGCCGGCCCTCAGAAATGATGTCCGTTACCTGCTGCACTTCGCCGCCAAACACCGTCTGGAAGCCGGCGCCGATGCCGCCGAGAAAACCTAACGAGTGCACACTGTTGCCGATGACCAATTCGCCCGGTCTGAAGCCCTTGAGCCCCAGACAGTACATTTCGTTTCCAGACAATCCCGTGAGTATGGCCATAGCAGCGTTTCCCTTCCCCAATCGTCCGAGCACGCCGGACGGTAGCACGCCGCACGCCAAGGAGAAGCGCTCGCTGCACCGCTTGGTGCGACTGGATTTGTGACGGCCGGTTGCCTATAACGCGGCCATCAGCGCTTTTTAGTTTTCGCGAGACCCCATGGCCGGCCATTCCCAGTTCAAAAACATCATGCACCGCAAGGGCAAGCAGGACGCGCAGAAAGCCCGCATGTTTGCAAAATTTGCCCGTGAAATCACCGTGGCCGCAAAGTCCGGCACACCTGACCCGGACATGAACCCGCGCCTCAGGCTGGCCATCCAGGGTGCGCGCGCCGAGAATATGCCCAAGGACAATATCGAGCGCGCCATCAAGAAAGCGCTCGGCAACGACGGCGAGAACTTCGAATTGGTGCGCTACGAGGGGTATGGGACCGGCGGCGTCGCCATCATCGTCGAGGCCCTGACCGATAACCGCAACCGAACCGGTGGCGCGGTGCGGGCCATGTTTACCAAATACGGCGGCAATCTCGGCACCACCGGCCAAGTCAGCCACATGTTCAGCCACGTCGGCGAAATCATGTTCAAGCCCACCGTCGCCACGGGCGATGCGATGCTGGACGCCGCCATCGACGCCGGCGCTGATGATGTGGTGTCAGACCCGGAGGGGCATCTGATTACCTGCAGCTTCGATACGCTGGGATCGACGGCCGGCGCACTGGAGGCAAAATTCGGAGCCCCGACGTCGGTCAAAGCGGTATGGAAGCCCAGCCTCACGACACCGGTCGATCAGGACAAAGCTGAAACTATCCTGAAGTTGCTCGGCGCACTCGAGGAAGACGACGACGTGCAGCAGGTTTTCTCCAACGTGGAAGTCGACGAAGCCGTGTTGGCGACGCTGACGGCGGGCTGAACTCTCAGCCCACGCGACGTGTTTCGTCAGATTGCGCCGCCACCGTCGGTTTTAAGCCAGGCGGCGCAACAGGCCTTCGCCAATTCGCGCACGCGCAGAATATAGCTCTGCCGTTCGGTGACGGAAATCACACCGCGCGCATCCAGCAGATTGAAGATGTGACTAGCCTTGATACACTGATCGTAGGCCGGTAATGCCATCTGGTGTCGCTGGTCATTGGCTGACTTTTCCGGCGCACCCCTTGCCAGCAACGCCTTGCACTCGGCTTCCGCGTCCTTGAAATGACTGAACAGGACGGCCGTATCGGCGTGCTCGAAGTTGTAGCGGGAGTATTCCTGTTCCGACTGCTGGAACACGTCGTTGTAGGTCAGCTTGCGCGCATCGGTGCGCCCGTTGAAATTCAAATCCCAGACGCGATCGACGCCCTGCACGTACATCGCCAACCGTTCCAAACCGTAGGTGATCTCACCTGAAACAGGCCGGCAGTCAAAGCCGCCGACTTGCTGGAAGTAGGTGAATTGCGTTACCTCCATACCGTTGCACCAGACTTCCCAGCCAAGGCCCCAGGCGCCGAGCGTCGGGCTTTCCCAGTCATCCTCGACGAAGCGGATGTCGTTTAGCTTGGTATCAATGCCAATAGCGTCGAGGCTCTTCAAATAGAGATCGAGAATGTCCGGCGGGGACGGTTTCATGATCACCTGAAACTGATAGTAGTGCTGCATCCGGTTGGGATTTTCGCCATAGCGGCCATCTTTCGGGCGACGCGAAGGTTGCACATAGCAAGCGTTCCACGCCTTCGATCCGAGCGCGCGCAATGTCGTTGCCGGGTGGAACGTGCCTGCGCCCATTTCCATGTCGTAGGGCTGCAACACCACGCAGCCCTGGGCGCCCCAGAACTGCTGCAGCGTCAGGATCATATCCTGAAACGATTCCTTCGGCCGCAACGCACCAAGCGCAGGGATCGCAGGCGGAGAAGCTTCAGCTGTGGCGGTGCGCGGCATGGGAAATTCCAATTTCGAACGATTTCGCCCGCACTCTACACATTGCGTCGACGCTGTACACTCCGCCGCCTCACCGGCGGTTTGTGTCTCGGAACTAATCGACGCAGCAGAGGTTAAACGACCAAAATAATCATGCGTCAGAATCGAGAACGATATGCCCTATGTGACGACGGCGGATGGAACCACCCTGTTTTATAACGATTGGGGCAGCGGCACGCCGGTTATTCTCATTCACGGTTGGCCGTTGGATGCTGATATGTGGGAATATCAGATGATGGCGATGGCCGCGCGCGGTCATCGCGTTATCGCCTACGATCGCCGGGGCTTCGGTCGCTCAAGCCAACCCTGGGAGGGCTACGATTACAACACGTTCGCCGACGACCTGAAAACCATTATCGACACCTTGCAACTCTCCAATGTCACTCTGATAGGATTTTCCATGGGCGGCGGCGAGGTGGCGCGTTACATGTCGCGACATGGCGGCAAGAACGTTGTAAAAGCAGTGCTTGTGTCGGCAGTCACGCCACTGATGTTGCAAACGGAAAGCCACCCGGACGGGATCGATCGTACTGTGTTCGACGCTATGGTTACTCAACTCAAGGCCGATCGCCCGCATTTTCTGGCATCGTTTGGAAAGACGTTTTTCGGCGCGGGCATGTTGAACTTCACGGTGACCAATGAAATTCTGACGTGGGCTGAGAACACCGCCATGCTGGCGTCACCCAAGGCGACCATCGATTGTGTGCGCGCATTCTCGGAAACCGATTTCCGCGGCGACATGGGGGCCTTCAAAGTGCCGACGCTGATCATCCACGGCGATGCCGACGCGACGGTGCCGATCGACGTTTCTGCCCGCGCCGCCGTCCGAATGATCGAAGGTGCCTCTATAAAAGAGTACTCCGGTGCACCACATGGTCTATTCTTCACTCACAAGGAGCAGTTGACCAATGATCTCCTCTTATTTCTCGGCGCTTGAAGTGGTGATGACGTTGGCAACATTGACGGCCTTGTCAGCGGCGCTGCGCCCGGCTAACCCCGTCCCATGCCCCGTTACCGCCTCACGCTCGAATATGACGGAACGCCGTTCCTAGGCTGGCAGGTCCAGCCGGACGGACCATCCGTGCAAGGTCGTCTCATCGAGGCGTTCCGTCATTTGACCCGCACCACGGTCGATGTGCGCGGCGCCGGACGGACCGACTCGGGCGTCCATGCGCTAGGCCAGGTCGCCCACGTCGACTTGCCGCGCGAATATCCGCTGCATGTGATCCGCGAGGCCATCAACTATCACATTCGCCCTGATCCCATAGTAGTGCTAGACGTCACCCTCGTTCCCGATACGTTCGATGCGCGCTTCAGCGCCATCGGGCGTCATTATCTGTTTCGGATTCTGGCGCGTCGTGCGCCCCCAGCGATCGAAAAATTTCGCGTCTGGTGGGTGCCGCAAACTTTGGATGTCGCAGCCATGGCTCAAGCGGCCACACGCCTTGAGGGCCGACACGACTTCACCACTTTCCGTGCCTCGAGTTGTCAGGCGAAATCGCCCATAAAGACGCTCGATCTATTCCGCGTTACCGCCGCCGGAGATGAAATTCGTATCGAGGCGTCGGCCCGATCATTCATGCACAATCAGGTCCGTTCCATGGTTGGCAGCCTGAAGATGGTCGGCGAGGGCAAATGGAGCGGTGACGACCTCAGCGCGGCACTCGAAGCCCGAGATCGCGCGCGTTGTGGCGCCGTCACTCCCCCCTCCGGACTGTATCTGGTGCGTGTGGATTACCCGCCAACGCCACCGCTGGTGTGAAAAGCCGTTGTGCAATTAAGCCACACCGCCCGCATTTAAGTTTGTCGCCGCGACAGCTTGCCGATGCATTGCGGCGATGCGGCAGAGTTGTCCACACGGTTGCAGGCCAAACCCCAATCGAGAATATCTCGCAGACTGAATTGGTTGGCCGAAGCCCATGCACAGGTTGCAGCGCGGCTGATTCTGGCATCTGTGGAAAAACCAGATGTAGTAGGCAAGACGTGGACAAAACTACCAGCCGTATAGCGCTGCAGCCGCGACTCTGGCATTTATCGATCGTAGCCGGAACGTGACGCGCGGCGATGAGCGGAGTTGAACTGCAGCCGCGAAGGCAGTTCGAATTGAGTAACGCTATCGCAGCGCAGAATAAGTCGACACAGCGCGTATCGCTGCGTCTTTGTAGCGTGTGAGTATCGACCAAGGGCGCGCGTTTCGCAGCCTTCGTCGAGCAGCAATCAACGATCACAGTTTCCGGACACATAGTCCGGGAACTCCAAGTTTCAAACCGGGCGCAGAGTAGCGTTCCAGGCGCGTCGACACGCGCTTGGAACGACTGGAACTGTGCGCCCAACAGACAGCTATGATGCGGGGACGCCTTCCATGAAAATTACACGCCGGTTCACTGAAGCAGGTAAGTCCCCATATGCCTCCATCCCCTTTCGTCAGGCGACGTCCGAGATCAAAAACCCTGATGGCTCCGTGGTTTTTCGCTGCGCCGACTTTGCGGTGCCCGAGCACTGGAGCCAGGTTGCAGCCGATATTCTCGCGCAGAAATATTTCCGCAAGGCCGGCGTCGCCAAGCGCCTGAAAAAGGTCGAAGAGACACAGGTGCCGTCATGGCTGTGGCGATCGATTGCGGACGATCGTGCCTTGGCCGACGTCCCAGAGAAAGAGCGCATGGGCGGCGAGACCGACTCGCGCCAAGTCTTTGATCGCCTCGCCGGGACATGGACCTATTGGGGCTGGAAGGGCGGCTATTTCACCACTGAAGACGATGCGCGCGCCTTCTTCGACGAGCACCGCTACATGCTGGCCATGCAGTACGGCGCGCCCAACAGCCCGCAGTGGTTCAACACCGGCATGCACTGGGCTTACGGCATCGACGGTCCTGGCCAGGGCCACTACTACGTCGATTATCGCAGCGGCCAGCTGACAAAATCGCAATCGGCATACGAGCACCCGCAGCCGCACGCCTGCTTCATCCAGTCGGTCGATGACGATCTCGTCAACGAGAACGGCATCATGGATCTGTGGGTGCGCGAGGCCCGCCTGTTCAAATACGGCTCGGGCACCGGCACTAACTTCTCCAGCCTGCGTGGCGAGAATGAGAAATTGGCCGGCGGCGGCAAATCGTCGGGCCTGATGAGCTTTCTCAAGATCGGCGATCGTGCGGCAGGCGCCATCAAATCCGGCGGCACGACACGACGCGCAGCAAAGATGGTGGTCGTCGACGTCGATCATCCCGATATCGAGACGTATATCGAGTGGAAGGTGAAGGAGGAGCAGAAGGTCGCGGCACTCGTGACCGGCTCCAAGATCTGCTACAAGCGATTGAAGGCCATCATGAAGGCCTGCGTCAATTGCGAGGCCGAGGGCGACGCATGCTTTGACCCCGCCAAAAATCCGAAGTTGAAGGCAGCCATCAAGGACGCCCGCCGCGATCTGGTGCCGGATAATCTGTGCAAGCGCGTCATCCAGTTCGCGCAGCAAGGCTTCAAGGACATCGATTTCTCGACCTACGATACCGATTGGGACAGCGAAGCCTATCTCACGGTTTCCGGGCAGAACTCGAACAACTCCGTGCGCGTCAACGATGCCTTCCTGAGTGCCGTCACCGATGACGGTGACTGGAATTTGACGTCGCGCACGACGGGCAAAACCATGAAGACTCTCAAAGCCCGCGACCTCTGGGACAAGATCGGTCATGCCGCGTGGGCCTCGGCGGACCCCGGCATCCAGTTCCACACCACCATCAACGACTGGCACACGTGCCCGAAGTCGGGGCCGATCCGCGCCTCGAACCCGTGCTCGGAATACATGTTCCTCGATGATACCGCTTGCAATCTGGCGTCGCTCAATCTGATGCGTTTCCAGCATGGCGCCGGTGCGTTCGACATTGCAGCGTTCGAGCACTGCTGCCGCCTGTGGACGATCGTGCTCGAAATCTCCGTCATGATGGCGCAGTTTCCGTCGCGCCAGATCGCCGAACTCAGCTACCGCTACCGCACCCTCGGCATCGGTTTCGCCAACATCGGCGGGCTGTTGATGGCGTCGGGCATTGGTTATGACTCGCACGAAGGTCGCGCCATCTGCGGCGCCATCTCAGCCATCATGACCGGCGTTTCGTACGCAACATCTGCCGAAATGTCGAAGGAGCTCGGCCCCTTCCCTGGTTACGCCGAGAACGGACCGGACATGCTGCGCGTGATCCGCAATCACCGCCGCGCGGCCTACGGGCAGACCGAGGGTTACGAGAAACTGTCAGTGCTGCCGGTACCGCTCGATCATGCGTCGTGCCCGGATCACGAACTGGTAGCGGCCGCGCGCCGCGCCTGGGATCGTGCTATCGAGCTCGGTCAGGCGCACGGCTACCGCAATGCGCAGGCGAGCGTGGTGGCGCCGACCGGCACCATCGGCCTCGTCATGGATTGCGATACCACCGGCATCGAGCCTGACTTCGCGCTGGTCAAATTCAAGAAGCTGGCTGGTGGTGGTTACTTCAAAATAATCAACCAGGCCGTACCGGAAGCCCTGCGCACGCTCGGCTACCGCGAAGCCGAGATCGCCGAGATCGAGGCTTACGCGGTCGGTCACGGATCGATGCGGCAGGCGCCCGCCATCAATCATTCGACGCTGAAAAACAAAGGTTTCACCGACGCCGCGCTGGAAAAACTCGAAGGTGGGTTGAAGAGCGCATTCGACATCAAGTTCGCGTTCAATAAGTGGGCGCTCGGCGAAGACTTCCTGGTGCAGTCACTGAAGGTGCCCGCCGAAAAGCTCGACGATCCCAGTTTTGAGTTGCTGCCGTTCCTGGGCTTCTCGAGAGTCGACATCGAAGCGGCCAACGAACACGTTTGCGGAGCGATGACGCTGGAAGGATCCCCGCATCTGAAGGCCGAACACATCAGTGTGTTCGATTGCGCCAACCCCTGCGGCCGCAAGGGCAAGCGCTTCCTCTCGGTGGCGAGCCATATCCACATGATGGCGGCGTCCCAGCCCTTCATCTCGGGCGCCATCTCCAAGACGATCAACATGCCCAACGACGCGACCGTCGACGATTGCAAGCAGTCCTACATGCTGTCGTGGAAGCTGGGCGTGAAGGCCAACGCGCTCTATCGCGACGGCTCGAAACTATCGCAGCCGCTCAACTCGCAACTGCTCTCGGACGACGAGGACGAAGCAGCCGACGTGGCGGAGACACTGGCATCGGCACCGCTCAACGTGCGCGCCACTACCATGGCCGAGAAGATCGTCGAGCGCATCATCGAGCGCGAACGCAGCCGCGAGAAGCTGCCCGGCCGCCGCAAGGGCTACACGCAGAAAGCCAGCGTTGGTGGGCACAAAGTGTATCTCACCACCGGCGAATACGAAGACGGCCGCATCGGCGAGATCTTCATCGACATGCACAAGGAAGGCGCGGCGTTCCGCTCCCTCATGAACAACTTCGCCATCGCCATCTCGCTCGGCTTGCAGTACGGCGTGCCGCTCGACGAATACGTGGACGCCTTCACGTTCACGCGCTTTGAACCGGCGGGCCTGGTGCTCGGCAACGACACCATCAAGAACGCCACCAGCGTGCTCGACTACATCTTCCGCGAGCTGGCGGTTTCCTATCTCGGGCGCAACGATCTCGCGCACGTCGAGCCGGCCGATCTGTCCTCGACGGCGCTGGCAGAGAACGAGAGCTCGCACGGCGAAACCGGTCAGCCCGGCCTCAACGCATCGCGCGTGGTCAGCCACGGCTTTACCCGCGGCCAGTTGTCCAGCAGCGGCGGTGAAAGCGTCATGGTCGTGCGCGGCAATACAGTGATGACTGTGGATACCGACGTACAGGTGGAAGGGCAGACCGCGGTTGCGCATTTGCACAAACAGGTGTCGACCGCGTTTGCACGTAGTGAAACTGTGACACCGCTCGGCGTCAAATCGGCAACCATTGTCGGACAGCCCAAGCGTACGGCCGGTGACTTGCGCGCCGAGGCCCGCATCAAAGGCTACGAAGGCGAAAGCTGCGGCGAGTGCCACAACTTCACCCTCGTCCGCAACGGGACCTGCCTGAAGTGTGAGACGTGCGGCTCAACGAGTGGGTGCAGCTGAAATTCGCGACTGAACCACCCTTTTCTCCCGAGCCGCAACCATGACGCAGTATTCAGACGACTACGAGGCGGTCCCTCGAACTCTCAAAGAGATCGAGGGTCTGGCTGCTGCGTATGTGTCGCGTGCGGGGCTATTGGCAGGTGATTGGATTGACCCCTTCGAATTAATGTCTGAACTGGGTTTCAGAGATGAAGTCCTGTCGACAAAGCAGATGATGGGCGCCCACTCTTTCACTAACGCGACCATCAATACGATCTCAATGACACGTCGAATGCGGCAAGGCCTTCGCCAAAATGACGTCGGGTACCGCTACATTTGGGGACATGAGATCGGCCATCTTGGGATGCATCGTGGGCCGGGATTGAAAGCACGTGTGGCCGGAGCAATAGGAAACAAGTCGATCAACTTCATTCGGCGAGAGAGATCGGCTGAGTTTCAGGCGTGGCTTTTCTCTAGAGCTATGTTCGCTCCCAGGTTGGTCCTTCAAGACGGAATTTACGAAGGGCTCGATTATCGATTGGGAATTCCTTTGCATGCGATTGAAAAGCGGCTTGAGGATATCCGTGCCGATGCGAATGGCGTCCTTTTTCGCGACAGGTAGTAGCAAGGCAAGGAACCAAGGAGAGACGTCATGGCTACAAATCCGCCCAAAGGCGATGGCCATAGAAATGGTGCTGTTAAGGATCGTTCGCAGGTAAAAAATCCCAAGACTGATACCTGGACAAAGCGCGACGGCGATACCGGCAAATTCATGGACGGCAAAAAAGATGGAACGCCATTTAAAGGCGTTCGAAAAGAGAAATAGCTGATTGTTTTCTGAGACCTGTCGTGGATGGCCGCCTGCGCGGCCATGACGATGGGTCGGGGTGATGCGGGGCAAGATGAAAAGCGATAACAGCCTACAGACTGCGGGTGCCACACAATCAGCGGTGCTCCACGCCCGCCCCACCTGGTCCCCCGAGACCGCCTTGGAAATGCGGCTGTCGTTGACGGAACTGGTGCCTCAGATCATCGAGACGTTCCATCTCGCCGGCGTTATCCCCGGTCCAATGGTGCTGGCGTGCCTGCAAACGATTGCGAATCGATCCGATCCGCGCGAACGGTGGTTGGCGATATTCAATTCGCCACTCGGTATTGCGCTTGCGGCACCGGGACGGGATCTGAATACGGCGCTCGGCTGGGTTCTGGCGGCGCTGCCGGTGGCGAGATCATAAGCCACTGAATAATTGATAAGTGCGTTTAAGTGCTCGCGTTGAGACGTTCGCTACGCGAAGCAGGGCACTCGCCCTGCACCCGACCGGAGGTCACCCTCCGGGTGATTCAATTCTCGATCCATCCACTACTCCGTTGTCATCCTAGGGCTTGTCCCTAG
>JANXWC010000089.1 GCA_025351355.1 Hyphomicrobiaceae bacterium
GGCGGTTCTTCCAGGCCGGCAGGATGTCACGATCGAAGATGGCTTTGCGCATGGCGCGCGTGCTGTCCGCCATACGCGCTTCCTGGAACCAGCGCTTCCCCGCCGTCGCAATCGTCGGCGCGACCTCAGCCCGGCGCTTTTGGCGCTGTTTTTCCTGCGCGGGTGAATGGCCCTCGTCCACGAGCTTCCGGGCGGCCAAGCAACGGTCTCGGGCCTCCGCGAGCGTCAGACCGCCGGTCCCATAAACGCCGAGCGACAGGGTCTCGCGTCGGCCATGCAGACGGTAGTCGTAGCGGAAACAGACGGCGCCGGAGGGCAGGACCGCGACGTACATACCGTCACGATCGGCAACCTTGTACGCTTTCTCTTTTCTTTTCAGACGCTTAATGGCGACGTCGGTGAGCATGATCGGGCTCCGGATCGGTCTAAATTCCCCATCCCGCAGCTTCATGATACCGTCAGCGCTGATACCGTCAAGAGATTCTGTATCTCATTGTTTTACATGATATTACGCCTTAAATTGCGCCCTCGCTTGCGGTGCAGTCCAGCAGGCGTTTTTTGACGCGCGTTCGCGCACGGAAAATTGATACCGTCACCGATACCGTCAGATGGTCGCGCTTGGCGCCGATCCGTAGCGATAGATAACGGGTGGATATATTATATTTTTCAGGTGGTTGATCTGGTCTTGCCGATAGATCGCGAACCATCGCGAACGCTATCGAATCACTCCCACTCAATTGTTCCCGGCGGCTTCGAGGTGATGTCGTAGACGACCCGGTTGATGCCGGGTACCTCGTTGATGATGCGCGTCGCCATGCGGCCGAGCACCTCGTGCGGGAACTGGAAATAGTCAGCCGTCATCCCATCCGTCGACGTCACCGCTCGCAACGCGCAGACATGATCATAAGTCCGCGCGTCGCCCATCACGCCGACTGTCCTAACTGGCAGCAGCACAGCGAACGCCTGCCAAATCGTGTCATACAGGCCAGCTTTGCGAATTTCATCGAGATAGATCGCGTCCGCCTTACGCAGGATCGCCAACTTCTCTTCCGTGATTTCGCCGGGGATGCGGATCGCCAAACCAGGTCCCGGAAACGGATGACGACCGACGAAATGCTCGGGCAAGCCGAGTTCGCGGCCCAACGCGCGCACTTCATCCTTGAATAGTTCTCGCAGCGGTTCGACCAGCTTGAGGTTCATCCGCTCGGGCAGCCCGCCGACGTTGTGATGCGACTTGATGGTGACCGACGGGCCGCCGGTGAAGGAAACACTTTCGATCACGTCGGGATAGAGCGTTCCCTGGGCCAAGTATTCAGCACCGCCGACCTTGTGTGCCTCGGCGTCGAAAACCTCGATAAACAGGCCACCAATAATCTTGCGTTTCTTCTCGGGATCGGTGACGCCGGCCAGCGCGCCGACGAATTTATCGCGCGCGTCCACATGCACCAGCGGGATGTTGTAGGCCCCTCGGAACAGGCGAACCACCTCTTCGCTTTCGTTGGCCCGCATCAGCCCGTGGTCGACGTAGATGCACGTCAACTGATCGCCGATCGCCTCATGGATCAGCACGGCCGCGACGGTTGAGTCCACGCCTCCCGACAGGCCGCAGATCACCCGGCCTTTGCCAACCTGCGCGCGGATGCGTGCGATCTCCGCCGAGCGGAAATGCTTCATGGTCCAGTCGCCGGGCAAGCCGGCGATCTTGCGCACAAAATTCCCCAACAACTTGGCGCCATCCGGCGTGTGCACCACTTCGGGATGGAACATCGTCGTGTAGATGCGGCGCCGCTCGTCAGACGCCACGGCGTACGGCGCATTCTCGCTCACAGCCTTGACCGTGAAACCGTCAGGTAACTTTGTCACGCGGTCGCCGTGGCTCATCCACACCGGATATCGCCGGCCCACCGTCCAGATGCCGTCGAACAACGCGCTATGCTCGCGAATTTCGATTTCCGCCCGCCCGAATTCGGCAGCGTGGCCGCCTTCGACCGCGCCGCCGAGTTGCACCGCCGTCGTCTGTTGCCCGTAGCAGATCGAGAGTATCGGCAGCCCCGACTTGAACACCCAGTCCGGCGCGCGCGGGCTGCCCTCGGCCGTCACACTTGCGGGCCCGCCTGACAATATGACCGCTTTGGGCTTAAAGCGTGTCTCGGCATCGCCGGCCTTGTTGAAAGGCACGATCTCGGAATGTACGCCGTGTTCGCGCACGCGCCGGGCAATCAGTTGCGTGACTTGACTACCGAAGTCGATGATCACGACGGTGTCGGGAATGGGCGTCGATAGGATATTCTGGGTCATGCCGCACGGGATACGATGCCGGACCCGGTCGGGCAAGTCTTCCAGATGCTCAGTCCCCGACAGCATGCGTCCTCAACCGCCGGCTGAAACCGCGGTGGGTCGTCGCGCTGCGTCGATGATATCGACAACCTCCGCGCCACCTGCGGTCTTCGGCAGTCGCAGAAAATCACCCCGCACGGCAAGGGCAGCTTCCAATTCGCCATGAAATTGCGCGCGGTTGATTTCGATCGTGCCGAATTGGCGCAGGTGGTCGGTCACGAACTGGCAGTCGAGCAGTCGGTAGCCGCCATGAATTAGCCGCGCCGCCAGATGCGCCAGTGCCACCTTGCTGGCGTCTCGCTCGGTCGAAAACATGCTTTCACCGAAGAAGGCGCCGCCGAGCGCGACACCATACAGCCCGCCGACCAACCTGTCGCCATGCCACGTCTCAACGGTATGGCAATAACCCATACTAAACAGTGTTTTGCAAAGCGACCGAATCTTGTCGTTGATCCACGTGGTTTGCCGACCCGGCCTGGCCGCCCCGCAACCGCCGATCACAGCATCGAAGTCGCTGTCGATGCGTACGTCGAACATGGCTTGTCGCAACGTTCGTTTGAACCGCGTCGGGAGATGCAACGCATCAAGCGGCAAGATGCCACGCCGCTCCGGCTCGATCCAATAGAGCGCCGGATCATCGGCTGCCTCCGCCATCGGAAAAATCCCGCACGCATAGGCCTTTAACAGAACTTCCGGCGTGATCTCTAGGGCGATGTCATCGCGTGAAGCCATTACTCGGTGCCGTCGGTTGGGTCTGCAATTTCATGCGATATTTGATCAGGCTTTGCGAATTGGAATCAATTTGTCGACATCGATGGCCGTTGTTGACAATTCGCAGCGCAACGCCAGCATTTCGACACCGGCCTTTTCGGCCGCATCGAATGCTGCACCATAACTCGGGTCCACGTCGCGAGCGAGCGACAACGCTGTAACATCTGATCGCTGAACGAGGAAGATCATCACGGCTCGGTGGCCTAGTCGAACCATGTCCGATAGTTCGGCGAGGTGTTTGGCGCCGCGCTCGGTGACGCTGTCGGGAAATTCGGCGCGGCCGGCTTTCCGTGACATGTGGACATTCTTGATTTCGACATAGGCAAGACCCTTGATGGGATCGGTCAACAGGATGTCAATCCTGGAATTGCGGCCATATTTGCGCTCCCGCTCGAGCGTCGCGTAGCCGACGAGTGATTTGATTTTCGCGCCTGCGATCGCATCGGCGACGATTTTGTTCGGGTGTGAGGTATTGACCCCCACCAACGACGGCCCCTTTCCGAGATCGTGCTCGACCAACTCCCAGGTGTGCTTGTATTTCCGCGTCGGGCTGTCGGAAGTCGACAGCCAAACGGTTTGCCCGGGTTCGCGCAACCCCATCATCGAGCCGGTATTGGGGCAGGTGGCGGTGACGACCGAACCGTCCAGTAGGCGCACGTCGGCCAGGAACCGCTTATAGCGCTGAATAAGGTGGCCGCGCAGCAGCGGAGTCGCGAAGTTCATGACAGGTCATCTCTCGACTGGCCGACCACACGGGCCGGTCATCGCCACCGCGCGAGTTCAATTGCCCGGCGAAACTAAGGTCTTCTTTGCTGACCCGCAACGGCTGTTGGTTCCGATAGCGCGTTCGAGAGCGAATGACGAATTCTGCGGACGGATTTCGGCGGCTTGCGGGCTCTTGTAGTACCGATTCGGTGACAAAACGCTGCTTCGGTGAATATTCCTTGCCGTGTGTGTTAAGTCCGGCTTTTGTCTCGCTGAGATGTCCGCGATTTCGAAACTTCAGCTCGATTGGAATGCCGTCATGACGACCGCTGCGCCCACCCCTCATACCGAGACCATCACTGCCGCCGTGTTGGTGATCGGTGACGAAATCCTGTCAGGGCGGACGAAAGACAAGAATATCAGCTACATAGCCGATCATCTGACAGCCATCGGCATCCAGCTCAGGGAAGTGCGCGTTGTGCCCGATGTGGAGGAAGAGGTCGTCGGCGCAGTGAACGCGTTGCGGTCGCGCTATACCTATGTCTTCACTACCGGGGGCATCGGGCCGACGCACGATGATATAACCGCCGATTGCATCGCCAAGGCCTTCGGCGTCAAGATTGATGTCGACCCTCGCGCGCTGGCGATCATGAAGCCAGCATACGCGAAACGGGGACTGGAAATGACGCCGGCGCGGCTGCGCATGGCGCGGCTGCCTGAGGGCTCGGAACTGGTGCAGAATTCCATTTCGACGGCGCCCGGCTTCAAGATCGGAAACGTCATCGTGATGGCCGGCATTCCCAATATCATGCAGGTGATGCTGGATGCCGTGACGCCGCAACTCAAGACCGGCCGCAAGATGCTGTCCGAAACCCTTGAGCTGTTCCGCCCGGAGGGTGAGATCGCCGAGATGTTCGGCGCCCATCAGCAGGAATTCCCGGACGTTTCGATGGGCAGCTACCCGTTCACGACCGAAGCGCGCGTGTTCGGCACGCATCTGGTGCTGCGGTCCACTTCGCCGGAACGATTGGCCGCGGCGATGGCGGGATTGAAGACCAAACTCGCGTTGGCGGGCAAGATTTGAAGCGGTTTTCATCGAAAATTTCTGCCCTTGGGAAGCGCATGACGGGTGGCGCGCGCGGGTACATCGAGATCGGCGGCAGTGAGCAACGGCAAGTTCTGACTGGAAGCGGCTTGCGCGAGTTCGCCCATGCGGCGGCGGCGCGAAATGGCCGCATCAATGCGTTTTTCCCGTGGGTCGGTCTGGGAGCCGCGGACGACTTCATCGGCGCGTGCAAGTGTTTTTTCCAGCACATCCGACGGCGCGGCGTCGTCGGCCAGGCGTCCCAGCAGATCCGTGCGGTCCTCGATTTTTTCGGCGACGACGTGAATGACGCCATGTTCGTTCTGCAATTTGCCCGTCAGCACGATGAAGCGGGCGCCAAGCACGATGGCGCGATAACGCTCGAATACTTTCGGCCACACTATGGTGTTGGCGACGCCGGTCTCGTCCTCCAGCGTCATGAAGATCACCCCCTTGGCGCTGCCGGGGCGTTGCCGTACCAGCACCAAGCCTGCAACCGACACGCGGCCGCCCGACGCGATCTCGGTGAGCTGCTCGTTGCGCACAACCCGCATGCCCGACAATTCGGAACGGATGAATTGCACTGGGTGTGCCTTCAGCGACATCCGTAGGAAGCGATAGTCGTTCACAACTTCTTCGCCGGGCGGCATGGCTGGCAACTGCGCATCGGCTTCGCGGCGGGCGCCGGCAACGGCACTGCAGAACAGGGGCAGGTTTTCGTCATCGCCGGTACGGCCGAGCGCCTTGACCGACCATAACGCGTCACGCCGGGTGAGGCCGATGGAACCGAAAACGTCGGCATCCGCAAGACGCTCGAGCACGCTACTCGACAGCCCCGTGCGCAGCCACAAGTCACGCACGCTGTCATAGCCGCGCCCCCGCAGGGAGACGATGATCTGGACGTCTTGCTCGCGCAGACCTTTGATTTCACGAAAACCCAGCCGAAGCGCATGGGTGGTTTGGATGTCGGCCGCCATGGAGTGATGGCGAGGGTGGAGGCCAACTCGCATGCTACGAACAAGCCTGCTCTCACCACTGTCATCCTGGGCCTTGTGCCCAGGGCCCAGGGTGCAACATTCAGCGACCTGAGATTGCGGTACGCTGGGTCCCAGGGACAAGCCCTGGGATGACAAATCTAACCGGGACCTCCCTTCTCCCGAGCCGTGCGCTTCCAATATCGCGGCCCACTGCGACAGGTTGATATCGACGGCACGCACCGCAACGCCATGTTCGCGGGCGTCACGCACGATCTGCGCCGGCGCATAGAACCCTAATGGCTGAGCATTGAGCAACCCCGCCGCGAACACGTCCGGATAATGGCACTTCACCCACGCCGACGCATAGACCAGCAATGCAAAGCTCGCCGCATGACTTTCCGGAAAACCGTATTCGCCGAAGCCCTCGATCTGGCGGAAACAGCGCTCGGCGAATTCGGCGGGATAACCGTTGGCCACCATGCCGTCGATCATTTTCTGCTGGAACGTGCTGATCGTGCCAACCTTGCGGAACGTCGCCATGGCGCGGCGCAGCTTATCGGCTTCCGATGGGGTGAAGCCCGCCGCCACGATGGCGATCTTCATGGCTTGTTCCTGGAACAACGGCACACCCAGCGTCTTGCCGAGCACGGCCTCCAATTCCTTGCTCGGATAACTCACTTTTTCGAGCCCTTGGCGGCGACGCAGATAGGGATGCACCATGTCACCCTGGATGGGGCCGGGCCGGACGATGGCCACCTGGATAACGAGATCATAAAAAGCTTTGGGCTTCAGCCGCGGCAGCATCGACATCTGTGCGCGGCTTTCGACCTGAAACAAGCCGAGGCTGTCGGCCCGCTGCAGCATGCGATAGACGGACGGATCCTCCGCCGGCAACGTGGCAATGGTCAGATCGCGGCCATAGTGATCGCGCAGAAGATCCAGGCTTTTCTTCAGGCACGTCAGCATGCCCAACGCCAGCACGTCGACCTTGAGAATGCCGAGCGTGTCGAGATCGTCCTTGTCCCATTCGATGACCGTGCGATCGGGCATGGCGGCATTCTGGACAGGCACGAGTTCATCGAGCCGTCCGCGTGTCATGACGAAACCACCCACGTGTTGCGATAGATGCCGTGGAAACCCCTGGATTTCCCGCGCCAGAGCCAGCGTTGCCGCAACCGACGGCGCGGCGCCATCGATGCCGGCGCGGCCGGTGTCGATTTCGTTGATCCCCTCGGCGCCGAAACCCCAGATCGATCCCGACAGCGCGTCCAACGTATCTTCCGAGAAGCCGAATACCTTGCCCGTCTCCCGCATGGCGCTACGTGAGCGATAGCTGATGACGGTGGCGGCGAGGCCAGCACGCTCGCGGCCATAACGTTGATAGATGTACTGGATCACCTCTTCGCGGCGGGCATGCTCAAAATCGACGTCGATATCGGGCGGCTCGCGTCGGTCGGCGGAAATGAAACGCTCGAACAACAGATCGCTTTTGTCAGGATCAACCTCGGTGATGCCGAGACAGAAGCACACCGCTGAGTTAGCGGCCGAACCCCGCCCCTGGCAGAGAATACCTTGCCCACGGGCGAACCGTACGATGTCGAAAACCGTCAAAAAATAGGGTGCATAGTTGAGCTGGCCAATCAGCGCAATCTCGTGCGCAAGAGACAGTCGGATTTTCTCGGGTACGCCATCAGGATAACGATCACGAGCGCCCTGGTAGGCAAAATGAACCAACGCCTCCTGTGGACCGTCGAAGCCGGTAATGGTTTCCTCGGGGTATTCATAGCGTAACTCGTCGAGCGAAAAGGTGAGCTTGGCAGACAAACGTTGCGTGCAACGCACGGCATCGGGATAACGGTGGAACAGGCGCTGCATTTCGGCGGGGGACTTGAGATGATGCTCGGCATGGGCGCCAAGCCGGCGGCCGGCGGTTTCCAGCGTCGTATGCGTTCGGATGCAGGTGAGCACGTCCTGCAGCAGCCGCCGCGCGGAAACGTGATAAAGTACTTCGTTGACGGCGATGAGCGGCGTTGCAGATTCCCGCGCCAAGGTATCGAGACAAGCGAGGCGGAGACGGTCCTCACCGTCGTAGCTGAGCGAACCGGCCAGATGAACAGCGCCGGGCCGTGCTTCGCACAATCTCTGCAGCAGCGGCGGCAACGTGGCGGCAAGTTCAGGCGGTTGCAGTGACGCGTTGGGCATAACAATGAGTTCAAGGTCACCCGACCAATCCAGCAAATCCGACAAACCGATATGGCATTCGCCTTTCTTGGCGCGGCGGTTGCCAAGCGTGAGCAGTCGACACAGACGCCCCCATCCCCGGCGATTGGCGGGATAGGCAAGGACATCTGGCAAATCGCGATCCGCCCCGCCTGCAAAATTCAGGCGAGCGCCCGGATGATAGCGCGGCGCTATGACGTCCGCCTCCTTGATATCGCGCAAAGCGGCGTGCGCACGCACCACGCCGGCCACGGAATTTCGATCGGCGAGGCCGAAGCCCGCCATGCCCAGTTGCGCTGCAGTGGCCGCCAGTTCTTCCGGATGCGACGCGCCCCGCAGGAATGAAAAGTTCGAGCTGACGGCAAACTCGGTGTATGAGGCGACAGGCGTGGACATTTGCAACCTCGACGCATCCATTCAAGCAAACAAACCATGGACGTACCAACGCGGCGACTTGTGCTGTGGCGCGGCCACGCCCGCTTCGTAGAAGCCTTCGCGATAGAGCCAGAGACGGCGTCCCATGGCGTCCTCGATGCGCCAGTAATCGCGCGTGGCTGAATGGATGTGCGTTTCCGCCAGCTGTGTTTCCGCCAACTGTCGAGGCCGCCACCATTCCGGTGCGATGCGCTCGGGACCATGCGCTTGAACAATCCGCAACGGCCTTCGGCGCCACCTGAGATGGATCGGCGGGCCATCCGGCACTTCCGCCATGACATCAACAGGTTCGGGCGGATCGAACAGGCGCAACGGACGCTGCTGCCCATCGTCGGGCAAGATAGGCGATTGACGCTGTGCGACGCGCGCTTGCGCTGGCACAAGATGCGACGCTTGCTCGGGTATGTGCGTATCGACGGCAACCAGCGTGTGGATTTTTTGGTCGCCAAAGCGCGCCGTCAGCCGATCGATAAGCGCGGCGCAGGCTTCAGCGAGATGGATCGGGGTAGCTTGTTCATCGAGACCGGTGAGCTGGCAAGCTTCTTCGTCTTTGGCTGCGACGGATATCGCCGCGAGACGGATGAGATCATAACCGAAACCCGGGTCGAGCGGATCGTCGAGATGGCCAAGACGCAATGCCAACAGGTCAGCCATGGTTTTACTGCGGCGCGTGGGGCTGGCTAATCTGAGATCGATGCGCTTCACCAGTCCATCGACGCGATAAACGGCCAGTTGCAGTTGCGTCGCACCCTGCCCGCGATCTTCGAGAATGGCGGCCAGTTGCTCGGACAAGTGCCGACACGTCTGCTCGACCGCCGCGGTAGTCAGGATCGGCTCGGCGAAACTGTGCTCGACCACGGCGGGCGGAAGCGGCTGGCGCGGACTGATCGCCTCGGTGTCGATACCGCGCGCCTGATCGAGCCGCACGATCAACGCGGCGCCGAACCGCGCGGCGAGCGCGCTGCGGGGACGACCGATGAGATCGCCAATGCGTTTCAGGCCGACGCGGCGAAGCGCTGCCGTGGTCTCCGACGACAACCGCAAAGCGCTCACCGGCAAAGGGACCAGTATGCCATCGAGGCCCGCGCGATCGATCCTTTCCGGCACAATGCCATAATCGGGATCGCTGCTCTGCCCGGAGCACCGCGACAGCGCCCAGGCCGCGCCGACGCTGGGAGCAATCGCCGCGGTGGCCCACACGCCCTGGCGTTGCAAGCGGCCGAGCAGATCCGCCCGCAAGCGGCTTTCTCCCCCCAGCAGGTGCGCGGCCCCCGTGATATCGAGCAGCAGCCCGTACGGCGGGTCTCGACCGACCATGGGTGTGTAACGATCAGCCCAATCGGCGATGGCTTCGAGCAGGCTGGTGTCGGACATCAGATCATGGGGCAGAACGCGTAATCCAGGCGTCATCGCGCGCGCCTGCGCCAATGCCGTGCCGACCTTCAGGCCGCAGCGTTCCGCCGCCCTGTCGGCGGCCATGATCCGCTGCGTGCCCTGGGTTTTTGAAACCAGCACCAGCGGCACATCGGCTTCAAGCCGCCTGTGTGCGGGCTGACGTCGCACACGATCGGTCGACAGAAACGGCATCCACAGGCTGAGATAGCGACGCCGGAAGGTTGGTGACGCAGACATGGGTGACTCCTGAGGTAACTCCGGGAAAAGCAGCAGGCTTGAGCAGCGCGGACCAACGTCCGGTCGCCCCGAAGCGGTTCTTGGTGAGAGCGAGATCGACAGCCGGGATCGGCGGCGCCCAGGCCTGCCCGGCTATCGCCGGCCGGCTCGCAATCTGCCAGCGAGTGGCAACGGGCGCGGGCACCGGTTGGGCCGAGGCATGCAATAGCAGGCAGGGCGTGGCGCTGCGCTCAGCCCTCAGCGCGAGGCGCTTGCCGAGCGCCAGCATGTCGGCCGGCAGATTGGGCGGGAGTTCGGCCAGCACCCCATCGAGCCCGCCACCAAGTCCTCCAGCCTCCAGTGCGATTTCGGTGGCTGAGAGAGCTTCGAGCGCCGTCTTGGTTGAGATGATAATGAGCTGCGCGGGATCAATCCCCAGACGCGCGAGCCCTAGCCCATACGGCAGCCCCGCCTCCAACCGAGCCCGCCGATCCTGTACCCAGAGAATGGGCCTTGGGTGTCGTCGGCCACCCAACCCTTGAGAGGCTGAGACGGCAAGATGGGCGAAGACAGCGAAAGCGAAGCCTGTTGCTGCCCCCTCATCCCCTGGCCGTGCCGGATGCAGAGCATGGATACGGGAGCGGGCGGCCATCGACCCCAGCGCTGCAAGCGTGCGCGAAAAGTCACGATCAATGGCGTTATCAATGCTATCGACCGGCGACACAGCCGCGCCGCCAGTTAAATTGCCAGCAACAGCCCTTCCATAGCCTTCGACAAGGCGCAAAGGGGCTGGCTCTGCCATGACTGGGAGCATCGGGCACGACCTCGCTAGGCCTCTGCAAAGTCTGCAGAAAGCGATGACGGATGATTGGGAATAAACTTTATGTTCTTATATTGTTCTTTTCAATCAGGAAGTCAAGCTGGAACACTTCACTTCGCGATGCCATAGCTTCCAAACCAAATAGTCCGTGTCCTGGTGATCCGAACAAATCAGCCTTGACCGAGATCGACACCGAACTGGTCGACAAGCACTCCACACCTGTTGACCCGCCGCCATGCAAGCGGCAAAGATTACAGACAGAAAAATGCAACCTGCGCATCAAGCCCAAGCCAACGAGCATCGGCGACACCGCATATGACGACATCGCTCATGCGCCACGCACAATACCGCTGCTACAGACTTCCGACCGCGACCACCCTCGGCGCATTTTTTGCATTTGCGCTGGCACTGATCACATTGTCGTTCGCCCCCGCTGACGCCGCCCAGAACGCTGAATTCACCATCAAGGCCAAGCAGGCCATCGTGATGGATGCGGAATCCGGCGCTGTGCTCTTCCAATACGCCGCCGACGACCTCGTCCCGCCGGCCAGCATGAGCAAGCTGATGACGATCGCCGTCGTCTTCCGCGCGCTGAAAACCGGCGTCAAGAAGCTCGACGACGAACTCAACATGAGCGAGCACGCTTGGCGGACGGGCGGCGCGCCGTCGCGCACCTCGGCGATGATGGTGCCGCTCAATACGCGCACCAAAATTTCGGAACTGCTGCGCGGCCTGATCGTGGAATCTGGCAACGATGCGGCCATCGCACTCGGTGAAGGTTTAGCCGGCAACGAAATCGCCTTCGCGCGCATGATGGAAGCCGAGGCGCGTCGCATCGGATTGACCAAGTCGACATTCCGTAACGCGACGGGCCTCTATAACCCCGAACACCTCATGACGGTGCGCGAGCTGGCGCTGCTCGCCCGCTTTCTGATTACCCAGTATCCCGAATATTATCCCATGTTCGCCGAAAAGAACTTCAACTACCGCAACCACAAATTCATCAACCGCAATCCACTGCTGTTCATGAACATCGGCGCCGACGGCTTGAAAACCGGGCACCTCTCGCAATCCGGTTACGGGGTCGTCGGCTCTGCCGTGCAGGATGGTCACCGTCTTATCGTGGTGTTGTCGGGGCTCGCCACCGAGAACGAGCGGCGCGAGGAAGCCCGCAAAATTCTCGAATGGGGTTTTCATGCCTTCGGTGAATTCAAGCTCTACGAGGCCGGAGAAATTGTCGGCAGTGCGCGCGTCTGGGGCGGTGACAAACTAAGCGTGCCACTGATTGGCAACGGTGAAGTGGCTGTCGTGCTGCCGCGCTTCCCGGCGAACCAGAAACTGCGCGCCGAAATCGTCTATAACGGCCCGCTGAAAGCGCCGGTGCACAAGGGCGATCAAGTCGCCATCTTGAAAGTTATTTCGTCGACCAATGCCACCGCCGAGATACCGCTGTTCGCCGGCGAGGATATTGCGCCGGCCGGCAAGATGAAGCGTGGCTTGGATACGATCTATCACTATGCGACGCGCTGGATTCCCTGACGCGGCGCGCGCTGACATTGCAAACCACATCAATTAGGCCGGAGAGGACTGCGTGGAAAGTTTCGACTACGTGATCATCGGCGCCGGCTCGGCCGGTTGTGTCCTGGCTTCCAAGCTGAGCGAGGACCCGAGCATATCTGTGTGCGTGCTAGAAGCGGGGCCGCGTGACTGGCATCCCTTCATCCACATCCCTGCCGGCTTCATCAAGACGTTCTACAACAAGCGGATCAACTGGGGCTACAGCATGGAGCCCAGCGAATGGACCGGCGGCCGCAGCGTCTACGCGCCGCGCGGCAAGACGCTGGGCGGGTCCAGTTCCATCAACGGGCATATCTACAATCGGGGGCAACGCCTCGACTATGAGACCTGGGCGCAATTCGGCAATCGCGGGTGGGGCTACGCGGACGTGCTGCCCTACTTCCGCGATATGGAAAACCGTATCGGTGCCGCAGACAGCACGTATCGCGGCCAGGACGGCCCGCTCGATGTCACCGATATCGATTGGACCCATCCGCTTTGCGAGGCCTTCATCGCCGGCGCGGAAACGCTCGGCATTCCTCGCAACAAAGATTACAACGGCGCCATCCAGGAAGGCATTTCGTACGCCCAGCGGACTATCCAGAACGGCCGCCGTGTCAGCGCCGCCACGGCGTTTCTGCGGCCAGCCAAGCAGCGCCGCAATCTGACGATCAAGACCAACGCGCACGCCGTCTCGTTGTTGTTTGACGGCAAACGCGCTACCGGCGTGCGCTATCTCAAGGGCGGACGCGGCGGCCCCGGCATCGACATCTCCGCGCGGCGCGAGGTGATCCTGTCGGGCGGCACCTATAATTCGCCGCAACTGCTTCAGCTGTCAGGCATCGGCGCGCCGGAGCTGCTGGCGAAACACGGCATCCCCGTGCGTCATGCACTGCCGGGCGTCGGCGAAAACCTCAAAGATCACTACGCGCCGCGCTTCGTCGCCCGCGTCAAGAATGCCGACACCATCAACCAGCTGGCGCACGGCATTCCGCTGGCGCGTGAGATCGCCAAGTATCTGACCACCCGCAAGGGCATTCTGTCGCTGAGCCCGACGCTGATTTATTGCTTCTGGCATTCCGAGCCGGGCCTGGCGACCTCCGACCTGCAGCTCACCTTCACGCCGGCCAGCTACAAGGAGGGCGTGCAGGGCCAGCTCGAAGACGAACCGGGCATGACGGTGGCGTCGTGGCAGCAGCGGCCGGACAGCCGGGGCTATGTGCGCATTCAATCCGCCGATCCCTGCATGCCGCCGCTGATCCAGCCCAACTATCTCGCCGAGGCCAGCGATCGCCGAGTGCTGCTCGCCGGCATGAAACTGGCGCGGCGACTGCTCCAGACGAAGCCGCTCGAACCCTATTACGACTACGAGGATTTCCCGGGGCCGGGCGTGCAGAGTGACGACGAGTTGCTCGGCGCCGCCAAGGAGCGCGGCACCACCACGTTCCATCCCTCCGGCACCTGCCGCATGGGACCGGCTGGTGATGCGCTGGCGGTGGTCGACGATCAACTCCGCGTGCGCGGCGTGGTCGGGTTGCGTGTGGTGGATGCGTCGATCATGCCGACGATGCTGTCGGCCAATCTCAACGCGGCGACGTTGATGATCGGATCGAAGGGTGCCGATATGATTTTGGGGCGCCCGGCGAAGGAAGCGGTGGTGGTGGGGTAGGGTGCGGGGGTAGGGCAGCGGACAAGCGAATCCGCTCGTACCCTGATCGCTCCAGATGCAACTCTCGTTGCGGATGCATCGGGTTGGGACAGTTTCGAGTGCCAACGATTGATTGCCCCGACCTTGCTCGATGCGATAATCTTTACTACTTTTGTAAGAGCGAAGCCGTGGTGGCCGCTTGGCGCGAACGTTAGGAGCACGAAGCACATGGACTTCATCTCCACTCGAATGTCTTTTAGCCGCCCCATCAAGGACTATGCCAAGGTTCAGGCCATTTATGCCGCCGTTATACGAAATCGAAAAATGTTTGCGAACATTAAGACACCGGGACTCGTGCTGGATATTGGCTGCGGACCGAATTTTCGTGCAACAAACATCAATCTTGACTATGGATGGCGTCCGGGAATTGACATCTGTTGGGACGTAACCCAGGAATTGCCAATTCCAGATGATTATGTTGCGGGCGTTTTTACTGAACATTGCCTGGAGCACATTTCATTCGAATCTGCACTTTTTGTACTCTCGGAAATGCGACGTATTTCACAGCCTGGGACATACATTCGTATTGTCGTGCCTAGCTTGGAGATTTATGTTAATTCTTATGTAGATATCCGCGATCTCGGTAAAGGACAAATTCCCTACGGTGAGAGCGATGAAGTGGACGGAATAAACTCGCCAGCAATGGGGCTAAATAGAATAATGAGAGCACATGGGCATCAATTTATATATGATTTCGCGACCTTAGAGAAGATGCTTCAGAAAGTTGGATTTATTGAAATATCAAAAAAATCATTTGCCGTCAGCTCAGATCCGCGCCTCTTGTTGGACACAGAGCACCGCGCAATCGAATCATTGTATGTTGAAGCGCGCAAACCAGAATAGCGCGGACGACAAAAGGCGCCTCTGTCGGGTCGCGCGAAGGGCTTGACCCAACCTACATGATCCATTGTGCAAACCCGCCTTCACAATTCTCGCCCCCACCATCACCCCCTCGCCACTATCACGTTTGCCAGCGTCGCGAGCGGCAGCATCAACGTCAGCGGGGCATCATCCAAGGCTATCGCGCCGAAGCTGGCGTACCACTGAGCGGCGCGGGTAGATTTGGCGTCGATCACCAGTGCCACACCACCTACCAGCTCAGCAGCTGATATGCAGCGTCCACCCGCCGCGACCAACAACTGGCCGCCGAGACCTTCGCCCTGGCAGGTGCGGTCAACGGCCAGTCGTCCGAGGCGAAAGGCTGGCACTTCATACTTGCCGAGTTTGCGCCGGACCAGTGCCCGTGTCCGGGCATAATCGATCGATGCCGGGCTCAGGGTATAGAAACCGAAAATCCGGGATGGATTGGCCGGGTCGCAGGCCAGAATTGTTTTGGCGCCGCCACTGTCGTGATTCTGGCGCGCAAACCGCGCGAGATAATCGTTGAGTGCGGCATCACCGCAGTCGAAGGATTTGCGGTCGTGGTGTTTGCCGATGGGTTCTTCACGGCATGCAATGCCACTCACCGCGCGCGTGCTTTGGTGAGGTCTGCTCCGGCGCGTCGCAGCCGGTCGTTGGCAGCCGGCGGATTTTCCAGGAGATCGAGTACCTTAAGGCTATCACGCTCGGTCAGCGCGATCCGCTCCGCACGCTCGATCACCATTTGCGCCGCTGGCAGCGCCGCACGCAAAATGAACGCCGTGAGATCGAGGTGTTCAAGGGCTGCGGCGCGAGCCAGCTTCGCCTTGGCCTCGGGATCGATACGGATCTCAACGCGGCCTGAGTCAGCGACGGCACGGGGCATGACGACACCTCCAGATAGTGTACGTCTTTAATCCGTACAATATCACGAACTCAGGAGCAACAGGAAATCGCCGACCTCACACCGCTGCCATCTGGAAACTGGCCGTGGACTTGGAGATTTCGAGTTCGGCGGGTGTCATGTCGGCTGATACGCCCGCGAAAAGCGGCGTGCTGAGATAGCGCTCGCCGGTGTCGGGGAGCATGCAGAGGATATTGGCGCCCTTGGGAGCCGAGGACGCCACTTGTAGGGCTGCAGCGAAGGTGGCGCCCGACGTGATGCCGCAGAGAATGCCCTCCTTCTGTGCGAGGTCCTGGCTGCATTTCATGGCGTCGGCGTTGGCGATGATCAGCACGCGATCGATGGTGCCGCTGTCGACCGCGTCGCCGAGCAGCTTGGAGATGAAATCCGGTGTCCAGCCCTGCATGGGATGCGGCTTGAATGCGGGGTGCGCAATCGCCGCGGTGCCATCGGGATTGCGCTGTTGCGGCTGTCCGCTGGCGAGCAACGCGGCATCGGCGGGTTCGCAGACGATGATCTTGGTTTCCGGACGCTCCTTGGCGAGCACGCGGGCGACGCCCTTCAAGGTGCCGCCGGTGCCGTAGCCAGTGACGAAGTAGTCGAGCCGATCGCCGGCGAAATCGTCGATGATCTCGCGCGCGGTGGTGCGGGAATGGATATCGGCGTTGGCCTCATTCTCGAACTGGCGGGTGAGGAACCAGCCATGCGCCTTCGACAACTCCATGGCCTTAGCCACCATACCCATGCCGCGACCGGCAGCCGGCGTCAGCACCACCTTGGCACCGAGGAAGCGCATGAGCTTGCGACGCTCGACGCTGAAGGTCTCGGCCATAGTGATGACCAGCGGATAGCCCTTCTGCGCGCAGACCATGGCGAGGCCGATGCCGGTGTTGCCGCTGGTGGCTTCGACCACCGTCTGACCCGGCTTCAACTCGCCGGATTTCTCAGCCGCCTCGATGACGCCGAGCGCCAGGCGATCCTTTACCGACCCCAATGGATTGAAGGCTTCCACCTTGACGAACAGGTTGACGTCCGGCGGCGCCAGTCGGTTGATGCGCACTACCGGAGTATTGCCGACGGTTTCGAGGATGTTCTGATACTTGCGGCCCATGGCGGTCTCCACTGTCGTCTGCACCAAGTCAGCGCCGGCGATCGTCGATGACGGCACCGGCGTTTCGGAGAAAACTGTAACCTAGTTGCATCGAGGTTGCAAAAATTGGCATTCAGTCTCGAGTCCGCCGGCGGCGCGGCTTTGATTTCTTGATGATCGCGCGGCGGCCCGTTGCCACTGCCGTACGCGCAAACTCAGTCATCGCATCGGTGTCGTCGAACAAGCGTTCTGGTGCCTGCCAATAGGACGTGTTCGTCTGCATGCCCGTCTTTGTCGCGTACTGGAAAGGCGTGCTCCCCTCCGCTTCGAAGGTGGGTCGCGTCAGGTCATCGACTTTGAAATAGAGCACGTCGTCGATGATGAACCCGAAGATCTGGCCATCAAGATAGAGACCGCGACCGCTGAAAAATCGCTCGGCGACCGGGCCGAGCGGCGCCAGTTGCTCGACGACAAATTCAAGAAATTTGGCGGAGACTGCCACGTCCCTATGCCTCGCGGCTGAAATAGAGCGATAGGCCGACGCCATAGACGGCGACGGCCATTAACACAACAGATGCCAGCCAGCCCGCTGGAAACCCGTTCCACAAAACCAATGAGGTCGCGACGCCCCACAACGCCGTCATGCCCAGTGTCGCGGGCCGCAACGCAACGACACGCATCGGGTGCACCCACTTCCAGCGCACAAAAGTCAGGCCCGTGCAGACAAGGATCAGAATACTCGCGGCCCAGGCCGGCAGCCCCAGCGCGAAGATATAAAACACGACGATGTTCCAGATCGCGGGAAAACCGATGAAGTGATAGTCGTCGGATTTCGATCCCTCATCGGCGAAGTGATACAGCGCCGTGACGCAGATGAGCGCGGCCAATAGCATGCCCCAAAGGCCGCTCAGCGGTCCATCGAACAGCAGCATGAGCGCGGGGACGAAGACGAAAGTGAGATAGTCGACGCACACGTCGAGCGTCTCGCCTGAGACATGCGGAAGCACCACCTTGACGTTGAAGCGCCGCGCGAAATAACCGTCGATGCCGTCGATGATGAACGCAATGCCCAACCACAGGAAAGCCTGTTCGGTTTCATGCAGTACCGTTGCTCGCACAGCGAACAGCGCGCAGACAGCGCCCAGTGCCGTCAGCACGTGCACGGACGCGGCCTTGAATTCAGGCTGCTTGGACATCCGCCTCAACGATCATTGAAAGTGGCCAACAAAAAGGGCCGTCAAACGGCCCTTATTTCTAGCGGCATTGGCGCGAAGTTCAAAGCCCCGGAATCAGTCGCGGAAGCGGATCAGTTGGGGAAACGATACTTCAACGTGCCGCGGATCTGGGCACCGGCGTCCAACTTGTCGTCGTGGGGGCCAGTGGGCGCGCCGGTTGCGCCATAGAGCAACTCGAGCCCGAAATCGAGCTTCGGCAAGGCGCCAATGGTGCCAAGACCGGGAACCTTGATTTCAGGCCCCATGGAGCGGGCCGGCGGCAAACCACCGAGTGCCGCGTTGGGGCCAGCAGCCGGTGCTGACTGCGCGCCACTCGTAGTTTCCTGGAAGGCAAGCGCAGCCTGGCTCAGAATGCCGAGCGCCGCTCCCAAAACAATCATTCGCGCGGATTTCATTTTCTGCTGTCCCGAAGTGTCAACGCTCGCACACGCAACACCAACGCACGCTTATTCTTCACCGAATTAGATGAGCGCTTGGTCGCACACCTGCAACTTTGTTTCCAGACCGGTTAAGCCGCCGTGAACATTTCACGAGAATGATGTGGTAGTTCCGCCATGTTGCGGCGCGGTAACAGCAAGCGCAAAATTCGCACGTCGCGGTGCGCACGCCAACTTATCCCCGCATTTATACATATTGAACGGCCGTTAATTGGCGAATCGGAAGTGCAAGACGTCGCCGTCACGGACGATGTACTCCTTACCTTCGAGGCGCATCTTGCCAGCATCACGGGCACCAACCTCGCCGCTCAACTTGACGTAGTCGTCATAGGCGATGGTTTCGGAGCGGATGAAGCCCTTCTCGAAGTCGGTGTGAATGACCCCGGCGGCCTGCGGCGCCTTGGTGCCCTGGGTGATGGTCCAGGCGCGCGCCTCCTTGGGACCGACCGTGAAGTAGGTGATGAGCTCAAGAAGCCCGTAGCCGGCGCGGATCAACTGGTTGAGCCCCGCCTCCTTAAGGCCAAGGTCGGCCAGGAAGGCATCGCGGTCTTCCGGCGCAAGACCGGCAAATTCGCTTTCGATCTTGGCCGAGATGATGACGCAGGCCGCGCCTTCCGCCTTGGCCCGCTCGGCGACCTTGGCCGAGAATGCATTGCCGGTCGCGGCGGATGCCTCATCGACGTTGCAGACATAGACGACGGGTTTTGCGGTCAACAACTGCAGCAACCGGAACAGCGGCTTTTCCTCATCCGTCAGCTGAGTCATGCGCGCCGGCTTGCCGTCGCGGAGCAACGGCAGCACCTTCTCGACCACGCCGTGCAGGGCCTTGCTTTCCTTGTCGCCCTGCTTGGCCTTCTTCTCCAGCGGGCCGACGCGCTTCTCAAGGCTTTCGAGATCCGACAGCATCAGCTCCGTCTCGACGATGTCGGCATCCGACAGCGGATCGATGCGGTTCTCGACATGGGTGACATCGCCGTCTTCGAAGCAGCGCACCACGTAGGCCACAGCATCGACCTCGCGGATGTGCGACAGGAACTGATTGCCGAGCCCCTCGCCCTTCGAAGCGCCGCGAACCAGGCCGGCGATATCGACGAAGGTCAGCCGCGTCGGGATGATCTTGCCCGACTTGGCGATGGCGGCAAGTTTATCCAACCGCGGATCGGGCACGCCGACCTCGCCGACGTTGGGCTCGATGGTGCAGAACGGATAGTTGGCGGCCTCGGCCTGCGCGGTTTGCGTCAGTGCGTTAAAGAGTGTCGATTTGCCGACGTTCGGCAAGCCGACGATGCCACATTTGAAGCCCATGACGTCTCGCTTTGTAAAAGGGGTTGCGCGAGCGCGTACACGAGCAGGCCCGAACGAGCAAGGTGGCGCATCGGCACGTTCGTGGTGGACACAGCAAACCTGACTTTGGCCCACGCCTGAGCAACCGACTTTCACGGCCACTTTCACTCTTGTTTGCGCGTCATGCTGAAAGCATGCCTCTGGCATGACGCCGCCCCACCAACCCCGCGCGCGTTGCTGAATGGAATTTAAACGACGCCCTCAGACTGGGTTAAGCCGCGCAACGGCATAAACCGCACCATCGAAAAGCATTGTTCCTCCGGCACCTCATTTCAGGAATTCAAAATGTCCAGCACCAATACCACCCCCTCGCGGCGCGGCTTGTTCAGTGCCTTGCTGTTGCCCGCCTTGGCCGTGGCTGTCGCCACCAGCTTCGTGCCGAGCGTCGCCCATGCCGACACCGCTTTCCAGCGCGGCTACGCGGTTGGCGAGACGCAGGGCCGCAAGGACGGCTATACCGACGGCTACAAGGACGCCTACAAGGTGTCTTACAAAGAAGGCTTCGAGGACGGACTGAGCACCCGCACCTACGCCAAGACCGACACCGCCGAATTCCGTCGCGGCTATGTGGCCGGCTATCGTTATGGCTACGAGGTTGGCTTCCGTTCGGGCAAACGCGTCGGCGGCCGCGACGGTTACCAGGACGGCAGTGCCGCCGCCGGCGATCTGCGCAACGACATGCGCCGGCAGATGCACAACTGCATGCGCAACGGCACCTGCTGAGTGGGTAAAAGTTGAGACGTGATCCGCAACCGGGCTGGCACGACGCTGGCCCGGTTGCGGCACGATTCAGTTCCAGCGACAACATCGTCGGGCGTCAATAGGCGAAGCCGTATTGTGCCGCGCCGCGCGCCCACCGCTTCAATTGGCGGGATCGCGCTTGCCTCCGGCGCAATACGCCCAAGGTGGGCTATTGCGCCCTACAGAATGCTTGACCTGCGTTGGTCGATCTTCCAATTTCGGTTCCTCAAGAAAAACATTTACGGAGGATCCCATGAAGGTTACAGCGAAGTTCACCAACACATCAGGACAAGCCATCGTCGCAACGTTCGATGTCGCGAATGGAACGGTTGAGGACACCACCGGCCGCAAGGGCACATTCACGGCGGTGCCGGGATCGAAAACCATCCAGATCGCCGGCGATCAAGCGATCACCTTTCAGGTGCAAGACGCCGTGCAGTTCAATGTGGGCTTCACGACAGGCTATACGGCGTCGACCGGCGCAAGCGGGACAGTGGTGATCGAGAAAGTCGAAGGGTAGTTGAACTGTTTTGACGCGCATCGTCGAGCGGTGCGCGTCGACTGCTCTACGGATCGATATTTACGACGGCGAGCGCGGGGTGGGCAGTCGCTTACTCAGAGTGCTTATTTGGGATGTGCGCAACGGACTGATCAACTGCCGCGAGACATTGTCGAAATTGCTCGGGCTTCGAAGGCGATTGTGACCCTGAGGCGAAGAAGGCGCGGCGACGCCCTCGTGCATGATGGCCGGGCTCCCCGTTGCCCTTCGCAGCGGGCAGAGGGTTGGGGTGGGGCGGCCACGGGCGCTTTGCTCGCCAAGTGCGTCCGCTTGTGCTTCTACTGCGTCGTCGGCACCGATTTTTGGTCGAACTACGGTCTGGGCCACCTGCGGTCGTGCTTTTGAGATGCATGGCTGGACATGAACGATTACACTACGCCATATGTGCGTCATGTCAGGTCGAGTATTTTTGGGGGACTATAGTGCAACACCAGGGACAAGCTGGCGGCCATGACGTGGAGAAGGTCGCGGTATGGGCCCGTCGGGCCATTTGGGTTTGCGCAACGTCACTGGCTGCGTTGTTTGCATTTTTGCAGTTGAAGAACATTCCATACGGGCAAGTGATCGAGAATGCAAACCCTGGATATATTAGAGAGATACTTTTAGCATTCTATTATACCTGCTGGGTTTTCGGATCAAGTTTCGACGTTAACATTCAGCGATATGTTTTCGGAGCCGACGCGCGGCAAGGAGCAATGCCGTTTTTCGTCGGCGCGACGCTGCTGATCTTCCTCGCAGTAGCCGCAATATTGGTATGGGTGAGAGACAACGATGCAGATTTCGCCGTTGCTCTTGCAATGTTTTTCCTCATCAATCTGGTCGGATGGTGGGTGATCACTTGGCGTGTGACGCCTCTACGGGATGCATCAATCGAGCGCTTTACGAATGAGCAGGACTATTGCTCACTGCTGCAAGTCCATCTTGTAGGTGACTACGTTCTCGGCTCTTGGCAATGGTGGAGATTGGCCGTCAATGGCTCTTTGATAGGGCTTGGGCTGTTGATTTGCATGACGAGCAGTTTTCGAGATGCAGCTGCAAACTCGATCCATCGCCTAAGCCCGAGCATCAGCGCCAATGCGATTTCCGCTCTATTGCCAATTGGTGCACTATTTCTGTTTGTTGCAGTGTCAGAGACATGGATTTGGCTGGCAAGGGCCAGGGTTGCTGCCGGTGTGGCGGCAATAGAGGCGCTTCGGAAAGACTACGACATCGTACCGCGTAAGCATAGCTGAGCATGCTGCCGTGCGCGTAAAAATGAGTAAGTGCCACTTCGGCTTCGGGTCATTTTCGGCGTTCGATTTTGACTGCAACTGCCCTCGTGTCAGGGAAACTTATGCACCGTTGGCGTCGGTTGCAAGAAAAGTTCCGCGCCTGTTTGTCCGCTCACCCAACCGTCTCCCCGTGAAGGACGGGGAGACGGGATTCCTGCGCGCCCGCCATGCCCGTTGTTAGCCCAGACCCTTTTGTGCTTTTTTGTGCTGCTACGGCGGGAAGCGGATCAGCAGCGTACGCACTTTGCGGCCTGATACTGGCGTTCGGTGCGGGCGACGAGGGCTGCGACCGACAGGGTGGTGGTGACGGCGGAGACGGTGTGGCCGGCGCTCCAGATGTCTTTCCAGCGGGCGGGGCGGTGGGCGCGACCTTCGACGCTGATGTCCTTGGCGATATCGATGCTGCCACGCTCGGGCAGCGCGTTCGGGTCGAGCCCGGCGCGCACAATGGACGGGCGGAGCATATTGGTGGCGAGGCCGGTAAATGCGCGGGTCAGCAACACGTCGTCGGCGGAGCATTGGGTCAGCATGGTCTTGTAGGCATCGACGGCCATGCTCTCGTGCGTGGCGATCATCGGCGTGCCCATGTAGCCGAGATCGCAGCCGAGCGTTTGCGCCGCTGCCAGTGCGGTGCCATCCGAGATGCCGCCGGCCATCACGATCGGGCCGTCGAAGAACGCCCGCACGGCGCGCACGAAGGCGAACGGATTGAGCCAGCCCGTCTGCCCGCCGGCACCCGCCGACAACAGCACGAGCCCGTCGGCACCGGCGGCGATTGCTTTGTGCGCGTGCTCGATCGTCGCGACATCGGCGAACACGAATGTGCCAACGTCGTGCAACGGCGCCACCACGGCCGCCGGCGAGCCGACGCTGGCGATCACCACGGCGGGCCGATGCCGCGCGACAACGGCGAGATGCTCGGCCAACTGCGGATTGGACTTGTGGACGATCAGGTTCGGACAGCAGATGCCGGCAGGCTGCCCAGCGGCTTGTTCGTGCGCTGTAAGCTCGCGACCGATCTGGGTCAGCCAGTCGTCGAGCTGCTCGGCGCTGCGGCAGTTCGCGGTTGGAAACGAACCGATGATCCCGGCACGGGCGGAGGCCACCACCAGATCCACACCCGACACTAGAAACATCGGCGCGGCGATCAGCGGCAGCCGCAGGCGTTTGCAGATCGTCTCGAATGACTGTCGTCGCGCTTGCATGCAAACCTCGATGGCCGTGGGGGCCCTGATCCCGCAGGGGCCTCGGGAACGAATGAAAATGCGGGTGAAAGTGGCAATATGCAATCTTAGATTGAAATTAAGCTTACCGATTATATTGGCACGACGTAGCCGTCGCGGCGCGGATCGCAGCCGCCAGTCATCAACCCGGTGGCGGGATCGCGGCTGACGCCGTGCATGCCGCCGACGCGCCACGTCCAATCCTGGCTGGCGACGACGTCATGGCCGCGGGCGGCGAGGGCGGCCAACACAGCGGGCGCGATGCGGGTTTCCGGCTCAATCTGGCGGCCGTCAAACAGGCGGACGCGCGGCTGCTCGATGGCCTGTTGCAGCGGGTGGCCGAAATCGACGTGCTGGACGAGCGCCTGCACCTGCGTCTGCAGAATGCCGTAGCTGCCGGGCGTGCCGAGCGCCAGCACCGGCTGGCCATGGCGCGTCGAGATGGTCGGCGCCATGCACATCGGCAGCGCATCACCCGGTTTGGAGCGATGCGGCGAATGGGGCTGCACGTCCGCCCAGTAAAGAAAATTATTCAGTGTGACGCCGGTGCCCGGCACGATGACGCCGGAACCAAAGGGCGAGCCAATCGAATTGGTCAGGCAGACGAGGTTGCCTTCGGCATCGCCGACCGACATGGAGGTGGTGTGATGCTCGCCCGCCGGCATGCCGACCCACTGCTCCGTCGGGCCTTCGATCGCGGCGCCATCGCGGACGCGGGCGCGCAGCTTGGCAACGTGGGCGTCCGACAACAATTCGGCGAGCTTCGACGGCTCAGGATTATTGTGGGTGATGCGTTCGCCGGCGGCGAGGCGGATGGCACGCAGCACGGTGTCGAGATGATCGATGCCGTTATTGGGCATGCCGCCCAACTCGAAGCCGTCGAGAATGCGCAGCGCGAGCAGCATCTGGAAGCCCTCGCACGGTGGCGGCGGCAGGTTGACCTGCAGATCGCGGTAGGACGCGGTGGCGGGCTCACGCCAATTTTCGGGAATGGACGCGAAGGCTCGTTCGAGATCGGCCATGCATACCGATCCGCCGGAGGCCGCGACGTGGTCGACCAACGCGTGGCCGAGCGCGCCGCCGTAGAGATGGCGCGGGCCGTGCTTGGCGATGGCTGCGTAAGTGCGGGCGAGATCGGGTTGCTGGGACAGCCAGCCGAGGCGGACTTTGCCGGAACCGTCAGTGTAGTTGCGCGACCACGGCGCGTAGAGCGCTGGATGGGCGGCCAATTCCGGCGATGTCGCGTTGGTTTCGTAGGCGCCGAATTCGGTGATCGCGTAGCCGTCGCGGGCGATGGCGATAGCCGGCTCAAGGCAGTCGCCGAACGGCAGGGTGCCATAGCGTTTGTTCAACTCGGCCCAGCCTGCGAGATTGCCGGGAGTGCCGACGGCGTGGGCGCCGCGCTGCATCTCGTCGCGCTTGGAGAAGTTCTGATAAGGAAAATTTGTCGGAATCGGCGGCACGAAGTTGAGCGTACGGACGCGATTTTCCTTGGCGATCCAGCAGGTCGCCAGCCCCATCCCGGCGAGGCTGGACATGAACGGCTCGACCACGTTGAGCGTGGCAGCAACTGCTACCACCGCATCAAACGCATTACCGCTGCGCGCCAGCATCTTGGCACCCGCGGCCGCCGCCAACGGATGCGCGGCCGCCACCACGCCGTGCCTGGAATAAATCGTCGGTCGCGTGCCGTTCATCGCCGTCATGGAACCCTCCATTGCTCATGCCCGTACTATATCCGGCAAAGACGGCTCGTCGATTGGCTTTCCGCGCCGCCATCGACCGAACATCACCGCACCGGGTGCGCCCTAATTGTCACGACCCACAACTTGCAACATACCTCCGCTTGCATTGCATGGCCGTCGCGAACTAACGTCGCGAACTGCATTTCGACGGGCGCATGAGCACGATCACGGGGCGGAAATGGTCGGACACTTTGGTTTTGTGAGGCAACTCGTCGTATGCCTGATGTTGGGCGCCGCGTTGCCCGGTTGCGCCGTCTACATGGCCGCCAACCAGCCCGATAAAAAAGACCTCGGCGTGCTGAAAGCCGGCACCCCCCGCAACGCCGTCGTCGCCGAACTCGGCGCTCCCATTCAATCCATGGAAAAGGCGGGCGCAAAGGTCGATCTCTACACCTTCACGCAGGGTTACAGCGGCCTGGAAAAAGGTAGTCGCGCCGTGTTGCATGGCGCCGCCGACGTGCTCACACTCGGCATCTGGGAAGTCGTCGGCACGCCCATCGAGGGCGTTGCCAACGGCACCAAAGTCTCCGTCGAAGTCACCTACGACAAACAGGATCGTGTCGCCACCGTCGTCCCCATCCGCGGCCAGGAAGCCTTGGCGGCGGCCCAATAGGTATCGCAGATGCGCTTAGCTTCCCTACCCTTGCAGGGGAGGATTGCGGTGTGCGGGTGGTTCGGAATGTATCGTCCAACTATTTTCGCGTGGCCAGCGCGACACCCGCAATCGTGACCACGATCCCTGCGACCTGCAGCGCTGTCAGCGTCTCACCAAACAGCACCCAAGCCTCCACTGCCGCTGCCGCCGGCACCAAATAGATCAGGCTCGCCGACTTCGATACCGCGCCTTCACGGATCAGCCAGAGGTAAAGCAGGATGGCGCCGAGCGAAATGGCCAGCACCGACCACAACAGCGTCGCCATGCTCGACCACGACACTGCCAGCCGCATCGGCTCTAGGAGATATGCTGCCAACAGCAGCGCCGGCGCGGCGCCGACGTATTGCAGCATCGCAGTGGTTTTGAGATCACCAGTGGCGATGAACCGCTTCTGGTAGAACGTGCCCAAAGTTACCGACAGCATGGCTGCGAGATTGACCAGCAGCGCGAACTGCAGCTTGGCGAGGTCGGCGCCGGCAGCCGCCGCAATGCGCGGCGCCAGCACGATGACGATGCCGGCAAAACCGAGCGCAATTCCCGCCCACTGTCGGGCGCTGATGCGTTCGCGGATCAGCAGCGGTGCCAGCATCGCCGTCATGATCGGCTGTGTCGCGGCGATGACGGCGGAGATACCGGCGGGCACGCCTTGTCCGACCGCCCACCACACACCACCCAAATAGATCGCGTGCAGCAGAATGCCCGAGATGATCGCGTGCACGACATCGCGCGGCCGGCTCGGCCACTCAGCGCCGGTCACCATCACCAACAATGCAAAAACCGCCCACGCCAGCGCAAAGCGCGCCGCCAGGAAGGTCAGCGGATCGCTGTCGATGACGGCGGCGCGCGCCGAGATCCAGCCCGTCGACCACAGAAAAACAAACACTACCGGCGCCGCCGCCAGCGCCCATCTGCCGACCCGCGGCGACGCCAAACGTTCAAGCATTGGCACCGAGTGCCTGGCCGAGGTCCGCGATCAGGTCGTCGACATGTTCAAGTCCCACCGACAATCGCAGCAGATCCGGCGGGCACGGGCTGCCCGCGCCTTCGACCGACGCGCGATGCTCGATCAGGCTCTCGACGCCGCCCAGCGACGTCGCGCGCTTCCAGATCCTGACGTGCGCCGCCGTGCGAATGGCGGCCTCGGTGCCCGCCTTGACGCGGATCGACAGCATGCCCGAAAATCCGCCCTGCATCTGCCGCGCGGCGATGGCGTGTCCGGCGTGCGACTCCAATCCCGGATACAGCACCTCTGCCACGCGCGGATCGGTTGCGAAATGCCGCGCCACTGTCATAGCTGAGCGCGACTGATGCGCCACCCGCAAGTGCAGCGTCCGCATGCCCCGCATCAGCAGCATCGCTTCGAACGGGCCAATGATTCCGCCGAGCATTTTGCGCATCCGGTCGGCACGCTCGAAATAAGCATCCTTGCGCGCAAACGTCAGCGTCCCCGCCACCACGTCGGAATGGCCGTTGAGATACTTGGTCGCCGCGTGCATGACCACGTCCGCACCCAGCAGCAGCGGCTGCGACAGCACCGGCGTCGCCACCGTCGAATCGACGCCGAGCAGCGCGCCGTGCGCATGCGCCAATGCGGCAGCCGCCGCGATGTCGGACACTGTCCACAGCGGATTGGCCGGCGTTTCCAGCCAGATCATCTTGGTCCGCCCCGGCTGGATCGCCGCCGTGATGGCCTGCATGTCGGCGCCATCGACGAACGTGACATCGAGACCGTGCGATTTGGCGTCCTCGCGCAGCCACAGCTTCAGTGCCCAATACATGACTTCCGGGGCGACGATGTGGGCGGGCCGCTCCAGCGCCAGGAACGCGCAGGTTGCCGCCGTCATGCCAGAGCCGGACAGCAGCGTCGCCGCGCCGCCTTCGAGCCGCGTCACGACCGCCTCGGCCTGCCGCACGGTGGCATTGTCGGGACGCCCATAAATAAACCCCTTGCTGTAGCCGTTATCGGGGTCGCGGATATAGGTTGTCGCCATATGCAGCGGCGGCACGATGGCGCCGGTTTCGGCATCGATGTCGCCGCCGGCTTGGGCGGCAAAGGTTGCGGGATGCACGGGCGGCAGTTTGTCGGTCATTCCAGGTTCCACGCTCTGTTTGTTTGCATCATAACAACTGTGATCGACCCTTGCGACAGCCGAATTTAACTCCCCGGCAAGCGCTCGAACACGGCTTCCGTTTCCACCGGCGGCGTAACCGCAAAGTCTTCGACCAGCGTATCGATGAGTTCCGTCGCATCCGCCAGTATTCGCTGTTCGACACGACCGTTTCCGAAGCGCTTGGTCAGTTTGCGGTTGAACAGACCGATCCGCACCTCCGGCAGCCGCCGCTCCAGCATCAGGTTGTTGCGAAACAGCGATTGCGGATGCGTCGAGGTATACCAATTGCCGAGCATGTAGTCCGATGGGTGTTGCGCATCAAGCGTGAACAGGTACGTGTCGGCCCACTCGCCGCCGATCAGCGCCTGCTGCCTGAAGCCGTCACCGGCGCGCACAAGTCGCAGAGTTTCGGTCGGCGTCGCCTGTTCGATATCGGCCACCAAACGCAACGGCGCGTCGAGGAGGAAGCCGCCGAAACCGACGTCAGAGATATAGGCGTCACCGTCGAGATCGACGCGCAACAGCATGTGCGTGCGCGGCCCCATTGGCCGTTCTGGCGGCGCCATCCATACCACGCGCGCCGACAATCCAGTTACGCTGAACCCCATCGCCTCCAACGCCGCCCGCAACAGCGCATTCTGCTCGAAGCAATAGCCGCCGCGCCGCTGGCGCAGGAGTTTTTCCGCGACGGCTTCGCGTTCCAAAGACACCGGGCGCCCAAGCAGCGGATCGAGGTTCTCGAACGGGATGGCGGCGGGATGCAGCGCATGGATCGCACGCAGTGTGGCGAGCGTTGCACTGCGCGGGCCGGAATAACCGATGCGAGCGCAATAGGCGTCGAGGTCGAACATGCGGTGGCTCCTACCGGTTGGCGATCGCGCATAGCGCTCGCGCGGTCGGGAGGCAACAAAATATGTTGTCAACTCGCGTGTCCGCTAGTCGTCGCGGAAGCGCCGCGACAACTCCCTTGCGCAGAGTTGCCTTCCGGTCTCAAGATGACCGCCTGCGCAACGCAGATGCGTTTGGCTTGCCGCAGTTGACCGAGCAGGGAGCGAAACGTTTGCGACGGTGATTTGGAATATCGACGTAACGGCGGTTTCGTTTCGGATCACGCTGGGATCGCCGTCGCATTGCTGACAGCCGCTCGAGTAAACAATCGATCCATTATTAATCCGTGAGAGGTGAGATGCGAATCTTGAGGACGCTCAGAAATGCTTTTTTCGTGGCAGTTGGCGTGGTGAGCCCCGCAATAGCGGGAGCCGACGAGTTGGCCGGCCCGTGGATCGTTCGCTGGGAGAACAGCCCCAAGAATGAAAATACAATATCTTTAGTCGTTGCTGCGGGGCGCCTGTCCGGAACGTATACCAATGATGACAAGATGACTTGTGCAGTGACGGGGAACGTTGATGAGGGGACGCGGGAAATGGCACTTTCAATTATCTGTCTGAAATGGGACATCCGAATGCAGGGACGCGCATCAGCCTCTTGGAACCGCGTGTCCGGCGATTACCAGGCATACGTCAACACCAAAGGAATATTCTCCATGCGAAAGAACTGACGCATCACCTGACGCTTTCCTACGGCGACTGCATCTTCATGAAACCGCCGCGCGTAATTGCGCTTCCAGAAAGCCACCGCACCTCTCATGATCTCGCGCACCATTCTCATATCCGGTTGTTCGTCCGGCATCGGCCTCACTGCCGCCACCACGCTCAAGGCACGGGGGTGGCGGGTGCTGGCCACGGCGCGCAAGCCGGCGGATCTGGAGCGGCTCGAAAAAACGCACGGCATCGAAGCGGTGGAAATGGAACTCTCCGACATCGCCTCGATCAACCGCTGCGCCGACATTGTGCTGGCGAAGACCGGCGGCAAGCTCGATGCGCTCTACAACAACGCCGCGTATGGCTTGGTCGGCGCCATGGAAGACACGTCGGGCGAGGTGCTGCGCAAGCATCTTGATGTCAACGTCATCGGCACGCACGAGTTGACGCGGCGCGTGGTGCCGGTGATGCGTGCGCAGGGGCATGGCCGCATCGTGACGTGCTCGTCGGTATTGGGATTGGTGAGCGGGCCCTTTCGCGGCGCCTACTGCGCATCGAAATTCGCGGTGGAAGCGATGACGGACGCGCTGCGTTATGAACTCAGCGGTAGCGGCATTTCGGTTTCGCTGCTGGAGCCGGGGCCCATCAAGACGCAGTTCCTGCCGAGCACGCTGGCGCATTTCAAGACCACGATCGACATGGCCCACTCGCCGCACAAGGCGGCGTACGAAAAGCGTCTGGCCGCGATGGCCGAGGACAGCTCGAGTTTCCTGAAGCTCGGGCCGGAAGCGGTGGTGAAAAGTCTTGTGCATGCGCTCGAAAGCCCGCGTCCCAAAGTACGCTACCGCATCTCACCGCATACCTATGCCATCGCCACGCTGCGCCGCGTGCTGCCGGGACGGATGTTGGATATGCTGCTGGCGCGCAGCTGAATAATTGGCGGCTTGACTCGTTGCGGCCTTCGCGCCGAGTATTGTATGGTGGAGCTGGTTTGTTGTTATTTGCCAATAGAGTGATTGACCAGCCTCAGCATTTTGTGAACCAGCCTAACAATGAATTCCGGCTGCATCTTTCATCGAACAGAGAAGGGATTTACCGTGAAGCAAATTCTTATTTCTTTGGTTGCACTCGGCATCGTCGCCGCGGCCATCACGCCGGCAAGCGCAGCCGGACAATCGTCACCTTTCTGCGCCAACGGAAAGCTGAAGGCCAATAAGTGCAAGTAACGATTGCGGCCGTGGTTTACTGAGGCAAGGTCATTTGCCTGCAGCTTCCGGTCATGTGAGCGCCGGATGCTGGGAAATTTATCCGCGATAGGGCTTGCGCGGCGTGCCGGAAGCGGTTTCGATGCGGGTTGACTGGTGCGTCCCGCCGACGCGCCTGAACAAATGCGGAGCCGCGACCGATGCCACAAACCCCAACGCCAACTCAGGCACCCTCGCGCGACGATATTTTCTCTGGCGTCAAACCGGTGGAGGAGCGTCACAAGCTCGATGAGGTCAAACTGGCCGCGTGGCTGGATGCCAATGTCGCCGGCTATGAAGGCCCGCTGGAAGTTTTCCAGTTCAAAGGCGGCCAATCCAATCCGACCTATCGGCTGGATACGCCAGCGAAACGCTACGTGCTGAGGCGCAAGCCGTTCGGCAAACTGCTGCCTTCCGCGCACGCGATGGACCGCGAATTTCGGGTCATTTCAGCATTGCACAAGGCTGGTTTCCCGGCCCCTAAAACTTATGGGTTGTGCACCGATGACGGTGTCATCGGTGCGATGTTCTACGTGATGGAAATGGTGGCCGGGCGGATCTTCTGGGACCCGACGCTGCCGACGCTGGCTCCCGCCGAGCGGCGCGCCCTCTACGAAGCCGAGGTGGCGACGCTGGCGCAACTGCACAACTACGACCCGGCCAGCATCGGCCTCGGCGACTACGGCAAGCCCGGCAATTATTTTGCGCGCCAGGTCGAGCGCTGGTCACGCCAATACCGCGCATCGGAGACCGAGAAAATCGAGGCGATGGAGCGGCTGATGGAGTTCCTGCCGCGCACGGTGCCGGCGCAGGAACGTATTTCGGTGGTGCATGGCGACTACCGCATGGACAACATGATCTTCGATGCGCGGGAGCCGAAAGTTATCGCCGTGCTCGACTGGGAATTGTCGACGCTGGGCGATCCGCTGGCGGATTTTTCATATTTCCTGATGGGCTGGCTGATGCCACCGGCGACGCAGGGCGCAGGCTCCAGCGGACTTGCCGGCGTCAACCTCAAGGAGATGGGCATTCCGACCATGGAGGAGGCCACCACGCTCTATTGCAAGCTGACCAACCGCGAAGGCATACCCGATCTCGATTGGTACAGCGCGTTCAACATGTTCCGACTGACAGCCATTTTACAGGGGATCGCCGGTCGCGTGCGCGACGGCACGGCGGCGAGTACGCAGGCCACCGAAACGATCAAGCGGATCGGCTCACTGTCGGACGCCGCACTGCATTTCGCAATCAAGGCGGGGGCGTGAGGATTACCGGTCAGCCAAAGCCGCTTTGACCAGTGTTTGCGAGGCGGCGTCGTCCCATTCGGCGGGGCCGATGAGGCGACCGATTTCGCGGCCTTGACGGTCGATGAGCAGCGTCGTGGGCAGGCCGATGGCCTTGAAGTCGTTGGCGAGCTTGGCGGTCGGGTCGACGTAAAGCTTTAGCTTGCCGACGCCGATACTGTCCAGGAACTTGCGCGCGCCGGCAGCGCCGGAGCGATCAATACTGAGCGCTACAACCTCGAAGTCGTCGGCGCCGATTGCCGACTGCAGCCGCTCCAACGCCGGCATCTCCTTGCGGCAGGGAATACACCACGTCGCCCACAGGTTGAGCAGCACGACTTTGCCGCGGAAGTTCTCCAGCGTCAGCGGCTGGCCGTCGCCATTCTGGAAAGCCACGTTGGGCAATGGCTCGGGTGATGGCTTGCGGACGAACGTCGACAACGGAGCGCCGCCCGGTGTGGTTTCCGTGGCACCGGTGGTGATCGGCGACGACGGGGCATTGCCGGGTCGTGGCTTCGTCACGTATATCGCGGCAGCACCGACAACGAACGCAAACACGGCCAATGGCGTCCCGCGCCGAAATAGGTAGTGCCTGCTCATCACAATCTCTCCAGCAATTTCCAGCGCATTCGAGGCCCAATGACCGACAAATCCGCCAACAAGATGTGGGGTGGCCGCTTCGCGGTGTCAAACGATGATCTGATGGTGGCCATCAATGCCTCGATCGGCTTCGACAAGGCCATGGCGCCGCAGGATATCCGTGGGTCAAAGGCACACGCCGACATGCTGGCCAAGCAGGGCATCATCAGCAAGGCCGACGGCAAGGAAATCCAGCGCGGGTTGGATACCGTGCTGGCCGAGATCGAGAGCGGCAAATTCGAGTTCAAGCTGACGCTGGAAGACATTCATATGAATGTCGAGAGCCGATTGTCCGAGTTGATCGGGCCGGCGTCCGGCCGCTTGCACACCGCGCGTTCCCGCAACGACCAGGTAGCGCTGGATTTCCGCATGTACGTGCGGGACGCCATTGATGCGATCGATGGTGCGCTGCTGAAGCTGATGGGGGCGCTCGCCAGTAAGGCCGAGGCGCACGCCGACGTCATCATGCCCGGATTCACGCACCTGCAGCCGGCGCAACCGGTGACGTTCGGGCATCATCTGCTGGCCTATGTGGAAATGCTGGCGCGCGATCGCGGCCGTTTTCTCGATGCCCGCGTACGCATGAACGAGTGTCCGCTGGGGGCTGCGGCGCTCGCCGGCACCTCATTCCCCATCGATCGGCACATGACCGCCGAAGCGCTCGGCTTCGAGCGGCCGACAGCGAATTCATTAGACTCCGTCGCAGACCGTGATTTCGCACTCGAAACCCTGGCTGCCATGTCGATTACGGCCATGCACCTGTCACGGCTGTCGGAAGAGATTGTCATCTGGATGACGCCGCAGTTCGGTTTTATCTACTTATCCGATCGCTGGACCACCGGGTCATCGATCATGCCGCAGAAGCGCAATCCGGATGCGGCGGAGTTGTGTCGCGCCAAGGTCGGTCGCATCGCTGGCGCCTTCCAGGGACTGCTGATGGTCATGAAGGGGTTGCCGCTGACCTATTCGAAGGACATGCAGGAAGACAAGGAAACCACCTTCGACGCGATCCACAACTTCAATGTGGCCTTGGCGGCCATGACGGGGATGATTGGTGATCTTGAGCCGGTGCCCGAGGCCATGCACGCCGCCGCCGGGCGCGGCTTTTCCACAGCGACGGATCTCGCCGACTGGCTGGTGCGGGAGCTGAAAATGCCGTTCCGCGAAGCGCACCATGTAACGGGATCGATCGTCAAACGGGCGGAGACACTGGGGGTGGGCCTGGAAAACCTGCCATTGGCGGATATGCAAGCCATTGAGCCGCGCATCACCAAGGCGGTGTTCGGCGTGCTGAGCGTGGAGAAATCCGTGGCCAGCCGGGTCAGCTATGGGGGAACTGCGCCACAGAATGTGCGCAAAATGGCGCGAAGCTGGTTGAAGCGACTGGAAAAGGCCGGCAGGACCGGCTAGGGAAGAAGGCAGGGGTGGCTTGGGGACCGTCAAAAGGCGATTTGCCATGCCATTCGGACCTCGCAGCGGGTTGCGACCAGTTGCCGAGGTAAGCAGTCCTACAAGCCAAGGTGGCAGCGTGTTGAGCCGAGCCAAAACAGCCCTGATCATCCTGGCCGCCACGGGCGCGCTCGTCGGCTGCGGCGTGCGCGGTGCGCTTGAGAGGCCGTCCGCGTCGGTCGATGGGCCCGCTCCGACCACGACGGCTGATGCCGACAGCGGCCAAGGAAAAAAAGCCAGCGACACGCCCAAGCCCCACAAGAGCTTCATCCTCGACGGGTTGTTGGAGTAGGTGCGCCCTTGCGAGAGACGCAAAAACAACAGACTCGTACTCTGCCTACGGATCTTCTCCAAAACTCCGTCATGGCCGCGAAGGCGGCCACCCAAGCAAGCTGAATGTTTTTTGTTGTGGCGATAATTTTTACAGCTGCTCCAGTGATTTTGGTCGCAGGGTGAGTTCTAAAATTGGTTTGCTTGGGTGGCCGCCTTCGCG
>JANXWC010000091.1 GCA_025351355.1 Hyphomicrobiaceae bacterium
TGGGCACGGAGCCGCCCAAGAACCAGTGAAAGTATCAAGGAGTCTGGGTTCGATCTTGTCTGACACAGAGTGTTGAATCAAAGAGACAATTGAGCGAGATTAGCAGATATGGAATCACATGACGTCAGAGTTATCGGCGCAACATCGGGCCAAAACGGTATGGGCAACGTTATCATAATTTTCGTAACGTTATTACTTCACGTGTATTTCAGCCTTCAAACGTCAGAATGACGTCGTTCTTTTATCTCGATGTCCCCCAACCTGCTCTTTTTTGATTGCTGCACGACTGACTGAGTGTTGCATTGCTGCAGCAGAGGACAGAGCACCGTGGCACATGAGGCGCTTACGGATCATGCTAAGATATTTGAATGTATGCCCGCCGAGCATAGTGGTGTTGTTGCGAGGTTGCCGCAATTCGACGTCATTTCATCGGGTCGTCGTAAGCTCTGTCGTGAATTCGGAAACCCCCACAGCTTCGACCCCATGAGGCAACGGTACGCGATCCGTTCCGGCATAGACGACAATGCGGTGTGCTAGTTGAAGATCGTCGCAAGCGATGTGAAATCCGCGCGCAACCTTGGGTGACAGGCTGCGCTTGATCTCAATCGCCCAAAGCTCCGAACCGGGCAGTTCGAGCAGCAGATCGATCTCGGCGCCGGCCGAGGTGCGATAGTAGAAGGGTGAGGTCCAGGCCGGTGCGCAATTGATCGAGGTCTCGATCACGAAACCCTCCCAACTGGCGCCGACGATCGGATGATCGAGGAGGGCATTGCGCGTCGGCACGGCCAGCAGCGCGTGCAGCAGACCGCTATCGCGCACATAGGTCTTTGGTGTCTTGACCAGCCGCTTGACAAGATTGGCGTGGTAGGGCACCAGCCGACGCACCAACAACAGGTCAACAAGCAGGTCGATATAGCGAGAAACCGTCGACGAACTGACGCTGAGACTGGTCGCCGGGGCGCGAGGTATTGAGCGGCGTACCTTGGGCATGGGCGAGCATGGTCCACAGTCGATCCGCGCCCGCGTGTGAGCGGGCGACCATCGCCGCCGCAATCGAGAATGTGGCGTCAAAGGTTTCAATCCACGCCCGCGTGTGAGCGGGCGACGGGCGCGGACTGACGTAAGCGTCGGTCCGAGACTACGGCTCATTTCGCTTGACGGAGGCTGGCTCAGGCGGCGCCACTTTGCGTCGCTGGTGGCGACCAGTTCCAGGGCAGCAATTCTTCGAGCCGGTTGATCGGATGGCTGCCGATGCGCGCAATGACGTCGGTGAGCCAAGCCTCGGGATCGATGCCGTTGAGCCGGGCCGTTCGCACGAGCGTGTAGAACGCGGCCGCACGCTCGCCGCCGGAGTCCGAGCCGCAGAAAAACCAGTTTTTTCTTCCGACGGCTGCCGGTCTGATTTGATTTTCTGCTTCATTGTTCGAGCCGGCCGTCGTCGAGATAGCGGGTGAGCGCCATCCAGCGCGATCGGGCATAACGGGTCGCACCGGCCAGGTCGCTCTTGCCCGGCAGCTTGTCGAGCTGCGCGTCGAGCCAGAGTGCCAGCTCATCGATTTTGGGCCGCGCAGTTCGCTGACGGACGGCGCGCCTGATATCGGGCGGCTGGCCTTCCGCCATGCTCACGGAACCGACGTGTGGACCTACCGCTCCCAGCATCCGGAAGAAGGTGCGATCTTCGACCACGCCATGACCGCCATTTCGCGAGGTGTAAGTAATGCGGTGGTTACGGCTTACGACTTTGCACCTTTTGCGTGCGTTGCGGACATTGGCGGCGGGCACGGCGCGCTTCTGGCCAGCATCCTGGGACGGTACCCCGCCGCGCATGGCATCCTCTTCGATCAAGCGCATGTCGTATCGGGCGCAGCAGAACTGTTGGGCGTGGCTGATCGCTGTGAGATTGTCGCCGGCAGCTTCTTCGAGGCCGTCCCCAAGGGCGGCGACGCTTATGTGCTCAAGGGAATTCTTCATGACTGGGATTATGCCGCGACCATTGCCATTTTGCGGGTCTGCCGCGGCGCCATTGGATCGAGCGGAAAGCTCCTCGTTGTGGAACGTCTTATTGCTCCGCCCAACGAAGCGCCGGATGCCAAATTCAGCGACCTCAATAAGATGGTCTCGCCCGGCGGTCTGGAACGCACCCGCGAGGAATTCGCTGCAATCTTCGCAGCCGGGGGCTTCCAGCTGAGCGCTGTCGTTGCGACGACAACCCGTCTGAGCGTGATCGAAGGCGTCCCCATCTAAGAGGGGTCACCGCAAGGTTTGTATGCTGACACACGTTAATTCAGACAACAATAGAACGTCCTCAGGGCTGGGCCGGCCGTCAGAGCGCAAACGAACACATTGGCGCTTAGCACCGATTTTCATCGCCCTCGTTCCACGCCGCGGCCTCTCGGGCGGCGCTAACGCGATTTAAGCCCACCTACTGGCGCCGAACTTCTCACGGCGGAACTTCGCGATCTGCGCTTTAAGTTTCTCAATGGTCAGTTGGGTGACGAAGAGGCCGTTCTTGGCCGCCGCCAGTTCGGCAACCGTCGCAGAGAGTTCGTCCGTCTTCGATGCCAATTCAGCATCCTTGGCCAGGAGCAATCGCTTCAATGCAGCGATGTCGTCGGGCAAGTGGTCGGGTGCGAGCGGCATGCGCTGAATGTACCTGCGTCGGCCGGGTTCGAAGACGAGTCACGCGGTCGCAGTGCACAGATCAATCATCCCACCAGCGTCGGCTGCCAGGTCGGCCGGGGAGCCCGCCACTCCAGCCCTTCCACAAGCATCGGCAGTTGCGCCGGCGCCAGCGTGACCGAACCCACCTTCGTCGCGGGCCACGTGAACCGGCTCTTCTCCAGCCGCTTGGCGAACAGGCAGAAGCCCTGGCCATCCCAGTAGAGAACTTTCATGAGATCACCGCGGCGGCCGCGAAAGCAAAACAGCGCGCCGGAGAATGGGTTCTCCTTCAAGGTGTCCTGCGCCATTACGC
>JANXWC010000104.1 GCA_025351355.1 Hyphomicrobiaceae bacterium
GCGCGCCCGGCATCGGCGACCCTTCGGGCGGCCGAAGATGCTGGCCGGCGGCGTCGCGCGGCCTTGCCGATGGAGCGCATCGCCTGCGACCACGCTCCTGGCCGGCCAGTATCTTGGGCCGTCAGCCGTGCTAGGGACTGGTGATTGTGGGTCCTGGGCCGGTGTAAACCCGGACGAGTAGGGGTGGTGTAATCCCACCGATGGCGCCGCCCGCGCTCCGCTCTCAGACGCTGCTGCGGCTGATTCGAATTTTCTCAAACACGCCGCGTTAACCAGTTAACCAAACGACAAGCAAGCTCCAAGCGGTTGCTTTGAAGCCCCCCGCTCAATTCTTCTTGGCGGCCTTCTTCACGGGAGCCGCTGGCACGGGCGCATCGTCGCCGCCGCCGAAGCCGGAGAACAACGACGAGATCGGCGCGCTGGTGTTGACACCTGAATAGTTCGACACGACACGCACCTGCGTGCCGACATGCGCCAATGTCGAAAGATGCACGACGTGCTTGTTCATCATGCGGAAGCAACCGGACGAGGACGCCTTACCGATCGAGCGCTCGTTGTTGGTGCCGTGAATGCGGTAGATTGAATTGCCAAGATACATCGCGCGGGCACCAAGCGGATTGATCAACCCGCCGGTTACCGTTACCGGCAGACCCTTCTGCCGCTGCCGCATTTCGGGTGGCGGCGTCCAGGTCGGCCACGCAGCGATCCGGCTGATGCGCTCGGTTCCCGTCCAGGTGAAACCGTCACGCCCGACCGAAATCGGATAGGCGTAGGCGCGCTTGCCCGACAGCACATACAACAGCCGCCGCCCGCCGGTATCGACGATGATGGAGCCGGGCTGCTCAATCTGCTCAAGGTAAGCGATCGGCGGCTCTTCGGCTTCGACATCGGGCTTGGCGCCGCCCTGCATGAAGGCCGGATAGGCGGTCGGACCACTCGACTTGCGGATTTCGGCGCGCTCGGCCTCCCGCTGCGCCGCCTGCCGTTCGAGATCGCTTTGGAACACCAGCCCGCCGGAGCCCCATCCGCTTTGTGCCTGCGCCATGGTCGGCGACGCCACGACAGTTGCAAATATCGCAAGTGCTGCGAGCGAAAAAATCGTAGCAATTTTCATGGGCTGTCCCTCGGGTCGGCAAGTCCGGATTTTGTCGCGACGCTAGGTCAAGGCGGCTCATTCACACAAGACGTGTTTGCCAAGCCAGCACTATCAAATCTTTTTTGTGGCAATTTGTGCACAGCGAAGAGCACTCGCCCGATCAACACGCACAACACGCACCCGACCAATGCAGAACTGTGAAACATAGGCATCAGGCCCTGGGCTTGCCTTTTTGTTGGGCAAGTTATTAAAGTCCGCTCCAAATCGCATGGCACGGCCCTGGCCGCGCCTGCAGCTGCATGGTGCCTGGGTGGGACGGGGCGCGCAGCGGACGAAATTGCCGTTTGGCATCGGGGCCATCGGCTAGCAGTACGGGGTGAACAATTGATGAGTTCGATCGCCGAAGCACGCACGTTGGCTAAACAGAGCAGGGCCAAGCGGAGCCGTGGCAGCACGCCCGCGACCGACGTCACCGATCCGCAATACTTCCATAAAGTAGTTGATTGCCAATACGCTTGCCCGACCCACACGCCGGTACCCGAATATATCCGGCTGATCGCTCAGGGCCGCTATGCCGCCGCCTATATGCTGAACTGGGAAAGCAATGTTTTCCCCGGCATCCTCGGTCGTGTCTGCGATCGTCCGTGCGAGCCCGCGTGCCGCCGTGGCCGTGTGCAGGTCGGCGACGAAGCCAACGCCAAAGACCCCTCGCGTAAGGATGCAGAGCCGGTCGCCATCTGCCGCCTGAAACGCGTCGCCGCCGATTTGAAGGGCGATATCGACGTGTTCATGCCGGAAATACCTGTTGAGAAAAACGGCAACCGCATCGCTCTGCTCGGCGCCGGCCCAGCGTCGTTGACGGTCGCCCGCGATCTCTTGCCGCTCGGCTATTCCGTCACCCTGTTCGAGAAAGACCCCAAGGGCGGCGGGCTCATGCGCACCAACATCCCATCGTTTCGCCTGCCAGAAACAGTGCTCGACGACGAGGTCGTCCGCATCCTCAAGTTCGGCGTCGAGACGCGCTTCGGCCATGAAGTCAAAAGCCTCAAAGCCGTGCTTGCCGAAGGCTTCGCTGCGGTATTTGTCGGCACCGGCGCGCCGAAGGGCAAGGACCTCGACATCCCCGGCCGCAAGGAAGCCGACGCTAACATCCACATCGGCATCGACTTCCTCACCTCCGTCGCCTTCGGCCACGTCGAGAAGATCGGGCGGCGCGTCATTGTGATCGGCGGCGGCAACACGGCGATGGACTGCTGCCGCACCGCGCTTCGCCTTGGCGCCGAGCAGGTGACAGTTACCGTACGCAGCCCACGCAAGGTGATGAAGGCGTCCGACTGGGAAGTCCGCGATACGATGCACGAAGGCATCCCCATCCTCGACAACCACGCGCCGAAGTCGTTCGTGATCAAGGGTGGCAAGCTCGCCGGCATGGTCTTCGAAAAGATGATCGAGCAGGGTGTGGACGCTAAGGGCCGCCCGAAGTTGATCGCCTCCGGCGAGATGGTCACCATTGATTGCGACGACGTGCTGATGGCGGTCGGCCAGGACAATGCCTTCCCCTGGATCGAGAAGGATTCCGGCATCACCTTCGGCGAATGGGGCATGCCGACCGTCGACAAGGTGACGTTTCAATCGACCAACCCGAAGGTGTTCTTCGGCGGCGACTCTGCCTGGGGGCCCGAGAACATCATCAAGGCGGTCGCTCACGGCCATCAAGCCGCCATCTCGATCGACGCCTTCTGCCACGGCAAGGCGCTGACCGATCGTCCCGCGCCCGGTCACACGTTGGTCAGCCAAAAGATGGGCATTCACGAGTGGTCGTATAAGAATGACTATGACGCCGGCCGCCGCGTGGCCGTGCCGCACGCCGATTTGAAGAAGTCACTGGCCAATCTCAAGCTGGAAGTCGAATTGGGCTTCGACGAACGTCGGGCGCTGAAAGAAGCCGCGCGCTGCCTCAACTGCGATGTGCAGACCGTGTTCAGCGAGAAGCTCTGCATCGAGTGCGATGCCTGCATGGACATCTGCCCCGTCGATTGCATCAACTTCACCGACAACGATGGCGAAGATCAGTTGCGCCAGCAGTTGCGCGTCCCCGCGCTCAACCCGACGCAGGACGTCTATGTCTCCGACCCGCTCAAGACCGGTCGCATCATGGTCAAGGACGAAGACGTCTGCCTGCACTGCGGTTTGTGTGCCGAGCGCTGCCCGACCGGCGCCTGGGACATGCAGAAATACATCTACGTGGAAGCGCAAGCGTCGAAATCATGCCTGACCAATCACAATGCGTACTTGCGGTGAGTGAGGTAGATATGGATAGCGCTAAATCAAGCAACCTACCAATTGCAGTGATGGCTCTGCTGCCATTGCAATCGTCTGCCGTAGAAATTCAACTTACTCCCGACAGCAGGCCACTATTCGATCGAATGTGGGCAACGCTAGTAAACGGCCAATATGAATTTGTTCGAGATGAATTTATTCCCGTCGCCTGCGATCCGCTACTGAAAAACTACTTCGTCAATGACTTCCGGTCACTCGGCGTCGATTCCGAACTTCGGAAATACATAATGGACGAATGGGAGCAATGTCTGGTCGACCTCCGCACAAGCCATTCGAAGTCTTTTTTAGGGTACTGGACTGCCGGTTCGAAACGACCGAAAATTGCACTGCCTAACTTGCCACCAACAATAACCAAGGCGCTCGGCCTAACCGCAAAATCAGCCGCTAAATCCGTACCAGCTTTGGCGGGAGTAAATGTCGCAATAACAGTCGGCATTGAATTTATTAATTGGTTCACGCACAATAAATCAATCGATCATGAAGCCAAACTAGACGCGGTACAAAAAATGATTGATCGACTAAACACGACTAATCGTTAACGCGGTGACGAGATGACGAAACTACTCGACAAAGCAATTGACGCGGTTCGCGTACTCTCGCCAGCCGAACAGGATGAGATCGCACAGGCCATGCTTGCGTTCGTGAGCGACTTTGACGAGGGGGAAGAAATTGATCCTGTGGATCTGGAGGCGATCGAGCGTGGCCTGGACGATATGAGGAACGGTCGTTTTGCGACCGAAGCAGAGATGGAGGCGCTATTCCGCAGGTTCGATAAGTGAGAGTTCGCTACTCACTTCTGGCACGAGCAGAACTTGAGGAAATCACAGACCACATTGCCCATCGAAACGCACCAGCAGCGGCCAAAGTGCTGCGTGCGACACGCAAAGCTGTAGATCTGCTTCGCGAATTTCCAATGCGCGGGCGCAAACAGCGCCAGCAAGGCATCAGGAAGCTCGGTGCAGGCAAGTATCCCTATAACATCTACTATCAAATTGACGAGCATGCCCGGGAAACAACAATTTTAAGTATCCGACACGCGGCGCGAAAGCGGAACTATCGGGACGCTTGATCCATCCGTCGATGCACCACGTTAATTGAGAGATGATCAGTCCATGGCCGGCATCAACGATTTCGTCATCAAGTTCGCGACTGTCAACGGCTCGGGTTCGGCGAGCGCGAACTCGATGTTCGTCAAAACCCTGTTCCGCATGGGCGTGCCGGTCAGCCCCAAGAACATTTTTCCGTCCAACATCCAGGGCCTCGCCACCTGGTACGAGGTGCGCGTCTCCGGCAAAGGCTATCTCGGTCGCCGCGATGGCATCGACCTGTTCGTCGCGATGAACCCGCAGAGCTACGCCGAGGACGTCAATGCTATCGTGCCCGGCGGCTGGCTGTTGTACGACAGCTCGCTGCCGCGCAAATGGGGCCGCGACGACATTACCGTGCTGCCGGTGCCGATTGCCGAAATGTGCGCCAAGAAATGGTCCGACCCGCGCCAGCGCCAGCTGTTCAAGAACATGGTCTATGTCGGGGCACTCACCGCCCTGCTCGACATGGACTTGGATGTCGTCAAAGTGGTTGTCGCCGAACAACTGAAGGGCAAGGAAAAACTGGTCGCGGCCAATATGGCTGCGGTCGAATTGGGGCGCACGTACGCGCTCGAGAATTTCCAATGCCCGCTACCGATCTGTGTCGAGCACTCCGACGCCACCAAGGGAAAGATTCTAGTGACCGGCAACGAGGCGGCCGGGCTCGGCGCTGTCTATGCCGGTGCGACTGTGCTCGGCTGGTATCCGATCACGCCGTCGACTTCCGTTGCCGAAGGCTTCGAGAAACACGCCAAGCGTCTGCGCACCACCAAGGATGGCAAGCACCTCTACGCGATCGTGCAGGCCGAAGATGAATTGGCCGCCATCGGCATCGCCATCGGCGCCGGCTGGAACGGCGCACGCGGCTTCACCGCCACGTCAGGCCCCGGTATATCACTGATGAGCGAGTTCCTCGGCCTCGCTTATTTCGCCGAAGTTCCCGTCGTGCTGTTCAACATCCAGCGTGGCGGGCCGTCGACGGGCATGCCCACCCGCACCGGCCAACCCGATGTGCTCTCCTGCGCCTACGCCAGCCACGGCGACACCAAGCACGTGCTGCTGTTCCCGTCCGACCCGACCGAGTGCTTTTCGCTCGGCGCCGAAGCCTTCGACCTCGCCGAACGCTTGCAGACGCCGGTCATCGTCATGTCCGACCTCGACATCGGCATGAATGACTGGGTCTGCGATCCGTTCGCCAGGGACGACGCCAAGGTGCACGACCGCGGCAAGGTGCTCTCGACCGAGGAACTGGAAACCTTCAAGGACCGGCGGGGCCAACCCTGGGGCCGCTATCAGGATATCGACGGCGACGCGATCCCCTACCGCACTTTACCCGGCACGCATCCGACCATGGGCGCCTTCTTCACGCGCGGCACCAGCCACGACGAGAACGCGCGCTATACCGAGGATGGCGTCATCCATGCGCGCGTCATCGATCGCATCCGGCGCAAGTTCGACGTCACCGCTGCCGGCCTGGTACCGAAGCCCGACATCGTCATGCGTGATTCCAAGTGCAAAACCGGCGTGATCTATTTCGGCGCAACCCGGCCGGGTGTGCTCGAAGGCCTCGACGAACTTGCGACCGACGGTTTCAAGTTGAATTCCATGCGGCTCAGGGCTTTCCCGTTCAATGCGGACGTGAAGGCATTCTGCGATAAGCACGACCGCATCTTTGTCGTCGAACAGAACCGTGACGGCCAAATGCGCACGCTGCTGATGGTGGAAGCCGATATCGCCGGCGAAAAGCTGGTATCGGTGCTCAACTACGACGGCACCCCCATGACCGCGCATTTCGTGCGGTCAGCCATTCTGAAACATCTCCGCCCCGCGAAAAAACAGGCGGCGGAGTGACTCGTTAGGCAGTATCCATCCAGTCGCGCTAAACTGCGCAACTCACAATTCCGAAACGCACGATAGGCCAACCCCATGCCAGCGAAACTGGCCGAACAGAACCAGATGACCATCGAGGACTTCCTCGCGTTTGCGGAGCAGCGTCCGGACGGAGAGCGGTGGGAATTGATCGAGGGGATGGCCATCATGAATGCCGCGCCGACACAGTGGCATCAACGAATTGCGCTCAATATCGGAAGCGCTCTTGATGCAATCAAAATGACCAGCGGCGCCAGTTGGACGGCAAATCTCGGCGTCGGCACGCGCGGGCCCGCCTCTGCCAACAGTCTGCCGCAGCCGGATCTCGTCGTGCAGGAGCATGAGTTGCTCGGCTTGCCGGTTACCGAAGACTCGCTGATCATTTTTGAGGTGCTGTCCAAATCGAATACCAAGGCCGACCGCGCATGGCGCAAACAAGTCTATTCGAGTGTTCCAAACTGCCAGCACTATGTAACCGTCGCCACCGCGACCGCTGAGATTGTCCGTTACGACCGCGCTAATGGCTGGCTGGGCGCAACCGTCACCGGCCTCGACAAGGCACTCGCGTTGCCTGCGATATCTGCCAATATCCCTCTGCGCGATGTCTACCGCTGGACACCAATCGAATGACGGCTCCGTCTCTCCACGCCGTTCGCGTGGGGAGAGGGTTGGAGTGAGGGCGGCCCCTTGCTCCGAGCCTGCCGCCGCCCCTCACCCTAACCCTCTCCCCGTAAGGACGGAGAGAGGGAAAAAAGCCCGGATCACCACCTAATGTCCTACATTTCCAAGCCGTCTGCCCATCACCCCGCGCTGAAGAAGAACGATCTCGGCCTCACCCATCGCGACTATGAAGGGTCCATGTCGACGTTGTGCGCTGGCTGCGGCCACGACAGCATCACCGCCGCCATCATCGAGGCGTGCTTCGAAATGGACCTGCCGGCGCATCGCATCGCCAAGGTGTCCGGCATCGGCTGCTCGTCGAAGGCGCCGACCTACTTTCTCGGTCGCAGCCACGGCTTCAATTCCGTGCACGGTCGCATGCCATCGGTCACGACAGGCGCTGCGATGGCCAACCGCGATCTCGTCTACATCGGCGTGTCCGGCGATGGCGATACTGCCTCGATCGGCCTCGGTCAGTTCTGCCATGCCGTCCGCCGCAAGCTGAACATGACCTATATCGTCATGAACAATGGCTGCTACGGTCTCACCAAGGGCCAATTTTCAGCCACCAACGACAAGAACTCACCGTCCAAGAAGGGCGAAGCTAATCCCTTCGAGGCCATCGATCTCTGCCAACTCGCCATCCAGTTGGGCGCTGGCTTCGTCGCCCGCTCGTTCTCCGGCGACAAGAACCAGTTGATCCCGCTGATCAAGGCGGCCATCGCCTACAAGGGTTTCGCCTTCCTCGATGTCATCAGTCCCTGCGTGACGTTCAACAACCACGACACCTCGACCAAGAGCTACACCTACGTGCGCGAGCACAACGAAGCCGTCGAGAACAGTTTGGATTTCGTCGAGAGCAAGGACGAAATCACCGTCGATTACGCTGCGGGCACCTCGACCACCATCGCCATGCACGACGGTTCCAAACTGTTCCTGCATAAACTGGAAGACGGCTACGACGCGACCGATCCCGATGCGGCCATTGCCATCATCCGCCAGCGCGCCAAGGTCGGCGAAATCGCCACAGGGCTATTGTACGTCAACGCCGAGCAGCAGGATCTGCACGACGTGCTCGTTTCAGATTCACGGCCGCTCAACGCTATACCGATGGGCGAACTCTGCCCGGGGTCGAAAGCACTGCAGGCCATCAACGCGCGCTTCGCTTGAGGCTGGCCAATTAATAGAGCGTGGTGCGCACTGCATAGTCGCCGCGCCGGCATTGCTCGTACCGCTTCAGCCACTTGGCCTCTGCGGTCGCCGTATACCGTCGCAATAGTGATGTGCACCCGCCGTCGTCGGAATAGTCCGCGAAATAGCCGTTGGTGAGCAAGGCAGCGCCGTAGCCCGATCCGAACCTGTAAGAATACGGATAACGACCCACGGTGCGGTGCCCGTAAGAATAGCCCCGGTATCCGAAACTGCCATAGCCAATTCCGAAGTGCGCATTGCGACGGCCAGTCGGCGCAACTAAGAAGTGTCGCGTTCCCCCCGAGAGTCCTGTCGCCCCTAGGGTCTGCGGCACAGCGATAAAGCGCGCGCCGCCAAAGTTTCCGCCTGATCCAGGGTGCCGCAACGACGGCGAATGTTGCTGCTGCTGCCAGTGTCCGGCGCTTGTGCCGGCAAACGGCCGGTGACCAACCTGCGCTGGAGTTGGCGCGCTCAAGCGCGGGACCGTCACCGCACGACTTGACGGCGCGCCGCTGACGCGAATTACTTGCACCGCCCCTGCCGGCTGTCCCGACGCCGCATACCCCACTGTCGCAAAACCGAAACTGCAGCAGAGTGCTGCAACGATCGTGGCTGAACTCGTGAGCTTGGACATGGCTTGTGCCTCCGCACTCCAAATCGGTGGTCCTCTAGTCAATAGGCCGCGAACAGAAGTTGCAAATTGTTCCGTGCTTTACATTTAATTTACCAATTTTAGCCGAGCCTGGCACGCGTTGCACACCTGTTCCCCGCTGCATTGAACATGGATATATCATGGCGTGCCAGCCATTGACCTGCGCCGGTCGAGTGTCATGTGTCACATTCTTCTGCGCGACAGTAAGCTTCGACCGTCCCGCGACCCCCGCACAAGAGACCTCCGCCCATGCCCGCCGATACGGTCACACTTGCCCAGATTTCCGACGTGCACCTTGGACCGCTGCCGCCGATACCTCTCCAATTGCTGAACCTCAAGCGCATAACGGGGTTTCTCAATTGGCATCGCAAGCGTCGCTTCATGCATCGCACCGCCACTGCGAATCTATTGGCAGCCGACGTCGTGGCCCAGCAGCCCACCCACATCGCCGTCACCGGCGACCTCGCCAATATCGGGCTGCCCTCCGAGATCGAACGCGCGGCTGTTTGGATGCAACGCCTCGGGTCGCCCGACATCGTCAGCGTCATTCCCGGCAATCACGATATCTACAGCACGATCGATGGCCGCAATGTCGGCATTGCCGCGCTGTCGACATGGCAACCCTACATGACGCCTAACGCCGAGGGTGCGCGCTATGGCGATCCGTCGACGCCGTTTCCGTTCGTGCGCGTCGTCCGGCAAGGCACCATGGCCGTCGCCCTGATCGGCCTCAACTCGGCGGTCGAAACGCCACCGCTGATCGCTATCGGCAGGCTCGGCGACGCACAACTCAAAGCATTAGCGGGCATTTTGGACGCGACACGCAGCGACCAATTGGTCCGCGTCGTCATGCTGCATCACCCGCCGTTTCCCGGCGGCGCCGGGCCGCGTCATGAACTCACCGACGCCGCAGCGCTGGCCGACCTGCTGGACCGCCACGGCGCGGAATTGGTCATCCATGGCCACAACCACAAGCGCTCGATCAGCTACCGCGACGGCGCGCACGGTCGCATCCCCGTCGTCGGCATTTCCTCGGCTTCGATTGCCAAGCCGACTCCCCACGGCGATGATCTCGCACGCGCGCACTTTTTTTCATTTGCATCAGGCGGACGCGATGCACCTGCGCGCATCACGCTCGTCGCGCGCGGCTGGGCCGAAACCGGCGGTCCAATAGTCGAACTCGAACGCCGCCTATTGTAATGGCCGCGCAAGCGCTCTCGATCTGCTCGCTATGGCGCAGGGGTGGCGAGCGGCTTACCCTTTTCGACCACGTAGGTGTTGACGATTTTGGCGCCGCTTGCGCCGACCTTGCCCCAATGCACCGTATTCGGCGGGATCTGCCAGCTCTCGCCGGCTTTCAACGCCAGCTCGGGCATGCCGACGGCATTCAACACGATCTCTCCCGATTGCAGAACGCCGCTGTCGACGCCGAAGTGGGTGTGTTTGCCGATCACGCCATTCGGCACGATTTCGACTAATGCGATGACGGTTTCGTAGTTCGACCCCGGCACATCGAATTTCTGCAGGATCGTCCGCTTGATGTCGCTGGCGCCGGCTGTTACCGCAGGCGGCGCAGTTTGCGCGATAGCACTTGTTCCGATGCAGCAGACAACTGCAACGGCCATCAGGCCCGTCGTTTTCACGAGATTTTGGAACACGAAAATTTCCTCCGATTATTTGAATTATTCAGGTTGCGTATTGAAGCTACGCCGCCGATGGCGCAGGCGCAACGCCCATCCCCAAGCGATTGCCCGGTGCAATGACACCGCATTCAGCCGTGCGGTATTGCAGCCACCCGACGCATCTTGGAACCCGCGATACTTCAATACAATACAGACTTTGTGGCGTCGGAAGGCGCATGAAGTGATCCACCCTGGCGGCAAATTCCGCGCACCACATATTGACTCTCCGCCGTCCTTCTGGCTCTTTCGCCAGACGTGATGGTTCCCGATGGCGTGTGAGCGTCTACGGGTGAAAAGGGAACGCGGTGTGTACGCGTGTGGACGGCATATCGCCGGTCACATGCAGACGATCCCGCGACTGCCCCCGCAACTGTAAACGGCGAGCGACGGCCCAGTGCCACTGTTCCAAGTGTTCTCTAACGCGCGAGCTTAGGGGATTTTGGAGTCGGGAAGGCGGCCGAAGCGTCCGAGCCGTGAGCCAGGAGACCTGCCAACGCGTGTCGCCCATCTCCCGTGCGGGGCGCGCGGAAGAGCGGAAGAGCGTAGCGGCGACGGCGCAGTCACTTGGGAGATCCGTCGTCGGGCCGTTGCTTTTGATCTATCTGGCATGGTGTCGCTATGAGGGCCGTCCGCAATTCGATAATTGCGGCGTCCATGCACATTTGCCTGCCGATCCATCGCCGCCGCTTGGTTACGCCTCCTCGCTAGCATCCGAGGCCAACCCGCGTGTCCAATCATCACAGTCAGTTCTTTGCTTCCGTCGCCGCAGTCGCACTCTCGGCAAGCACCGCCGCGCTAGCGCAGCAACCGATCCCCCTGCCCGGCATCACCATCGAAAGCGCTACCCTCGAGAAAGCGACGGTTGCCAAACCGCGCGCGACCAAGCCGGCCGAAACTGATGCCGCGCCGTCGGCAATGCCGCAGCAACCGGCAGCGCCAGCGGTGATCGCCGGTAGCGATACGCGAGGCGGCGACACCACCACCGGCATCCCGCAAGCGCAGATCGGCAGCGCCGTTTCCGTCGTCACCGCGACCGACCTACAACAGCAACAGGTGCGTACCACCGCAGACGCCTTGCGCACCTTGCCCGGCGTCTCCGTCGCCGGTTACGGCACGCCCGGCAGCTTCACTCAGGTCCGCATCCGGGGCGGCGACGGGCGCCAGACGCGCGTGCTGATCGACGGCATCGAGGCCAACACCACCAAAGATGCGGAGTTCGATTTCTCCAATCTGTCGCCGGAAGACATTCAGCGCATCGAGGTCATCCGCGGCCCCATGAGCGCGCTGTATGGTTCCGGCGCCAGCGGCGGTGTCGTCAGCATCGAGACCAAGGCGGCGAAAGGACCACTTGCGCTCGCCTTCCGCACCGAAGCGGGTTCCTTCGGCACCAAAGATGTCGCGGCTCAATTATCCGCCGGCAACGACAGCGGCTTCTTCTCGTTGACTGGCCAGGATCGCTTTTCGCGCGGCTTCGTTGTGGCGCCCGACGGTTCCGTCAAGGAGGATACGCACCTGCAGACTTTGGGATTCCGCAGCGGCCTCAACCTGTCGCCGACGGCAAAGCTCGACACCACCGTGCGCTATACCGACAAGCGCGCCGGCCTTACCGGTTTCGGCGATGCCGATCCCTCGCCGTCCAAGCCCTATCAAACCGCCGACGATTCAAATACCCGTCTGGTCGAGCGGACCTTGTTGGCCGGTGTGCGCCTGAGTTGGGATCAACTCGGCGGCGCACTGACGCAGCAGCTCAAGGCCAACTACAACAAAGACGTCTCCGGCAATGACATCAATCCGTTGCTGGGCTTCCTCGCTGGCACACACAGCTTCAGCCGCGACGAGAGTTCACGCACGAATTTTGGCTATACCGCTACCTACCGCCTGCCGGTGGCGCCCGAGTTCGGCCGTCACGCCATCACCGGTCAATTCGAAAAGCAGAGCGAAAAATTCACCCCCTTCGCCGATGGCGACTTCTTCTCCGGCTTCGGCGGCGACGGCATCAGCCATCAGCGCAATCAGTTGTCCGGCGCCGGCGAGTGGCGCGGCACGTTCGCCGATCGGTTGACGTTGACGGCCGGCGCGCGCCGCGACGTCAACGACACCTTTCAGAACTTCAATACCTGGCGCACCTCAGCCAGCTTCGATTGGAAGGAACCGGCGCTGCGTCCGCACGCCAGCCTCGGCACCGGCGTAAAACTTCCGGGCCTCTATGATCAGTACGGCGCCAACGCGACGTTTTATCAGTCCAATCCGAACCTGCACGCCGAAACCAGCCGAGGCTATGATATCGGCGTCGAAAAGAATTGGCTCAGCGGCCAACTGAAGACGGATCTCACCTATTTCCGCTCCGACCTGCACGATAAGATCAATGGCCTCGGCGGTTTCGACCCTGTGACCTTCAAATCCTTCCCCATCAACGATCCCGGCATCAGCATCCGCCGCGGCGTCGAATTCAGTGCCCAGTACCAGATCACGCCCGCACTGTTTTTCAGCGCTGCCTACACCTATACCGACGCGCACCGCCCCAATGGCGAAGCCGAATATCGACGCGTGCCACACGGCTATCGTTTCGACACCCGTTATCTGTTCGACGACGGCAAGGGCACCTTCAGCCTCGCCGCCATCAACAACAGCCGCACACCCGATGTCGCCTTCCTAAATGATGGATCGTTCAAAAGCGTGACAGTCGATCTGCAGAGCTATTGGCTGGTGCAGGTCGCGGCGTCCTACAAACTGCAGCCCAATCTCGAAGTTTATGGTCGCGTGGAAAATGCACTCAATGCGCGCTATCAGGAAGTCTATGGCTACAACACGCCTGGCCTCGCCGCCTATGCCGGCGTCAAAATCAAATTCGACGACCTGTTAGGCAACAAGAAGTGATGATGCACGGGATGCCAGTGCAGAGGCTCAAAACATCCGTCATGGCCGCGCAGGCGGCCACCCAAGCAAGGTTGATGTTTTGTTTGGGCGAAAATCGAGCACCTCACTCAAGCGCGTTCCCGGCCGCAGCGCCAATTCGGCGCGAAGAGCCGGGATCTTTCCCGGTCGGATCGAATTGCCTAGCCGACCAGGTAAAGATCCCGGATATTTATCCAACGCGAAGCGCGTCGGACAAATTCCGGGAACGCGGCGGAGTGAGATCCTGGGGTGGTCAAGACAAAAATCTCAAGTGGGGAACTCGGGTCTGGCCTCGAGCACGAAAGCTAGGAGCCCTCACTGCGATGATGGCATTGTTCGCGCTCCCCGCGCGTGCAGCGCCCCCCCAGCGCATCGTCTCGCTCAACGTCTGCACCGACCAGATCCTGGTCGGACTCGTATCGAAAGCCAGGATTGCCGCCGTCACACATCTCGCCGCCGACCCGACGATTTCAGCCGCACCGGAAAAATTCGCAGAGCTGTCTGCCAGCCACGGCAGCGCCGAGGATGTGCTTGCCCGCGATCCCGACCTGATTATCGCCAGCGCTTATTCGACGCCGGCGACGGTGGATCTGCTCACCCGCCTCGGTCGTCGCGTCGTCGTCGTGCCGTTTCCTGAAAACATTGCCGGCGTCCGCGCGGCAATCATGCAGATCGCCGTGGCCGCCGAAGCCGACGACGCAGGCGCCCAGTTGATCGCCGATTTCGATGCGCGCGTCGCTCGGGTTCGTGCGCGACCGCTACCAAGCGAGCAGCGTCCGACAGCGCTCGTCTATCAGGTCAACAACTACGTCGCCGGTCGCGGCACGTTGATCGACGAAGCCCTCGAGATCGCTGGCTTCCGCAATGGCGGCGCGGCCCTGCGCCACGTCGCCAGCGGCCAGACAAATCTCGAATCCATTCTCGCCGCACCGCCCGACGTGCTCGTGCTCGCAACCCGCCCCGACACCTACAAGACCGTCGTCGGCGACAATCTTCGCCACCCCGCCCTCAGCCGCCTGATGCAACACCTGCCAAGCCTCGTGTTGCCTTGGCCGTTGTGGCTGTGCGGCACGCAGCATATCGCTACCGCCATCGAACAGTTGTCCGACGCGCGCCAAGCGCTGCCTACACAATCGATACCAAAACGATGAAGACAACCGCCTTCCCCATGTTGTGCTGGCTGGCGATCGCCGTCGCGTGTGCATTCGTACTGTCACTGAGCGTCGGGCCGGGCCTGATCGGCTTGAGCGGTGATGCCGCAGCCCGCGTGCTTATCCTGCGCGAGATCCGCCTGCCACGCGCATTGCTTGGCGCTGCCGTTGGTGCAGCCCTCGGCCTCGCGGGGGCTGCATTGCAAGGGTATCTTCGCAATCCGCTGGCTGAACCGGGTGTGATCGGTGTGTCCGGCGGTGCAGCACTTGGCGCCGTGCTTGCCATTCATCTCGGCTTGGCTGCGACTTTGCCCGCCGCCATTCCCTTGGCCGGCCTGCTCGGTGCGGCGCTTGCCACCTTGCTCGTGGTCGTGCTCGCCGGCGAAGGCACTGGCCCCGTGCCGTTGCTGCTGGCAGGCGTGGCCGTCTCGAGCCTCACCAGTGCCGCCATCGCCCTTGCGCTGACCATTTCCGGCAATCCCTTCGCCGCCGCCGAAAGCGTATTCTGGATGATGGGATCGCTGGCCGATCGCAGCTTGCCGCAAGCAGCCCTCGCCATTCCCGTCATCGCCGCCGGCATGGCCATGCTGTTCAAGTTGTCGCGCACGCTTGATGCGCTGACGCTCGGCGAGGACGCCGCCCAATCGCTCGGCATCGATCTTGTCATCGCCAGGCGCTGGCTGATTGCGGGTGTCGCGCTGTCGATCGGCGCGGCCACCGCCGTAACCGGCATCATCGGCTTCGTCGGACTGGTGGTCCCACATCTGTTGCGCCGCCACGTCGGCCACGCGCCGGGACGTTTACTTCTGGCTAGCGCGTTGGGCGGCGCGGCGCTTCTGCTATTGGCCGACACGCTGCTGCGGCTGGTGTCGCCGTGGCTCGACATCCGCATCGGCGTGCTGACCGCACTGCTCGGCGCGCCGTTCTTCACGCTGCTTGTCGTGCGCATGCGACAGGAGTTGGCGCCGTGAGTGATGCGTCCCTCGCAACGCTCGACGGCGTCACCTTGCGGCTCGGCGCGCGCGAAGTCCTGCGCGACGTTTCGCTGTCTTTTTTTGCAGGCGAAGTCGTCGCCCTCGTCGGCCCCAACGGCGCGGGCAAAACCTCGCTATTGAAGCTGCTCGCCGGACTGCTTCCGCCCACCGCCGGAACCGTCAGCATCGATGCAAGGCCACTGCCGACCTTCACGCCCAACGAGATCGCTCGACGCGTCGCCTACCTGCCGCAAGCACGCGCCATCCATTGGCCGATGACGGTGCGCGCGATCGTCGCTCTGGGACGCCTCCCGCATCATGCATCCGGCACCGCCTCCCCTGCGCGTGATGCTGAAATCGTCACCGCGGCGATGGCCGAGATGGACATCACAAGCTTCGCCGACCGCTCTGTCCTCGCATTGTCCGGTGGCGAACAGGCGCGCGTGCTGATGGCGCGTGCCCTGGCGCAGCAGCCGCGCCTGCTGATTGCCGACGAACCCACCGCTGGCCTCGACCTCGCCCACCAATTGGCGTTGATGCAAACCCTGCGTGCCCGTGCCGCGAGCGGCGTCACCAGCATCGTCGCCATTCACGATCTCGGCCTCGCCGCGCGCTTTGCCCATCGCATCGTGTTGCTTGCCGATGGTCAGATCGTCGCAGCCGGATCGGCTGAGGAAGTGCTCACACCCGCTCGCATCACTGCCGTCTACGGCGTTGATATGCTTGTCACGTCAGTAGATGGCATTCCTGTCTTCGTGCCCCGCTCACCCACGCACAGCGTGGCGCCCACCACCCCCGTCGGGGTTTGACCCTCCGTTGGATGTGTTAGACTGCACGTCAACATGAGCAAGCGGGGAACCACTCGCGTGATTAAAAAACCAAAGACCATCAATCTGGCGCTGCAAGGCGGCGGATCGCACGGCGCTTTTACCTGGGGCGTCCTCGACGGCCTGCTATCACACGACGCCATCAAGATCGGCTGGATTAGCGCTACCAGTGCAGGCGCTCTCAACGCCGTGGCTCTCGCCGCCGGCCTGGCCTCCGGTGGAGCTGCCGCCGCACGCGCCAAACTGCAGGACGTCTGGGATGCCGTTGCAAAGGCCAGCGCGCCTGAATATCTGCGGCTCAATCCGTTGCTCGCCGGCATCTCGCGCTCGGGTGCACTGGCGCAGATGACGCAGATGTTTTCGCCCTACGATCTCAATCCGCTGGGGATCGATCCGTTACGCCGGCTGATCGAGGCACATATTGATTTCGAGCTCATCCGCACCACCAAGGGGCCGGAACTGCTGATCGCGGCCACCCACGTCGCCAGCGGCACGCCGCGCTTTTTCCGTCGCGCCGAACTCACGATCGAAGCCGTCCTCGCCTCCGCCTGTCTGCCGATGCTGCAGCAGGCCGTTGAAATTGACGGGCAATCCTATTGGGACGGCGGCTTTTCGGCCAATCCAGAATTGTTGACAATCGCCGCCGAGAGTCCCATCGAAGATACCTTGATCGTGCAATTGGTGCCGCTGCTGCGACCGCAGAAACCAACCAGCGCGCGCGAGATCGGCGGCCATGTCAGCCACCTCACGTTCAACCAGCCGTTCCTGCGCGAACTCGAGCAGATCGAAACCATCCGCCGGCTGGCGGCCCGTCGCCGCGGACTGTTTGGTGACGCCCCCGACGAGCGCGATGCCAAGATTGCCGCGCATCGCTTCCATCTGATCGAAGCCGGCCGCTTCACCGGCTCGCTCACCGTCGAGAGCCGCGGTAAACCGGAGCTGGAACTGCTGAATTATCTGCGCAGTGCCGGCGCTACCGAGGCCGGCAAGTGGCTCGACCGCAGCTGGCGCGACGTCGGCCATCGCGACACCGCCGAAATCGCCCAACGCTTGGCAGCCCACCGCGCCACCGCCTATCCAGCGACAGCCGACCCCGCGGTCGCGCTTGCCATCAGCAAACCGGACGCGGCGGCTTGATACGGACGTGCCACGGGCCAAACAAGCCCCGCCTTACTCCGCCGCTTCCAACACCGGCACGCGGCCGAAGCTCGGCGTGGTCCGCGCACGGCCGTAGACGGCGGTCTGATAGACTTCCCGCACCACCGAGAGGTGACCAGCTTCGAGCGTGCGCAACGTTGGCGCATGGCTGACCACGAAGCTGTCGAAGCCGCAACGCAGCATCAGCGGGATCTGATCGATCAGCACCTCGCCGGTGGCCCGCACTTCGCCTTCGAAAGTCAACGTATCGCGCAATCGCCGTGCCAGCGAATAACCACGGCCATCGGTGAATTTCGCAAACGGAATGGCGATCAGCGCCAGCTTGCCGAGGTCGTCGGTGGCGACGTCAAACTCAGCCGTCGCATCGACCGCGACGCCGATCGGCGCCTTCAGCGCCAGCAGTTCGCCGCGGCTTTCGCGCCAGCGCTTCAGCGACACGATCACCGGCGTCGCCTGCGGCAAAGGCGCCGCATCGTCGACCACCACGAACGTATCGTTCACGAAACGGCTGTTCTTCCAGAGTTTGCTCATTTCAGACTTCCTCGACGATACGTTGGGTGGATGACTTGGACGGCCCATAGAGGGCCTCCTTGAACGGCTTGGCGCCGAGGCGGCGATAGGTCTGGAGAAACGACTCTGCCTTCGAGATGCGCCCGGAGGTGTAGACACCGATGATGGTTTCGATGGCATCAGGAACTTCCTCGGCGGGGAAGCTTGGCCCCAGGATCGAGCCGATATCGGCATCGTCCTTGGGACTGCCGCCGAGCGTGATCTGGTAATGCTCGGTGCCTTTCTTATCGACGCCGAGGATGCCGATATTGCCCGCATGATGGTGACCACAGGCGTTGATGCAGCCGGAAATATTGAGGCGCAGCGGGCCGATATCGTCCGCCTTCGCGGGGTCTGCAAAACGTTTGGCGATCTCTTGTGCAACGGGGATGGCGCGGGCGTTGGCAAGCGAGCAGTAATCAAGGCCCGGGCAGGCGATGATATCGGTGATCAACTCGGTATTGCCGGTGGCCAGACCGGACGAGAGCAGCGCGTCGTAAACTTTCCCGACATCGCTCAGCGCCACCGTCGGCAGCACCAGGTTCTGCTGATAGGTGACCCGTATCTCGTCATGACCGAACTGCTCGGCCAGCGCCGCAACGGCTTCCATCTGCTCGCTCGTCGCATCTCCCGGCACCTTGCCCGGCTCCTTCAGCGAGATGTTGACGATGCGATGACCGGCGATCTTGTGCGCCATCACGTTGTTGCGCAGCCAGCGCGCAAAGCCCGCATCCGACGCGCGTCGCGCAGCGATTACATTGTCTTCGTTGGGCTTCGGCGCCAGTGCGAGCGGCGCAAAATACTTGGCGATGCGTTGATATTCGGAAGCCGGCAGATCGATCGACGGCTTCTCGATCTTCGACCACTCCGCCATCACCTGCCGGCGGAATTCGTCGACGCCCAGCGCGTTGACCAGGATCTTGATGCGCGCCTTGTAGATGTTGTCGCGACGGCCGTGCAGGTTGTAAACGCGCATCGTCGCCTCGAGGAACGACAGCAGATGCTCACGCGGCAGAAAGTCGTTGAGCGGCAGCGCGACGTAGGGTGTGCGCCCCTGACCGCCGCCGACATAGACGCCGAAGCCAATTTTGCCGGCGTTCTCGCCGCGCCCCTTGACCATGCGTAGGCCGATATCGTGAAAGGCAATAGCCGCGCGGTCCTCGGCGGCGCCCGTGATCGCGACTTTGAACTTGCGCGGCAGGAAGAGGAATTCCGGGTGGATCGACGACCACTGGCGGATCACCTCGGCCCACACGCGCGGATCTTCGATCTCGTCGGGCGCGACGCCCGCGTAAGGGTCGGCGGTCGTGTTGCGGATGCAGTTGCCGCTGGTCTGGATGCAGTGCATTTCCACTTCAGCAAGCGCGGCAAGCATATCTGGCGCATCTTCCAGCTTCGACCAGTTGAGCTGTAAATTCTGCCGCGTCGTGAAATGCCCGAAACCGCGATCCCACTTGCGCGCGATGAACGCGAGCTTGCGCATCTGCCGCGCCGACAGCACCCCGTAGGGCACCGCGATGCGCAACATGTAGGCGTGCAACTGCAGATAAAGCCCATTCTGAAGGCGCAACGGCTTGAACTGATCTTCGGTCAGATCGCCAGCGAGCCTGCGGCCGACCTGGTCGCGGAACTGCGCGACGCGCGAGTTGACGAAGGCATGATCGAATTCATCGTAGCGATACATGTGATCTGCTTCCTGCTGTCGCATCCGCCAGCCGACACCCACTGAGGTAGCCATGGCGTCAGTTTTTCGACGAGTTATTCGGTCAAACCGTCGGCCCGCGTGCGGCGCGGATCCGTTCCTTCACCGACAACGCTTTGGGTGACCCAGCGCTGACGTCGACGTCGATGGCGTAGACGCCGACCACCTGCTGCGATGCGACAGCCTTGGCAGCGATCGCTTCCAAAGCGGACAATTGCGCCGCATCCGTCGCCACGCTGGCGTCCGTCAACTCCGGCACCCAATCGTCGTTGGCCGCGAGATAAACAACATCGCCGACCCGCAATCGGTTGGCCGTCACGACTTGCGGTGAAAATGCACTAGCCATCGATAGCCCCCAATTCCGCTTTGTATCCTGCTTCAGCCACGATCCGTGTCACGGCGCCCGCCGCATCGAGCCCGGCAACTTCGCCGACGATCAGCACGGCGGCCTTCGACAATCCCAGCCGCTCCGGAGCTGACGCCAGCACATCCAGCGTCGTCGCGATGCGGCGCTCGCCGGCGTGGCTGACGTGTTCGACAGCCATAACCGGCGTCGCCCGAGACCAACCCGCAGCAAGCAACATGGTCGCCAGCTTCCCTGATGTCGAAACAGCCATGTAGATGGCCAGCGTCGCACGCGCATTGGCGAGCGCGCGGAAGTCGACTTGATCAAATTCGGCGCCGCCATCCCCGGCCTTGTGCCCCGACAGGAAAGTCACCGACCGCGACAGATCGCGATGCGTCAGCGGGATTTGCAGCGAAGCCGACGCCGCCATCGCCGCTGTGATGCCCGGTACGACTTCGACGGCAATGCCCGTGGCGCGCAGTGTATCGATCTCTTCGCCGCCGCGGCCGAACATGAAGGGATCGCCACCTTTCAGCCGCACGACCGTCTTGCCCTGACGGGCATAGTGGACAATCAGCTCGTTGATTTCGGCCTGCGAGCGGGAATGCCGACCCTTGGCCTTGCCGACGCAGATGATCTCCGCCTCTCGGCGCGCATGTTCGAGCACTGCGTAACTCGCCAGAAAATCGTGCAGAATGATGTCGGCCGATTTGAGCGCGCGCACCGCCTTCAGCGTCAGCAATTCCGGATCGCCAGGCCCCGCGCCCACCAGCAACACCCGCCCCATTTTGCCGACCGGGCTGTCGGTGCCGTCAAGTTCGGCCTCCAGTAGCGCGCGCCCCTTAACCTCGTCGCCGTCGAGAATAGCGCGTGAAGCAGCACCACCAAACACCGCTTCCCAGAACGCACGTCGTCCCGCCCCTTGCGGTAACTTGGCCGAGATCGCCGCACGATATTCCCTGGCGATATCCGCAAGCCGTCCCAGGCGCGGATGCAATTCCTGTTCGAGGGTTGCGCGCAGCCGCGTCGCCAGCACCGGCGCCGCGCCGTCCGTTCCGATCGCCACCGTGACCGTGCCGCGATCGACGATCGCACCAAGCGCAAACGTGCTCAGGAACGGTCGGTCCGGCACGTTGACAGGCACGCCGAAGCCGCGCGCCAGGTCCGAGATTATGGCATCCGCGGCATCATCACCCGTCGCTGAGATGACGAGAATACGCCCCTGCACGTCGGCGGCCGTGATGCCGCGCTTGAGATGTTCGATCTGGCCAGCCCCCACGAGTGCATCAAAAGCCGCATCCAACCGATCAGCAGCAACTGTGACGCATGCGCAACGCGACAGCAGCAAGCGCGCCTTCGCGGCGGCCAGTGCCGTGCCGCCGTTGATCAGCGGCCGCGCCGTCTCGAAGTCCAGAAAGATCGGAAACCCACGCATGCCCATTTACTCCGCAGCGTCCAGGTAACGCGTATCGACGCTGTCCGGCTGCAACTCCAAAACCAAACCGTCGAGTTCTTCGGTCATTTGGATCTGGCAACTGAGCCGCGACCGCTCATCTGCCGATGCGATCTCGTCGAGTTTGTCCAGTTCGTCGTTCGCAGGCGCGGGCAATTTCGATGCCCAGTCCGCCGGCACGCGACAATGGCAAGTCGCGCAAACGCCTGATCCGCCGCACTCCGCTTTAATCGGCAAGCCCGCGGCGCGGATCAATTCCATGGCGTTAAATCCGGCAGCCGCCTCGATCTTGTGCACGCTGCCCAAACCCAGCTGGATCTCGAGGCCCAGAAACGGGCCGTCTTGATCACCGGCATCGGCAAACTGTGCAGCTGTCAGTTGGTCAAGCATGTCTTATGCCAAGGGAGGACGGGAACTCGTGCACTGCAACATAGTGGAAAAATCTTCCACTTTGCAGGGGTCAAGAGGAATAAGAACGGAATATCATTCCCTGAAGCATCGAAAGATACCCGTCCTCATATCGGGCGAGGCGGAGTATCACAGGTGCGCCAAAGTGCGATGCAGTAAAAAATTTGCGAGGCCCGTTCGGTAACCATCCAGACCGTCGCAGGCCCACGCCGACGTCGCCTTCCGATGATACTGAAGCCTTGACCGCATCCGGTGAAAAACGCATAAGCACGCCATGATACGCGCTCAAGCACATCCCGCGCTTTGTTGCGGCCACCGGGTTGATATTTTCACCAGCTGAACCAAGCTGGCGCGCGCGTTCCGTTGTCTATCGTTTGGAAGCGCCCCGCCAGCCGGCGATGGGATCCGCCGACCTTTGATCCGGCGAGGCCGAAACGATGTCTGACACACTCTATCTTTACAATACTCTCACTCGACAGAAGGCGCCATTCGCGCCGATCGACGCGGCCAACGTGCGCATGTATGTGTGCGGCCCCACGGTCTACGATCTCGCCCACATCGGCAACGCGCGGCCGATCATCGTCTTCGACGTGCTGTTCCGTCTGTTGCGGCACATCTACGGCGCTGACCATGTCACGTACGCGCGCAACATCACCGACGTCGACGACAAGATCAATGCACGCGCCGCCGAGCGCTTTCCGAAGCTGCCGCCGGTCAAGGCGATCCGCAAGCTGACCGAAGAGACCGTCACCCAGTTTCACGCCGACATCGCGTCGTTGGGTGTGCTGGAACCCACCGTCGAGCCGCGGGCCACCGAGCACATCGCCGAAATGGTTGCCTTGTGCGACACGCTGATCGCCAAGGGACACGCCTACGTCGCAGCCGACCACGTGCTGTTCGACGCCACCACGATGCCCGACTATGGCAAGCTCGCCAATCGCACCCTTGACGAAATGGAGGCCGGCGCTCGCGTCGATGTCGCCCCCTACAAGAAGAACTCCACCGACTTCGTGCTGTGGAAGCCATCGGAACCAGGTCAACCCGCATGGCCATCGCCCGGCGGCATCATAACGGCAGGGCGACCAGGTTGGCACATCGAATGCTCGGCAATGGCCGGCAAGCATCTCGGCGAGGTGTTCGACATCCACGGCGGCGGCATCGATCTGGTATTCCCCCACCATGAGAACGAACTCGCCCAATCGCGCTGCGCGCACGGCACCGACGTGATGGCGAACGTGTGGATGCACAACGGCTTCCTGCAGGTCGAAGGCGAGAAAATGTCGAAGAGCGTCGGCAATTTCTTTTCCATTCACGAATTACAAGAGACCGAAGTATTCGGCAAGCAGCCCTGGCACGGCCGCGTGTTGCGCTTCGCCATGTTGTCGACGCACTACCGCCAGCCGATAGACTGGACCCTCGAGCGCGTCATGCAGGCCAAGAACGCGCTGCAGGAATTCGCCGGCCTCGTGCACGGTGTGACCGCGGCCACCAACCCCAACCCCGATGTCGTCGGCGCCCTGCGCGATGACCTCAATACGCCCAGCGCCATCTCCATCCTGCACGGCCTGGCGAAATCGGCAAAGCGCGGCGATGCGGCCAAAGCCGCCGACCTCCGCGCGACGTTGGAATTCCTCGGCCTCTACGGCGGCGAGACAGCAGCCGAGTTGTCGCTGCAGAAATTCGCGCAGGTCGATGCCAAGCAAGTCTACGCGCTGATCGACCAGCGCCTCGAAGCACGCAAGAACAAGGATTTCAAGGAAAGCGACCGCATCCGCGACGAAATCAGTGCCATGGGCGTCGTGCTGAAAGATGCCAAAGACCCCAAGACTGGCGAAATCGTCACCACCTGGGAGATGAAGCGGTGAGTTCGTTTACCGATAGACGACCTGCAGCCGTGGCATCGATGGCGTGCAATCTGCAGCTTGTCGTGGATGGCCGACTGCGCGGCCAGGACGATAGAAGGGTGCAAAAGAGCGGCAAGGACACGAAACATTCATCACGACCGCACATCAAGAATTGCGGTCGCATCAATGACTGCAAATGTCCCGACCGTAGTGCCCTCGCCTGCTGCAACCATCCCCATCATCATGGCCGCGCAGGCGGCCACCCACGACAAACCTCGACGAACTCGTTGTCGTCATTTGTCCGGGAGATGACGTGGTGAGTGGTGATCAGGCATACACAGGCGGATGCCAGTGCGGCGCGGTTCGTTTTCGTGTCGGTTCGCTCGGTCGTGCGTCGGTGTGCCTTTGCCGCATGTGCCAGAAGGCGACCGGCGGCATCGGCGGCGTATTCGTCCCGGCCAGCAATCTCATCTTCACGCGCGGCGCGCTCAAGCATTTCCGTAGTTCCAACAAAGTGCGCCGCGGCTTCTGCGCCAACTGCGGCACGCCACTGACGTTCGAAATCGATGACGGCGGCACGGGCGTGTCGATTGCCGCCTTCGATCGGGCCGCGGAAATCGCGCCGGTCATCCAGATGGCCAGGGCGGCCCGCTTGCCGTGGACGGACGCCTTGCCCGGCCTGCCGGAGCGCACGCCCGAGGAAATAGCGCACGTCGCCAAGCATTACGCCGGCATCATTTCCTACCAGCATCCCGACCACGACACCGATCACTGGCCTCCGCAATGACCAAGATAGCCCACAAACTGCGCCCATTCCTGCCGTCCGACACGCCGGCACTGCAAGACCTGTTCGCGCAAAGCATCGAGGAGTTGGCCACCGACAGCTACGACGCCGATCAACGGACCGCCTGGATCGAGACCGCTGAAGACATGAACGCCTTCAGCGCACGGCTTGCGTCCGGCCTGACACTTGTCGTCGGCGCTGCTGGACAATACCAGGGTTTCGCCACACTCAAAGACAACACGTTGCTCGACTTGCTCCACGTCCATCCTCATTTTGCCCGCCAAGGCATCGCAACTGCATTGGTCGATGCGCTCGAACGCATTGCTGCCGCACGCGGCAGTTCGGCGATATCAGTCGATGCCAGCGATACCTCCCTGCCGCTGTTCGAGCAGCGCGGCTATATCGCGACACAGCGCAATTCGCGCCATCTTGGCGACGTCTGGCTGTCCAACACCACACTGAAAAAACAACTCGCGCCGATGGCGCAGCAAACTTCGAAGACGGTGTCATGACCAGCCGCGAACGCCTTTACCTGTTCGACACCACGCTGCGCGATGGGGCGCAGACGACCGGTGTCGACTTTTCCATTGAAGACAAGCGGCGCATTGCAAAGATCCTCGCCGATCTCGGCGTCGACTATGTCGAGGGCGGGTATCCCGGCGCAAATCCGACCGACACCGAATTTTTTGCGTCAAATCCGTTCGAAACCGGATTCAGCGCCGTCCGAACTTCGCCGCTATTCACGGCCTTCGGCATGACCAAGCGCGCCGGCCGCTCGACTGCCAACGATCCGGGCTTCCAGGCGATCCTGCAATCGAAAACAGACGCTGTTTGTCTGGTCGCCAAGGCCTGGGATTATCATGTCCGCGTCGCGCTCGGCATCACCAACGACGAGAATATCGAGGGCATCGTCGAGTCGGTCAAAGCCGTCTGCACCACCGGCATTCGCGAAGCGCTGATCGACTGCGAGCATTTCTTTGATGGCTACAAGGCCAATCCAACCTATGCATTGCAGTGTGCGAAAGCCGCCTACGACAGTGGCGCGCGATGGGTCGTGCTATGCGACACAAACGGCGGCACGCTGCCGCATGAAATAGAGGCTATCGTCACCGCCGTGCAAAACGTAGTGCCCGGTACGCACCTCGGCATCCACACTCACAACGATACTGAAAATGCGGTGGCGAACACGCTCGCCGCCGTGCGCGCCGGCTGCCGGCAGATCCAGGGCACATTGAACGGCCTTGGCGAGCGCTGCGGCAATGCCAATCTCACGTCGATCATCCCCACGCTGTTGCTGAAATCCGAATTCGCTGACAAATTTGAAACGCGAGTAACGCCCGCCAGGCTCGCCGAGTTGGTCCGCGCCAGCCGTTTGCTCGATGAAATGCTCAACCGCTCGCCGGATCGGCACGCCCCCTATGTCGGCGAAAGCGCCTTCGCGACCAAGGCCGGAATTCATGCCTCCGCAATCCTCAAGGCGCCGGAAACCTACGAACATATCGCGCCCGAGAAAGTCGGCAATCGGCGGCGCGTGCTGGTCTCCGACCAAGCCGGTAAATCCAACCTGATTTATGAACTTGAGCGGCTTGGCGTCGACGTCACCCGCACCGATCCCCGCATCGTCACCCTCCTCGATGAAGTCAAAGCGCGCGAAGCCGTCGGCTATGCCTACGATGGCGCCGACGCGTCATTCGAATTGCTGGCGCGCCGTTTGCTTGGCGAAGTGCCGCAATATTTCCAGGTCGACAGCTTCCGCGTCATGGTCGAACGGCGGCACAATGCTCTCGGCGACCAAGTCACCGTTTCCGAGGCTCAGGTCAAGGTGTTCGTCACCGGCGAAACGGAGGCGCTCTGGTCGGTGGCTGAGGGCAACGGCCCCGTCAACGCGCTCGACAGCGCCTTGCGCAAGGATCTCGGACGCTATCAGTCTGTTATCAAGGATATCGAATTGGTCGACTACAAGGTGCGGATCCTGACCGGCGGTACCGGCGCTGTGACGCGCGTGCTGATCGAGACGCACGATACATCGACGGGCGAACGCTGGTTCACCGTCGGCGTCTCGCCCAACATCGTCGACGCCAGCTTCGAGGCATTGCTTGATAGTATCAATTACAAGCTGCTGAAATCCGGTGCTGTCGCAGGTTAGTCGCGAGAGCCGGCACGACAGGGAATGCAGTCGATGCCTACGCCGAACATCATCCTTTCGACACGCGCGCCCGCCGGGGTCATTCTTGCCGGCGGACTATCGCGACGCATGTTCGCGTCCGAGGGGGCAACAAGTGCAGATAGACCAGCAGGCGATAAGGCACTCTTACCGCTCGGTGCCACCAGCATGCTCGGTCACGTCATCGCGCGCATCGCGCCGCAGGTGTCGGGGCTTGTCATCAACGCCAACGGCAATGCGGCGCGCTTCGCCGAATTCGGCTTGCCCGTCGTCGCTGACACAGTCGCGGGCTTCGTCGGGCCGCTGGCCGGCGTGCTGGCTGGGCTTCGTTGGGCGGCTGTCAACCATCCCGTCGCCACGCATGTCGTCAGTGTATCGGCCGATGCACCTTTCCTGCCCGCGGATCTCGTCCACCGTCTTACGGCCGCCACTAAAAGAAATCCCGGTGGGATCGCGCTGGCGCAATCGGCAGGTGAGTTGCATCCGGTCATCGGCTGTTGGCCCGTTGCCCTCACAGACGACCTGGAAGCGGCCTTGAAATCTGGCGTGCGCAAAGTGCTGCGCTGGACCGACCAGCACGGCACAATCCCGGTGGACTTCGATTTTCAGGTTATCGGCGGCGAACGGATCGATCCCTTTTTCAACGCCAACACGCCCGCCGAACTCGACGAAGCGCGGCGGCTGCTGGCGTTGCAGGCGCCATGACCATGTTCCGCAGCCCCCATGGCACGCCCGTAGTCGGCATCGTCGGTTGGAAAAATTCCGGCAAGACCACGCTGGTCGAGCGGTTGATAGAAGAATTCACGCGTCGCGGCTTACGCGTGGCCTCGGTCAAGCATGCCCATCACTCGTTTGAGATTGACGACACGGCAACTGACAGCGCTCGCCATCGCCGGGCGGGATCGGCGCAGGTGGCCATCGTATCGAATAAGCGATGGGCACTGATCACCGAAACAGCCGGCAGCACCGAGCCTGATTTTGCCGATGTCGTCGCAATGCTGGCGCCAGCCGACCTGATCATCGTTGAAGGTTACAAGCGCGCCCCCATCCCGAAGATCGAAGCGCGACGTGGCGCATCAGCCAACGACAAGCCACTGGCGCCAGATGACAGCCATATCATCGCCATCGCGACGGACGAACCATCGGTGCACGTTGGTCCGTTGCCGATTTTTCATCTCGATGACATTACCTCGATGACAAATTTTCTGACGACACGGCTCGAACTGCCGGCGTCAAAATAGGGAGCGGAACGCGTGTCTCTTACACTGTGCCATCGACCATCAGTTCGACCAGCCGTGGCCCACCGGAAGCAAACGCGCGCTGCAGGCTCGCCTGCAATTGCCGGGGATCGGTGACGCGCTCAGCTACCATGCCCAGCGATTGCGCGAGCCCCGTGAAATCAACCGGCGGGTCCTTGAAATCCATGCCCACGAAATTGCGATCGTTGTGAAACGACACCAGCCGTTGCTTGATGATGCGATAGCCGCCGTTGTTGGCAATCACCACCGTGAGCGGCAATTTATGATGCGCCGCCGTCCACAGCGCCTGGATCGAATACATGGCGCTGCCGTCCCCCGTGTAACAGACGACGGGGCGGCCAGGATGCGCAAAGCACGCCCCAACCGAGGCCGGCAGCGCCCAGCCGATGCCACCCGACGCGAGCGCATGATAGCCGAAACGGTCGCGATGCTCGCGCAGCGCGCCCACATACCTGCCGGTCGTCAGCGCCTCATCGAATAGAATAGCGTGCGGCGGCAAGGCGTCGACGAGCGTCAGTGTCGCGAAGTCCGGATCGATCGGGTTCCGTGTGGCGGCCTGGATGATGGAAGCGGCTAGTGCTGCCCGCCGCGTTGTCCAATTCTTTTCCCGGAGCGCTGCCACCATGGCCTCTGCACGTGCCTTCACCGCCGCGCCGCCGCGCCGCTGCAGCACGGGCAAAAGGGCGGCCAGCGTTGTCTTGACGTCGGCTTTGATGGCCAATTCGACGCTATGATTCTTGCCGATATCGTGATCGACGAGACCAATCTGCGCAATGGCCAGCCCGGTCGGCATCGCGTCGATGGGCGAATACACCGACATGCGCACGGGATCGGTCCCCAGCGCCACCATTAAATCATGCGACTCTAGAATTGCGCGTGTATCTTTCTGAATGCGCGTCAAGGCACCCATGTAGCAAGGTTGCGCCGACCGGAAATGCGCACCATATGCGATGCTTTGCTGATAAACGGGCGCACCCAGCATGGAGGCCAGAGCGGCAGCCTCGTCTATTGCATCGGACTTCACGACTTCATCACCGACAACAATCACTGGACGTGCGGCCGCGAGCAGTCGATCGGCCAATTGCTCAAGCGCAACATCCGATGGCCGCACGGCGGTATCAATGCGGGTGGAAACGCCGAGATCAATGCCGGCCTCGGCATTCAGAATATCGCCGGGCAGCGAAATGAACACAGGACCTGTCGGAGGTGTCGTTGCAATCTTGGCAGCGCGTCGCACAATGCGTGGCAGATCTTCAAGCCGCGTCACTTCGACCGCCCATTTCACCAACGGCGCGGCCATCGCCACCACGTTGTCGTAGAGCAGCGGTTCCATCAGCCCGTGGCCCTGCTCTTGCTGACCAGCTGTGAGAATAAGTGGTGTACCCGTGAACTTCGCGTTGTAGAGAGCGCCCATTGCGTTGCCGAGCCCGGGTGCGACATGCACATTGGCAGCCACCAATCGCCCGGAGCTGCGCGAGAAGCCGTCGGCCATGGCAACCACCAGGCTCTCCTGCATGGCCATGACATAGGTGATGTCGGGCACATCCTTAAGCGCGTGCATGACCGGTAGTTCGGTCGTGCCGGGATTACCGAACAGATGCGTTATGCCTTCCGAACGCAGCAGTTCCAGAAAAGCATTTCGCCCCGACATGACATTGCGGGCGTTAAGCGTTGGCGACTGGCTCATAACATCGACCTCACAACGGCTGCGTGTCGTACGCGATCAAATCAAGCTGGCCGCCAGATTGATGGTCAAAGCCAGCACTGTGGTATTGAAGAAGAACGAGACGATCGCGTGTGCGGTGACGATGCGCCGGATCGATTTCGACTTGATCGCCACGTCGGACGTTTGCGATGTCGCCCCGATCGAGGTCGCAAAATAGAAGAAATCCCAGAAATCTGGCGTGGTGTCGGCGGGGAAAATCAAGCCGGCCGACGGTTGGCCCGTTTCCTCAGGGAGATAATATTCGTGCGCATAGTGCAGCGTGAAAGCAATCTGCGTCACCATCCACGAGACGAAGATGGTCAGCGCGGCCAATCCAACGTATGCGAGTTTCAAAATCTCCTTGGCCGCCTTCGCATCATTGATCAGACCCGCGATAGCGCCAAAGCTGGCAAAGATCGCCAGCAGAATGACAACCAGAACTGCGTTCCGACCGTCATCCTGGCGGGCTGCCCGCGCGCGGATCGTCTCGACGCGTGAGCGATGAATGAGCCGGAAGGTCGATAGCAGATAGGCGAGCCCGCCGACGTTCCAGGCGATGGTCCAGCGCAGCGCATTGGACATGTTCGCCGGCAGCACCAGAACGACCGCGAGCCCGGCCAAGGCCCCGAGGTAAAGGCGCGGCCTGATCCTGATCGAACGCCACACCGAGCGGACAGTGGCGCGACGTTTCAATGGCTGTTCCATGCGTATGCTCTCGTGTGTTGGCTCACAGCCACTCTGCTTGCCCGCCGGTAAGTCGCAAGACCTTATCCTGCGGGACTTCAAGTTTGGGCACTATTGTCGGCGGCAATCCAAGCAGAATACCGCGAACCGCACGACTGATGTTGCCGTGACTCACGACGACGGTGTCGCGCGTAAGTTCTTCCAGCCACGCGTTCACCCGCACCCGCACCATTTCATAATTTTCGCCGCCACGCGGCAACCAATTCCAAGTGTCAGCCTGTCGCGCCGCCAACCCCTCCGGATCGAGAACGGGCAGTTCGCCCCACACCAATCCTTCCCAGTGCCCGAAATTCTGCTCTCTCAATCGATCATCCAACGCAAACGGACGCGCGCCTAATCCCATAGTGCCGCGTAAAATCTCCATTGTTTCCGTCGCCCGCTCCAACGGACTGGCGACGAAATCATAAACAGACCGGTCTTGAGCCAGCACCTCTCCAAGCACGCGACCATTGCGTGCCGCCTGCTCACGACCGGTGTCGTTCAACGGCACGTCGGTCTGTCCCTGGTATCGCTGCACCTTGTTCCAGTCAGTCTCACCATGCCGGACGAAGTAGATTGTCAATCCAGTCTGCATCAGACCTTCAACACCAGCTTGCCATTGTTGCCACCGGTAAACAGCAGGTTCAGAACATCCGGGAACGCATCGATCCCACCGGCACGCACATCCTCGCGGATCTTCAGCTTGCCTTCCGCGTGCCAGGTCGCCAGATCACGGATCGCTTCTGGGATACGATTGGCCCAGTCGAACACGATGATACCGCGCATGGTCAGCCGCTGAGTGAGCACGCAACGTAGATTTCTGGGCCCTTCTGGCATGCTCGTCGCGTTATAGGCCGAGATCAGTCCGCAGACCGGAATGCGGCCGAAAGTATTCATCTGCAACAGCACAGCATCCAATATCTCACCGCCGACGTTCTCGAAGTAGACATCAATACCAGACGGGCACGCGGCCCTAAGGTCCTTGGCCAGATTGCCGCCCTTGTAGTCGACGCAGGCATCGAACCCCAATTCGTGGGTGACGGCGCGGCATTTCTCCGCACCACCGGCGATGCCAACGACCCGGCACCCCTTCAGTTTGGCGATCTGTCCGACGATCGACCCGACTGCGCCGGATGCCGCCGAAACGACGACGGTCTCGCCGGGCTTGGGTTGGCCCACTTCCAAAAGACCAAAGTAGGCGGTCCACCCGGGCATGCCGAGCCCACCGACCCAGCGCTCCATTGGCGCCTTCGTGAGATCCGCCTTGCCGACCTGTTTGCCGTTGGAGATGGCGTATTGCTGCACGCCAAACAAGCCTTGTACACACTCGCCGACCTTGAAATCCGGATTGTTCGACGCATCGATGATACCGACCGAATAGCCGCGCATCACTTCCCCGATGCCCACCGCCGGCACATACGATTTGCTTTCATTGATCCATCCGCGCATCGCCGGATCGAGCGAAACATAGCCGATTTTGACGCGGAACTCGCCTGGACCGGGTTCGGTTAGCGGCTGATCTTCGATCGCAAAAATATCCCGAGTGACCATGCCGGGGGGCGGCCGTTTTGCAAGCTTACAGACGCGATTGGTGGCCATGGAGTATCCTCATCTGAGACGCACGCTGCGGCCATGTATAGGGGGTGCCGATGACTGCGTGCAACAGGTGAAAATGGCCGGCGCCTCGCGGCCCAGCCATGCAAATGATGTTGTCGGCATGCGTAGAGCCGGAATTATTTGAATTGATTGAGGTAAGCAATCACGTCGCGACGATCTTGTTCGTCGCTGAGGCCGGCGAAGGCCATCTTTGTCTTCGGCATGTAAACGAGTGGGTTTGCCAAATACTTGAACAACTCGTCTTCTGTCCACACCGCGCCTTTGTCCCCGAAGGCTTTGTTGGCGTCCGAATAACTGAAATCGGCGACCGAACCGACCTTGCGACCGACAATTCCAGTCAGTTGCGGGCCGACCTTGTTCTTGGCCTCGGGACCGGCCTCGTGGCACGCGCGGCATTTTTTGAACACATCCTCACCGGCCTCCACGTTGCCCGGCTCAGCTTGCGCGGCGGAACCGACAACTACGCAGAACCCTGCGGCAAGAAACAAAGAGGTGAGACGGCGCATCATGCAATCCTGCGAAAGGGCCAAACAGTTGGCTCTTTCGATACCATAGCTTGCCCTACGCAGCCCGTGACCAATCGTTGCACAATTGCAAATTTAAACAACGGCAATCCGCACAATGACCGAAACCTGTCATTTTGTAAGGGACGTGGCCCGCACAGCGGTACTTGAAGTTTTGGTAAGTTTGGCGGCGGCCTCAGTTTTGTTCGCCGACTTTGCCGCCGCCGATAGCTTGGTCGCCTCGTACGCTTTGTCCCAGTAGGGCTCTGACCCATAAAGATCGGACAGGAACTCGATCAGCGCATTGACCTTGGTCGGCATGAAATCGCGACACGGATAGACGGCATAAATGGCCACGGTATCGGCACCCCGGTATTGTGGCAGCACGACCTTCAGTTCGCCACGCTGCAACTCCGGCCCGATGTCCCAGATCGAGCGCAGAGCCAACCCAAGACCGCTCATCAGCGCCGTGCGGACGAACTCTGCCGAGTTGGAGCGAATGTTGCCTTTCACGCGGATCTGTTCCGGCCCATTCGGCCCATGCAGTCTCCAGAAATCCTGCGCGCCGGCGGACAGGCAGTTGTGCATATCCAGCTCGGCGAGCGAAGTCGGAGTGCCATACCTTTCAAGATATTTTGGTGACGCGCAAATGACCCGGCGGTCGGCAGCCAACTTCTTTTGCACAAGCGAAGAATCTTGCAACTCTCCGATCCGAATAGCCACGTCGAAACCGCGGCTTATGATATCGACGAAATCGTCTGTAAGATGGAAATCCAGTTCGATCTCGGGATATTTGCCCAGGAAGTCAGCCAGGTAGGGGGCGATGTGCTGGCGGCTGAACGACGTCGGTGCGGTCACCTTCAGCAAACCCCGCGCCTTCGTATTGCGGCGGGACACAAAATCCTCCGCTTCCTCTACGAGGTTCAAAATGTCGACGACGCGCTTGTAATAGCCTTCACCTGTCTCGGTCAGCGTCAGCTGTCGGGTGGTGCGTTGGAACAGCCGCGCTCCGAGCTCTTCTTCCAGTAAACTTACGCGCTTTGAGACTACGGCAGGCGACAGACCCATTTCGCGTCCGGCAGCACTCATGTTGCCGGTTCGGGCGACACGGGCAAAGATGTCGAGATCGGTTATTGCGGTCACGGCATATTCCTTCAAGTCTTGAAACGGTTAGTCGGCGGACGGAGCCAAAGTTTCCGATTGCATGCGCGAAATGGAGCAGCACCTTCGTTGATTAGGAATACCCTGTCGAAACGGCCAGAGTTTGTCTACGATCTGGAACAACTCGCCGATCTGTTATGCTTTTTCAGCGAAGGCGCCCGCATCAATTGCGGCCGGAATGGGGCACATTGTCATCCGCTTCGATCCAGCCGTCTTTCGGCGTGGCGCCGGGATCTATCATTGCGCTATGGGTTAAGCAGATATGATGAGCGCCTACCGCAACCTGGAGCCCTCCGATGACGTCGATCCCGCTTCCCCTACCGGACGCCGCAATCGTCGCACGGCGACAATCTATCGTTGCAGAACTTTTTAAACTGCTTGGCACTGATCGTGTCATCGCCGATGACGACGGCCGTCGAGCCTATGAAACCGATGCGCTGACCGCCTACAGGCGTATGCCGCTGGCGGTCCTGCTGCCGCAATCGACGGCAGAAGTCGCGACCGCCCTCAAATACTGCCATGCCAACGGCATCAAAGTCGTGGCGCGCGGCGCGGGAACTTCGCTGGCCGGGGGCGCGCTCCCGGCCGAAGATGCCATCGTGATTACTGTTTCCAAGATGAGACGGGTGCTCGATCTCGATTACCCCAACCGGATCGCTAGGGTTGAGACTGGTATCACCAATCTGGCCATCACCGGTACTGTCGCAAAAGAGGGCTTCTTCTACGCGCCGGATCCCTCAAGCCAACTGGCGTGTACGCTGGCCGGCAATATCGGTATGAACTCCGGCGGCGCCCATTGCCTCAAATATGGCGTCACCACCAACAACGTGCTCGGCGCCCGCATGGTGTTGATGGACGGCGAAATTGTCGATATTGGCGGAAGCCATCTCGACAGCGGCGGCTACGACCTGATGGGATTGATCGTCGGTTCCGAAGGACAATTCGGCATTGTCACGGAAGCGACTGTCCGCATTCTCAAGTCTGCGGAAGGCGCCCGGCCGATGATGCTCGGCTTCAATTCCAGCGAAGTCGCCGGCCAATGCGTATCTGCGATTATCGCGGCCGGCCTCATTCCGGTTGCAATCGAATTCATGGATCGTCCCGCCATCCAGATCTGCGAAGCCTTCGCTAAGGCCGGCTACCCGCTCGATGTAGAGGCGCTACTGATCGTTGAAGTGGAAGGCTCGGACTCCGAAATCGACGATCAGCTCGGCGCCATTACCGAGATCGCCAAACGCTTCAATCCAAGTGTCGTCAAAATATCCGACAGCCCTGAAATGAGTGCAAAGATCTGGAAGGGCCGCAAGAGTGCGTTTGGCGCGGTGGGCCGCCTTGCAGACTACATCTGTATGGACGGAACCATCCCGCTTGGCCGGCTGCCGGAAGTGCTCGTCGCGATAACCGAGATCTGCCAGCGCTACCAACTCAAGGTCGCCAACATTTTTCACGCCGGCGACGGCAATCTGCATCCATTGATTCTGTTCGATGCCAACGACCCCGACAGTGCCGCCCGGGCCGAACTGGCCGGCAACGAAATCCTGACCTTATGTGTCAAAGTTGGCGGTTGCCTGACCGGCGAACACGGTGTGGGCATCGAAAAGCGCGACCTCATGAGCGTGCAGTTCAACCCGACTGATCTTGCCGTGCAGATGCGGATCAAGACCGTGTTCGATCCTGACTGGCTGCTCAATCCAGCCAAAGTATTCCCGCTCGACGCTCGTATCATGGCTGAAATAACCGAGCGGACTGCACGCGTCGCCGCGTAACACACTCAGCGCGCATGCATCCGCTACACTACACCTCATGCAGCATCGCGCGAGGATAAGTGATAACAAGCGGCGGCTGATTTGCGAACACGACTTACTGGATAACTTGGGTCTCGTCGCGCCGGACGTATTCACAATGATTGTCGAATTGGCTTAGGGAACGACTTCGTGCAACTAACCGCTGACATGCGCCCAGAGACCGAGGCAGCCCTCGCCGAGATCATTATGTCGGCATGCGCCTCAAAAACCATTCTGGAGCTAACCGGCGGTGGCAGCAAGCGGACCATAGGTCGCCCGACCAATTCGACACACCTTGTCTCGACCCGCGCGATGCGTGGCATCACGCTTTATGAACCAAACGAGATGGTGATGTCGGCGCGCTCAGGCACGCTGCTTTCCGAAGTCCAAAGTGTCCTCGCTAAAAGCAACCAGATGCTGGCATTTGAGCCGCTTGAACTCGCCGGCGTAGTCGGCGGCGACGCCCTGCAAGCGACGATTGGTGGGGTTTTTGCCACCAACAGCTCTGGCCCGCGACGCATCTCGAGCGGCGCAGCACGCGATCATTTGATGGGAATTCGCGCCATCAATGGACGCGGCGAGATTTTCAAAAACGGCGGCCGCGTGATGAAAAACGTTACCGGCTACGATCTGTGCAAGGGATTGGCCGGCAGCTGGGGCACCTTGGCTGCGTTCAGCGAAGTGACCTTCAAGGTCATGCCCAAGCCGCCCTCATCAACGACGCTCGTGTTGCTTGGGTTATCTGACGAGATCGCCATCGAAGTGCTGTGCTCTGTGATGGGCACTCCTTATGAAATTACCGGCGCCGTCCATATTCAACAGCCGCTTGCCGTAACGCTCGATCATATGGGCCTCCGCGGACAGGGCAAGGCCATCACCGCTTTACGCCTCGAGACAACATCGAAGTCTATTGCGTACCGCCGCGATAAACTGACGACGGCACTTAAAGTTTACGGCCAGCTTCACGACCTCGAACAAAAGAGCTCGGAAGCATTTTGGGATGAAATGACGCGGCTGAGCGTTTTTGAGGCCAGCGACCACCCGTTGTGGCGCCTCTCCACCTCACCGTCGAAAGGACCGGCAGTTGTCGCCGCCATTAATCGGTACATGCCCGCCAGTGCCCTTTACGATTGGAGCGGTGGACTGGTTTGGATCGATGTTCCCGTAACGTCGGACGCCGGTGCCGCTGACGTACGCCGGGTGATTGCTAGCCACGGCGGACATGCGACATTGATCAGGGCCGCCGCTTCCACCAGGGCCGCCACCGATGTCTTCCAGACGCTTGAACCCGGCGTGCAGCGTCTTAGCCAGAAGCTGAAGGCCACTTTTGACCCCGCCAACGTTCTCAATCCCGGCCGCATGTACGTCGCTTTCTGACCGCCGGCCCACAGGTCATCCATGCAAACAAATTTTTCCGCCGAACAACGTGCTGATCCGAAGATCGCTGAGATCGATAAGATTCTGCGCGCCTGCGTCCATTGCGGACTCTGCACAGCGACGTGTCCGACTTATCAATTGCTCGGCGATGAACGCGACAGCCCACGCGGACGCATATATCTCATCAAGGATATGTTCGAGCGCGGCGTCCCAGCCAGCCCCGAAGTTAAGTTTCACGTCGATCGTTGTCTCTCCTGCCTGTCGTGCATGACCACCTGCCCCGGCGGTGTGGACTACATGCATCTGGTCGATCACGCGCGTATCCACATCGATAAAACCGGACAAAGGGCTGCCGGAGAACGCTTCGTTCGTGGATTGCTGGCGGCCATTCTGCCTTATCCCAGGCGATTCCGCTGGGCCCTGAAACTGGTACCGCTTGGCCAACCGTTCCGGGGCGCCATGCGCAAAGTCGGCTTACCCCAGCTGGCAGCCATGCTTGATTTGGCGCCCAAGCAGCCGCTGACCAAGGCCGCCCGCTACGCCGGCCCCGGCACAGCCGCCACACAAGGCGAGCGGCGCAAGCGCGTCATCCTCCTGACGGGCTGCGCACAGCAAGTCCTGCGACCCGACATCAATGACGCAACCATCAGACTGCTCGCCCGGGCCGGGGTCGATGTTGAAGTCGCAGCGGGGGCCGGATGCTGTGGTGCGCTTACCCACCACATGGGCAAGGAGGCGTCCGCGATTTCGTTCGCCAAGGCCAATGTCGACGCATGGTCAAAGGTGATGGCCAAAGGGCCGGTTAACGCGGTAATCGTCAACGCCTCCGGCTGCGGAACGATGCTCAAAGACTACGGTCATCTCTTGCAGCACGCAGGCGGCGACTATCCGGCGCGCGCAGCACGCATCGCAAGCCTGACCCGTGATGTCACCGAATTTATCACCGAGGTAGACCCTGGTCCGGCCCGCCGCTGGAGTTCGATCCGGGTGGCCTATCACTCAGCCTGCTCGCTGCAGCACGGACAACAAATTACTGATGAGCCGAAGACGCTGTTGCGCAAGGCCGGTTACTCCGTCGTCGACGTGCCGGAAGGGCATCTGTGCTGCGGCTCCGCTGGCACCTATAACATCCTCCAACCGGAGCTGGCGTTGCAATTGCGCGCCCGCAAGGTAGAGAATATCAAATCGGTGCGCCCAGATGTAATCGCGGCAGGTAATCTCGGCTGCATCACCCAGATCGCCAACGGCACGGACATTCCGATCGTCCACACAGCCGAACTATTGGACTGGGCCTATGGCGGGCCGGTACCGCACGGCCTCGCGAGTTTGGCTAACCTGGTGACCGACGTTCCCCGACCGAAGCGACCGGAGGAGTTTCTGCGCACTTGATGGCCAGCTCCAACGACACATTTGACCGCCGCAGCGAAACCGGATCATTCGACATCATCGGTGATGTGCACGGCTGCATCGACGAACTTGAGACGCTGCTGTTGCGGCTAGGCTATGGAATAGAATGGACTTGGTCGGGTAGCCGCCGCCTGCCCACGACCAGTGCGCCCGCAGGCCGCCGGGCAGTTTTCGTAGGCGATCTGGTCGACCGTGGACCTGGTGCCGCCGACACTGTTTCGCTTGTAATGACTATGTGTGCTGCGGGGCAGGCGCTGTGCGTTCCCGGCAATCATGATTTCAAGTTTCGCCGCTGGCTTGATGGCCACAACGTCACGCGCGCGCACGGGCTCGATTTGACGATAGCCGAATTCGAAACTTGGACGCCGCAAGATCGCGTTGCAGTCAGCGGATTCTTGCGCACGCTGCCGTATTATCTATGGCTCGACGGCGGTGCCCTCGTGGTAACCCACGCTGGCATCCTTCCCGAAATGATCGGCACCATCTCACACCGGATCGAAAGTTTCTGCCTTTACGGAGACACTGACAATCGCCGCAACGCCGGCGGTTTTCCGATCCGCTACAATTGGGCGACAAGATACGACGGCGCTGCACTCGTGGTGTATGGTCATACCTGTGTTGATGAACCCGCATGGGTCAATGGTACCGTTTGCATCGATACCGGATGTTGTTTTGGCGGCTCACTGACTGCACTTCGGTATCCCGAACGGCAATCCGTCTCTGTTCCCGCTGTCCGACAGTATGCAGTGCGCGATGGAAAATTCGGCCTGCCACCGTCACGCCAAAACCACCTTAAGTAGTAGAAATTTATTACTCTCCCTCCGAGCGACCACATTCTCTTTATTGCGTTGACCAAGTCGTCATTGCCATGACCAATTCATCCAATCGGGGCACAAGCAATTTTTGTCGGCTTCCTGCTTCGAGAGTGTGGCGTAAGCGTGGGGGCGTCGATGGCAAACATAGCCATCGTCCGAGTTTTTGTTTCGGTTATCGCGTTTACCGTATTTGCGGTGTTGGCGAATTCAACCGCTGTGCACGCTCAATCAATCGATGACGGCGCAACCTCGTGGCATCAGAAAACCTCTGTTGAGGAAGAACCCTCTGCCGAAAACTGGGTCGGCGGCGAAGGTTACCGCCGTGCCGCATCGCTCTATTCGGGAGTCACGTGGTCGCCGTTTAGCAATCTTCGCCAGGACGGCCTGCGGATCCGGGCGATCACGGGGCAAGGCATGTATAGTTACGCAGGCGGCGACTACCACGGCACCAGCCGGTTCATCGATCTTTTGCTCGGATGGCAACTATCGAAGGGCGGCACCACCATCAAAGTCTTCGGCGGTACTGCCTTAACCTCAAACACCATCTTACCTTTTGACCCATCGACGCAAATACAGGGCAATGCTCGCGGTATCAAAGGCGTCATTGAAATTTGGCACAACTGGAACCCCAAAATTTGGTCCTCGCTTGATCTGTCTCAAACGAGTTCACATGCCATCACCAGCGCCCAATTCAGAACCGGCTGGCGGCTCGACGATCCCGCATGGTCCGTGGGGCCAGAAGCCGGAGTCATCGCCTTTTCAGACCAAAACTTCGACGTCCGCTCGCGAACGTATATCCCTCGTCTCGGCCTGTTTGTTCGCTACGAAGACCTGACCTACGAATTTACCATTTCGGGCGGTGTATCGAGCGAAGTCACGCGGCCTGTCGGGCATCAAGCAACCGTGCAGCCCCGAATGGGCTACGCCACAGTCCAGTACTTGAACCGCTTTTAAAAAATCCCCGTTGACCAACCGAGCAACTCGGACGTGACTGCAACGATCGTCTGAGCCACACTGTTGCCAAACCGCGGTCATACACTACGGTTGCAGGGCACCGTGCGTCAGACGTGCGCCGATCACTGCAGCCACCGGCCGCACTTCGGAGTTTCCCATGGCTTATGTTGATATACCCTTCTATCTGGCAGTCGCGGCGGTTGGCTTTGGCCTTAGCTTGATGACTTACCGGCTGTTTGCTCGTCATTACGAGTGGCCCATGGGTGCATGGCAGGAAAACCACCCGTCGCTGCCAGTGACGATTGGTTTCCTGTCATTGCTGGTCGGCGCGCTATTCGCCGCCGCGCGTTGGGTAGACGGCGGTATGTATGCGTCCGCTGCAATCGGCGTTTTCGGCCTCGCTCTCGCCATTTTTTGGACTTCGTTCCTAAGGGTCGGTTCGCAGATATCGTTGTTTTTAGCTCCTGTCAGCGCTGGCCTGCTGTTTGTTGCCTGGAACTTCGGCACCAGCGCGCTGCAGTATCATACCGTGCGTAGCGAGATACGCGAACTCCGCCAGCAACTCGAAGACCAATACGGCCTGAAAAAAGCCGACCCGCTTCAGCGCAAATCACCGCTAAACTAAGCATCGATAGCGACGAACCTGGCACCGGCAGCTTGACGAGGCATATTACGTCGAAATTCAACTTCGTCGGAAATTCAGGAACAAGTAGCCCCCACCCTGACGTTTCCTCACCTGTAACTGAAACGTCCCAGACGACGTGCGTCTAAGGTGCTCAATGCTCAAAAAGCACGTGCTTACTGGAAGGGACACTTGAGGTTAAGCCTCGTGTCGATCGGCATTGAGATATTTAATGCCGTCGAGTGGACTCATGACTAATATCGACGGTCAAAAAGAATGACCGTCGGTATCAGATTTTTTGTTCGCGCGCGGCCGCCCCACCAACCCTGCGCGCGCATACCATCGGTCAAGAATAATGACCGCTGGTATAAATCCAGGGCGATTGGGTGAAACTAGAGGTTTCTGCGTGACCGCCGCCGAAGCCAACCGCACCCGCGTCGATGGCGGCCACGCAGAAACCTCTAGATTCAATCGCGCGACGGCGGCCGCGATCTGGAAAGCCTTGCAACCGTTGCGCAAGACGAGTTCCCAGCTGGATGCGACACTCACGGCCAGACAAAGCCATGGCGTTCAATGGGTAAAACCCCAAGGGGTTGCGCAAATAAATTACCGCGCAACAACCTCCGACGGTTTACTTAGGCACGCGTCATTCCCGGCAATGCGCGAATATATTGTGGCCAAAAATGTCACAAGGCCGGGCAAATAAAAAGCTTCGGCGCCGCCGATCAATCATCCTTGCTGGACGTACTCTTGCGCCGATAACGCCGGTCCTCATCAGCGCCAACGGTCGCATCAGCGTCGAATATCAGACGCTCATGACCGGCTAACGCTATGAAGCGCTTGCCGCGCGCGCGGCCGATCAGCGTCAACCCTGCCTTGCGCGCCAATTCGACACCCCATGCAGTAAATCCCGAGCGCGACACCAGAATGGGAATTCTCATTTTCACAGTCTTGATCACCATCTCGGACGTCAGTCGTCCCGTAGTATAAAAAATCGTATCGTCCGGAGCTATTTTGTTGAGGAACATATAGCCCGCAATCTTATCGACTGCGTTGTGCCGCCCGACATCCTCCATATAGACGATTATTTTATCGCCCCGTGCCAGCACGCAGCCATGAATCGCGCCGGCTTTAAGATAGAGGCTCGGTTCGGTATTGATCGCCTTCGTCAGACTGTAGAGCCACGACGTTTTCAGCCGCGCGCCCTCGCACAGTTCGACTGTGTCGAATGCCTCCATCAGATCACCAAATACCGTCCCCTGCGCACAACCTGACGTCTGCACCTTTTTCTTGAGTTTTTCTTCGTAGTCGGTTTGCCGTTTGGTGCGCACAACGACGGTCGCGATGTCATCATCGTATTCGATCGCAGTTATCTCATCACTGGTCTCGAGCATGTTCTGGTTAAGCAGATAACCAACGGCCAACAACTCCGGATGGTCGCCGATAGTCATGACAGTGACGATTTCGCGCGCGTTGAGAAACAGCGTGATCGCGCGTTCGGTCACCACAACAGTTTCTACCCGCGCCCCGGTCTGATCGATACCCTCTACAGTCTGAGACAATTTCGGATCGTCAGGTGTTGGCCGTATCAACATGCTATGCCTCAACTGCTATTATCCGTTGGCTTCCGACGCGAGGGCGGGGCGAGCGATCGCTTTTTTTACGTTCCAGCTGACAAAATAAATCGCTGCCGCCGTCGCAACTCCATACGCCGCCATCGCTGCGCCGACGAGCGCGAACATCAACCATACTGGTGCAGGCCACGATGTAAGCCACCATCCGCCCGCTGCCACCATCACCAAACGCAACGTTCCCGCTAACACCGGCCAAAGCACCTTGCCCGCGCCTTGTGACGCGAAATACAAGCAGAGTCCCAGCCCATAAAGCGGATAGCAAGGACCGACCCAATTGAAATAAGCGTGGGCGGATGCAAGCACGACCGGTTCACTCGTGAACAATTTTGCCCAAGCCTCGGGAAATACCGCAACGATCAGGCCGACGGAACCGACCAACGCTGCAGCCAGCGCTCCGCCCGTCCAGGCGACATTGCGCGCTCGCACCACGTCCTCCGCTCCAATTGCCATCCCCACCATCGGTACGCATGCCACCCCGATTCCGAAAGCGATCGGAATAAGCAGAAATTCGAGCCGCGCGCCGATGCCGTAGCCCGCCAAAGCTTCCGTTCCAAACGCGGAAACCAGTCTCGTCACGACCAGGACGGCCAATACGGTCTGTAGCGGTGAGATACACGCCAAGCCACCGACTTTCAGAATGTCGCGGAACATCTCAGCGTTCAGATCAAATTTTCTGAAATCCAACCGCACCCGCGAGCGACCGGAAATCAAGTAGCACAGCAAAAAAAGCGCTCCGCCATTGGCGGCGATGACTTGCCCAAGAGCAATGCCAGTCATGCCCCATTTGGGAAATGGCCCTAGCCCCAATCCCAATCCGCCGCCCAAGACAACCTGTACGAGCGCGGCAACTGCCAACGTCAATGAGGGAATTTTCATATTGCCGCCGCCGCGCACTACAGAGGCAAGCGTGTTGGTGAGCCACATCCCCAGCGCGCCCAAAAACACAACATTGGAATAAATCAGCGCTTGCTCAAGCGCAGTGCCTTTGCCGCCGAGCAAAGAATAGATAGCAGGACCAAATTTCAGCATAAGAACAGTAGATGCGAGACCCGCGACGCAACCTATCACAAGAGCATGCATCGCCAGCGCCGACGCTCGCTCTTCCTGACGGGCGCCCAATGCGCGACTGATGGCTGACGAGACGCCGCCCCCCATCGCTCCCGAGGACATCATAGTCGTCAGCATCACCATCGGAAACACCATGGCCAAACCAGCCAGGGAAGCTGTACCAAGCAAGCCCACGTAGCCCGTTTCAGCGATAGCAACGCTCGCCAACGCCAGCATGGCGAACATATTTGGCAAACTCAGACGCAGCAGGGTCGGGAAAATAGGAGCCGACAACAATGGGTTTGCCAGCACTCGCAGTTCAGCCCCGTTTGCTGGCGTCGCAGTCAGCGTAGGGCGCATGTGACAATCCCGATGAACTGGCGTTGAAGGTACATTGGCTAACTCAATGCCGCTGTTGTCAAACGACAGAGCGCACGTTTATCACAACGCCAGATATCCTCATGTTGCATTGCACACATGTAAAATCATGATAACAAAATACCTTTGGGCGCTTGAAGTGTTTGATTGCATGACCATATGAGTTTTGAGGCTTTTCCCCCCAAAAGCCTCTCCCCGTTACGCTCCCCCGTAACGGAAAATGCGGCGGCCATGCCCCCCTCACATGGCCGCCGCCCCTCGTCGAAATGACGAATTGGATTATGCAAGTGGTCGTCGGCTTTTGATCGCCGCGGCCAAAGTTCCCTCGTCGAGGTAGTCCAACTCCCCACCGACCGGCACACCTCGAGCTAACACCGATACCGCCACGCCCGACGGTGCGAGTTGTTCCCGCAGATAGTGAACAGTTGATTGCCCTTCAACCGTCGAACTAAGTGCCAACAGGATTTCGATCACGGGCGACCGAACCCTGGCGAGCAATGATGGAATATTCAATTTTTCTGGCCCAATGCCATCGAGTGGCGAAAGATGCCCGCCCAAGATGTGGTATCGCCCCGCTACTACCTCCGCCCGCTCCAGTGCCCATAAATCTCCGATATCTTCAACGACGACGATGAGCGCTCCGTCTCTTTTCTCATCACTACAAATATTGCACGGCGACTGCGTATCCAGGTTGCCGCAAATTTGGCACGACAAAATTTTCTCGGCCGCCTCGATTAACGCCTTGGCAAGCGGCTCGAGCAATTCGTGACGTTTTTTAATCAGTGCCAGCCCTGCCTTCCGGGCGGATCGCGGTCCAAAACCCGGCAATCGGGCCAACAAATGGATGACTCGCTCAATTTCCGGCCCCGTAATTTTGCGTGCCATGACCGCCTTATGGTGAACCCGATAGCGTTTACGCCATACCATCGCGCCCCGGGCGCGTGCAAACCAGCAAGATAAATTGGCCGCCGAAGCGACAATTGCGTCTCATACTTGCAGGCAGCTTGCGCAGCTGTTGCGTCCACAGGATGGTTATGGCATCAGAAGCGCGGAACGATGACGATTGTCCAAACTCATATGCGATTGGGATGTGAGAATTATCGTCTTTGCCGGCTTAGCTCAGTTGGTTAGAGCGCTAGATTGTGGATCTAGAGGTCCCCGGTTCAAGCCCGGGAGCTGGTACCAATTCGTCAGTGGTTTTTGTTAGTCATCCAGGCTTTCACACCTCATGATTATCAAAAACCATACCGAATTGACCGCTGCGACACTCGCAGTGATGGAGCGTACGACCGATCCTCGGCTGCGCACGATCATGGTGTCACTCGTCAAGCACCTGCACGCCTTCATACGCGACGTACACCTGACAGAGGCAGAATTGCGCGAAGCCGCAGCAGTCCTCAACGAGATGGGCAAACTCACGTCTGATACGCACAACGAAACGGTGCTCATGGCAGGGTCGCTCGGGGTTTCGTCGCTCGTTTGTCTCCTCAACAATGGCGACAACGGCAACACGGAGACCTCGCAGTCCTTGCTGGGCCCTTTCTGGAGGCTCAACTCGCCACATGTTGAAAACGGCGGCACGATCGTTCGCTCAGATACGCCAGGCGATACACTCATCGTCAACGGGCGCGTGCTCGACCGAGCCGGGTGGCCGATCGCCGGCGCCGAAGTCGACATTTGGCACTCATCGCCGGTCGGCTTATACGAAAGCCAAGATCCGACACAGACCGACATGAATTTGCGCGGCAAATTTACCACAAATGAGGAGGGCCGCTTCTGGCTGCACACCGTCAAGATGGTCGGTTACCCCATCCCCGTTAACGGCGTTGTCGGGCGCCTACTGCACGCCCAGTGTCGGCACCCTTATCGGCCGGCGCATTTGCATGCACTTGTCGTCAAGCAAGGTTATAAAGTTCTGATCTCCCAAGTCTACGACGCGACCGATCCGCATATCGACACGGACGTCCAATTCGGAGTTACGAATGCGTTGGTTGGTGATTTCGTGCGGCATGATACCCCGCATCCATCAGAACCGGCGATCACTCCACCGTGGTATTCGCTCGACTACACCTACTATCTGGAACCTGGCGACACGGTACTGCCGAGGGCGCCAATAAAGTAGCGGCTCACCCCTGAGCAATTGGGCGCGCAGCATTCGCATGCGCCAGTATGCGCGACGCTGCGGCGAGGGGTGACCGGCTTGCCGCGATGCGATCGGGCGAGCCCCAAAAAACGGTTTTCCAAACTCGTGCGAGTAGTCGTTGACCGCCGACCCTAAACCCGCTATCTGCCTCTTCATCCCCTGCACGCGCCCGTAGCTCAGCTGGATAGAGCACCAGACTACGAATCTGGGGGTCAGAGGTTCGAATCCTTTCGGGCGCGCCACTCCGGTACAAATGTGCGAACCCCAGGGGTCGCAGATGTACCGGCCATAACACACTGCTCCAGAACATCTTTCCGGCCAAACAGGCGGATCGCGCCTTCGTCGACCTCGATGCGGTCGACGATGGATCTGAGCCACGCCTTGCGGGCCGGTGTCTCACCCTCCTGAATGCGCTGCCGCATCAGGTCGCCGAACC
>JANXWC010000110.1 GCA_025351355.1 Hyphomicrobiaceae bacterium
TTCCCACGCAAGGCTTGGCAACAGGTCGACGACGCGGTGGAGGGCGGGCGCATCGACGTGGAACCATATGTCGAGCGATACGGTCGGAAGGATCGCGCCGTCCACGCCATCGCCAAAGGCGTCCATCGCCGTCCAAGATTCTGCGCTGAAGTCGTGAACCGAGAAACGTTCCCGCGACGCCGCCATGAAAAGCTGAAGCGCATGCGAGGCCGACGTCTTTCCGCTATTGTTCGCGCCGACAAAAATCGAGATGTCAGACGCCAGATCGATCTGTACGTCTTTAAGACGTCGGAAGTTTCGAATCCGCAAAGTTTCAATGTGCATGGTTGTTATGCCCCCCGTCGCACGCTTGGTAGCCGCACGACCCCTGCTGCACAACGAAACGTTGCCACGCTTTCATGTCGGCCCCAGGACCGAAGGTGAGCGGACCCAACCTACCTTCGGCACCCATCGCCAATGACCGTCTATCGTTTCGGCGAGCGGAAGTAGGAAGCGCCTCAAATCCGCGACGACCATGGCCAGTTCCTGCGGAGCAGCGGCCATTCGCTCACGACCGAGAAACGCCCGCCATTGATGACCCCAAGTCTCCGCATAGTCATCGCTCAGCCCCAATGGAGTCTCGCCCGGTAACGCGGTTTGCCGTCGGTCGAACGTGTTCTGTATGGCGTTCGCGAGCACAGACCGATCAAGGTCGAATGTGTCCGCGATCAACCAAAGATCGTAGAAATCCTTGAGCCGGCTATTGGCAATGCCGAGCGTGACGAGTGCCTCGAATTTCTCGGCCACCACCGTTTCGACCGGATAGGCTCGAAGATGCGGCGGCGGGGCGTCTAGCAAAACGGGATAGTCGATTTCGATGGGCGCTGGCGTCACCGCATCGCCGAAGCCAATGTCGACTTGGATCGGAATTCGCGCCACCGCGATGGTCGCCTCTGTGCGGACCCGCACGCCACCATATCCCACCTCTTCGCGGATCGGGGTCGCCATGAGCGCGGCGACATCAAACGTCACACCGTCATCGGCGACCGGCTGCGCACAAATGGCTCGGAAGGTTTCGGCAATGGCATCGGCGTCGCTGTCGCCTTGGCCGAGCAGGTCCAGATCCCGGGTGGGCCGAAACGGGTCGGCGATCCAGGTCACGAAGAGCATCGCACCCTTGAGGATGAAGCGGTCGCGATGCGGCGACACGCTTAGGCGGTACAGCAGACGCTCGAGCGCATATCGCGTCAGGAGAATCTGGAAATCCGATCGTTCGGCGCGTGCCCGATCAAGGAGCCGCGCCCGCACGGATGCGCCGATGTTGCGGGGCTCACGCGGCATCGGACACCGTTGCTTCGACATAAGGGCGCATGACTGACCAGACCCGCGCCTTGCGCGCGTATTGCCAGAGTTGATCGGGATTGCACCGACGGTGACGGAGGCCTTCGCGCAGTCCCTCCATCGCGACGTCGAGGCCGACCTTGGTCCGGTAGCGGAAACAGTCGACAATTGTCCTTGCCGGATCCGTGATGGGGACGTCGACATTCTCAATGCGGTGACGCTCAACCCCTTCGGTCAGCGCTGCCCCCGTAAAGCGCACGAACCGAATAGGCGGATAATCGATCTTGGGGCGCCAGGCGTTTCGATCGATGGCCATCCAGACCGCCGAAGGCATCTGAAGCGTCAGTTCGTGGTATTGGAGCGCCGAAGTCAGGCAAACGACGCCCTTCGGTACAAGAACTGCCGCTTCAGCGAGTGTATGGGCGGCCTCAATCTGGGTGTCCGGGAGTTGATATAGGCCGCGCGCCGGACGGACTACCGCTTCCTCCCGAATGAGACGGGCGAGCGTCTCCGGTCCAATGCCTGCCGCAACGAACTCTTTCAGCCGTAGCATCCCTCGGGCTTTCAGAAGGTCGAGCGCACGAAGTCGCTGGGCGCTGGTGGATGGCATCGTCGGTGATGTTTCCTCCGTCCTAAAAATATATAGCAGAGGTTTTATCACAGCGCCATATCTTCGGAGATCCCGAATTTCGTAAGGGAGGTCGCCGGCTTTTTCTCTGACC
>JANXWC010000128.1 GCA_025351355.1 Hyphomicrobiaceae bacterium
CCCAAACTTACGTCACGTCGCACGCGATGAAAGGTAATGCGCATGATCCAAAGTCGGCTGCCATTCGACATGATGCGTAGTCGAAGACCACCGCCGTCCACGTAGACCCCCGGCGTCGTGCATGAGCGGACGAACGATGAATTCAGGCAGTGCTGCGGGCCATGCCTTGCCAAAATAGTTCCCCCTTTGAGGGGGAGATGGGGGTGGATCGGTCGAGATGCCTGTAGACAGCAAATCATCCCGCTCCACCCGGGACTGGTGGAGCCTGAATTCTAGCAAGCTATTGATTTTGAAACAACTAAAAGACAAATTCGGACAACTGCGGACGCAAATGGGTGCTTGTGCGGACACCACGATGGCTGCAGTGGAACTGTGAACAAGGGGGGTATGGCGGAGAGAGGGAGTGCCACTCTGGTTCAATGTCCCTAAACAGAGTAATCTGAGGCGGACAATCTGCGGCAAAACAACTGGCAGTCAGAGCTTTCGAGCAACCAACTACGCAACAAACCACTCAAAGAATACGTAAAAAAAAACAATATTTTCATATACTTATGTTGCCGTCGATATCGAATGCAACCCCCTTCACTATCGACACTGGGTCTGGATTGAACATCAGGACATAGCGCCCGACAACGGCATTAAACGGCTGTTCAATGTTCAACAATGCGGGGTCGCCTTCTTAGAACATGACATTCCCGAGTTTGCGCTCCAGCGCGCGGGTGCGGGCCGCCGCGACCGCTGCCGGCGAACGGTCGACGCCGATCACGCTGCCTGTAGGCCCGACCAATTCAGCGGCAAGAAACGCGACATCGCCGGCGCCACTACCGACGTCAAGAACCCGCATGCCCGGTGCGATGCCGGCAGCCTTGAAATACTGGCGCGTGATCGGATCAACCAGCTGCGCCTGCGTCGCCAGTCGCTTGAGTTCCCACTCGGTATGGCCGAGTTCGTACTCCTGAGTGCGGATTGTTCGTGTATTGTCGCCAACATTGGTCACGGTACCACCTCCACTGCGACGGCCTCGAAGCCTATTGCAGCAGACTTGTATCCCCCAGTTCGCCACCGAGCAATACTTTGCCGGCCACCTCGAATTGCAGCGGTGCACCGCGGCGATGCGCCGTCAATGTATGCATATCGAGAAAGCCGTCACGATTCTGGACGTGCGACCCTAGGGTCCGCATCGATCCGGTCTGGGTGCCCGAAACCGTCGAACGACCAAACCTGCCGTGGCACGCCCATTTGCTATTGAATTCCTGTTAAGACAAGCATACAGGTTGTCGTTCAAAATGTCCGCACGCGCATAGAGATGTCATGGCGACCAAGGCAAGCAGCACGATCCGGCGATTTGTCCGCAGGTCCGACTCCCTCCCGGTCTATCGGCAATTGGCAATTGCTCTTGAGCGAGACGTGCTGCGGAGCCAGACGCATGAACACAAAATGGCGCTGCCCTCGGAAAACGTGCTCTCGGCCGAGTTCGGCGTTTCGCGCGTGACGGTGCGGCAGGCATTGGATGAGTTGCATTTCAAGGGTCTGATCTACCGTGAGAAGGGGCGTGGTTCCTACGCCCGCTCCAACCGCATCGAGGGCTTGACCGGCTTTGGCAGTTTCACGGCCGAGGTGGAGGCCACCGGCGCGTACCCCTCCTCAATCCTGATCGGCTTGTCGAAAGTGGCGGGGCTGCCTGAAGCCATGATCCGGCATCTGGTGGACCCGCCCGGTTCGGATGATGGGTTCCACAAGCTGTCGCGGATACGCTGCGTCGACGGTCGGCCGGTTGCCATCGAGGACAGCTATCTGCCTCAGGCGCTCTATCCCGGTCTCACCAAGGCGACCGTCGCCAAGGGCTCGCTCTATAACGCTATGCGTGAGCATTGGGGCTTGAACCCGGCCTGGGCGGATGCGGCGCTGGAGCCCAGTACGGCGGACACGGAGCTTGCCGGCCACCTCGGGATGGCCGTCGGAGCGCCGGTCGTGATTGCCTGGCGTGTGACGTCGAGCGAGCAGGACCAGGTTCTGGAATATGTCCGTTCGGTATACCGGGGTGACGGCTTTGCCCTGACGATCCGGCGGCACAAGATCGGCTGAGGGGTGAGAGCGAAATGCGTGGATTGCCTGCGCTCGGGATCGACGTGGGGGGCGGCTCGGCCAAGATCGGCGTGGTGGCGCCGGACGGCTCGGTGCTCAGTCAATGCGAGGTCGTCAGCGATCCGCGGCTCTCTGGCGGCGCGTTGCTCGATTCGTTTTTGGCGGCTGCCGCGCGCCTCCAGGCCGAGGCCCGTACCCCGGATCTGGCCGGGATCGGCATTGGGCTGCCAGGGCAGATCGATCGGCAAAACGGCACCACGCATGTCGGCAACGTGCCGTCGTTGAATGGCTTTCCGATCGTCGAACATGTCCAGGCCCGGACAGGCCTGCACGCCAGGCTGGAGAACGACGCCACGCTGGCGGCGCTCGCCGAGCACCGGTTCGGCTCCGGGCGCGGCGCCACGCGGTTCATGACCGTGACGCTCGGCACCGGCATCGGCGTCGGCTTTATCGAGAACGGCGCGGCGGTGCACACCTCTAACGGTACGCTCGGCGACATCGGGCATATCATCGTCGATCCACTGGGCGCACGTCGTTGCCGGCAGGGGTGCCATGGGTGTCTCGAGTCCGTTGCGTCGAGCCTGGCTCTTGCGGAACGCTATGCCGAGCTGAGACGGTCTGCCCCCGGCGGCGGCCCATCAGGGCTCGCCCCCCTGTTCGAAGCTGCCCGGGTCGGCGACAAGGAGTGCCTACGGATCATCGACGAGGCCGCCCGCTTCCTGGCTGCCGGGATCGTGTCCTGGATACACATCTTTGCGCCGGACCGGATCGCCTTGGCCGGGGGCATGAGCAAGAGCGGCCCGATCCTGCTCGACCGGATCATTGCCGCGGCGCAGGCGCTTGCGATTCCGAATTACCTGGCGAACCTTTCGTTCGTGCCGGCCGAGCTTGGCACGGATGCAGGCTTGGTCGGAGCGGCGGCGCTCGCCTTTGAGACAGAGACCGGTCGAGATACCAGGGAGTTGGCGGTGATATGACGGTATCGTACCTCGACGAAATCAGGGAACAGCCCGCACTGTTCGCGGCGCTGTCACGAGGCCTGCCGGCCGGCATCGCTGGGGACCTGGCTCAGGTGCAGCTCGGCCTTGGCGCGGGCGCGT
>JANXWC010000146.1 GCA_025351355.1 Hyphomicrobiaceae bacterium
CACTGTGGTCAGTTTGGAGAAACTGATGGATGGTGAGATCTCTATGGTTTGTTCCCCGGTGCCAATGGCATCGCCAACGCCGCACCAGCACAAGCCATCCAGCGTGACCACGACGGATCAATACTGCCTCACTTGATGGTATGGGACAGCACCGGCAAGCCGGACCCGCGTTTTCCAAAACTAACGAACAGTCCGTTTCGAATTGATGCGCCGCCAGTCAGCAAAACAACCGATCAGGTTCTGCTCAGCCCCATTCATGCCTACTACCACAACATCGAGCAGATCAACGGCGGCCGCAACGACATGTTCGCCGCCATGTCGACCGTCGGCGGCTACACCATGGGTCATTTCGACGGCAGCTCGATGAAGCTCTGGCAATGGGCCAAGGACTACACCTTGGCCGATAACTTCTTCATGGGCGCATTTGGCGGCTCCTATTTGAATCACCAATGGCTCGTTTGCGCCTGCACACCCGTTTTCAAAGACGTACCGGACACGATGCGCGTGCAGCTTGATGCCAACGGCAAATTGCTGAAGAAGCCGGGTTCACCGTCCGCCGCAGAGGGCGCGGTTCAGACCTACACCGGCGGGTTGGGCGGACAGGTGACACCCGATGGCTACGCTGTAAACACCACCCAACCGCCCTACCAGCCGAGCGGTGTTCCGCCGGCCGTCGACGGCGACCTCACAATGGCCGACCCCAAAGGATCACAGCGACTGGGCTCACCGCTGCCGCCGCAGACAGGCCGCACCATCGGCGACACGTTGTCTGCGAAAGGGATCAGTTGGGCATGGTACGCTGGCGCCTGGAACGCAGCGCTCGGCGACGGCCAGCAAACCCCCGAAACGCAGCGTGCGGTCATTTACACGTCCAAGGACGGTGCGCTCAATTTTCAGCCGCATCACCAGCCGTTCAATTATTTCGCGCGTTTTGCCCCCGGTACCGCCGATCGCAAACTCCACCTGCGCGACGGCAACGATCTTTTGAGCGACATCGATACGGGGAAATTGCCCACCGTCAGTTTTTACAAGCCGACCGGCAAGTTCAATCAGCATCCGGCTTATACGGATCTAGTAAGCGGTGACGCCCATATTGCCGATATCCTCGAACGGTTGCGCCGCGGTCCCCAATGGAGCCGCATGCTGGTTATTGTCACCTACGATGAAAACGGCGGCTTCTGGGACCATGTGCCGCCGCCGAGCGGAAATGGCTGGGGCGATCGCTGGGGTCCTGCGACACGCGTTCCTGCATTGATCATATCGCCGCTGGGGAAGCGAAACTTCATCGACAAGACATCCTACGATACGACGTCTATCCTAAAGCTGATCACCAAACGGTTTGCGCTGGAACCGTTACCCGGTGTGCGCGAAAAGGCGGGCGACTTGACCAACGCGCTGGAATAACACGACGTCTGCCGGAGATCGTGCCCAAGCGTGTCGACTGTTCTGCCCACGCCTTTCCACAAGGCACCCCCTTGCGATGTCGGAAAAAAGCTCCCATATGCATGAAATGCATAGCTCGCGACCACATTCCAATTAGGGGTTGCAGTATGAACTATAACGCAACCCTGCCGTCGAGCCTTCCATGAGCAAGCAACACCACCGCAAAGTCATCATTCTCGGCTCGGGTCCCGCGGGCTACACCGCTGCCATTTATGCCGCGCGCGCCATGTTGCAACCGATGCTGATTCAGGGCAGCCAACCCGGCGGCCAGCTGACCATCACCACGGATGTCGAAAACTATCCAGGGTTTGCGAAGGTGATCCAGGGGCCCTGGCTGATGGACGAAATGCGCGGCCAGGCCGAGCATGTCGGCACGGAAATGGTCATGGACCACATCACCAAGGTTGAGTTGGGCGGGCGGCCATTCCGTCTGACAGGTGACAGCGGTGACAGCTACACCTGCGACACTCTCGTCATCTGTACAGGAGCCCAGGCGCGTTGGCTCGATCTACCCAGTGAGAAAGCCTTCCAAGGCCATGGCGTCTCGGCGTGCGCGACTTGTGATGGATTTTTTTACAAGGGCCGCGACGTTGTCGTCATCGGTGGCGGCAACAGTGCCGTCGAAGAAGCTATTTTCCTCACCAACTTTGCCCGCAAGGTTGTCGTCGTACATCGCCGCGACAGCTTCCGCGCCGAAAAAATCATGCAGGACCGCCTGTTCAAAAATCCCAAAATTGAAGTGATGTGGGACACCGCAGTCGAAGAAATCGTCGGCACTGCTTCGCCAAAGGCAGTGACGGGTATCCGACTGAAGAACGTGAAATCCGGGCTCGTTTCCGAACGCCGGATCGACGGTGTTTTCGTAGCCATCGGTCATGCACCGGCCACCGAATTGTTCCGAGGGCAACTGGACATGACAAAGGGCAACTATCTGATTACCGCGCCAGACTCGACGGCTACGTCGATCCCCGGTGTGTTTGCCGCCGGCGACGTAAAAGACGAAACCTTCCGACAGGCCGTGACCGCTGCCGGTATGGGATGCATGGCGGCATTGGAAGCCGAACGTTATCTGGCCGGGCATGCGCACGCCAAGGCAGCAGAATAGCCACATTTCTCCGACCGCAGTCTTTCGACCCACCACTGTCCCTATCATGTCAGCTTTTGCCTCGGGATACCCATCGCCATGGATTGGGACAAACTCCGCATCTTTCATGCAGCCGCCGAGGCCGGTAGTTTTACGCACGCTGGCGACGCGTTGCGCATGAGCCAATCGGCGGTCAGTCGCCAGGTTTCGGCGCTCGAAAAGGACCTGCACGTCGCCCTGTTCCATCGCCACGCGCGCGGCTTGGTCCTAACCGAGCAAGGCGACCTCCTGTACCGGACGGCCAGCGAGATCCTGAATAAGCTTGCCAGCGCCGAGACGATGCTGACGGACGCGACCACAAAACCGACCGGTGACTTGCGTGTCACCGCGCCCACAGGGCTCGGCACGGTTTGGATTACCCAACGCCTGCGCGAGTTTCTGGACATGTATCCCGACATCCGCGTGCGGTTGATCCTGGCGGAGGATCAGCTCGACATCTCCATGCGCGAAGCCGACGTAGCGATCTGGGCGAGCGAGCCGCAGCATGGCGACTTGATCCGCAGGCCGCTGTTCCACATGCAGATCCATGCTTACGCCTCGACGGCTTATGTCAAAAAACACGGCGCACCGGCTGGCCTCGACGACCTCGACAAACATCGGATTGTTTCATACTCGGGCACGCCTCAGGCGCACCTGAGTGCTATCCGTTGGTTGGAGATAGCGGGCCGCGATGGGCTTGCACCGCGGACCCCGGCCTTCATGGCCAACAGCGTCATTGCCATGAAATATGCTATTCGCAGCGGCATCGGCATCGGCCTAATACCGGACTACCTGACGAACGAGGAAACCGAACTGGTGCCGGTTCTGCGCGACGTCGACCTGCCGAACATGCAGATTTATTTCGTCTATCCGGAAGAGTTGAAGACGTCGAAGAAAGTACAGGTTTTCCGCGATTTCATGGTGACCAAGGCGCGCCAGTGGACCAACTGAACGGTAGGGTTATGCGGCCTGAGCATTGCTCAATTGCATAGGTCGCTGTTGCCGTGATTACATTCGCGGCCGAGGATGGCGAAGCTGTAAGGCCAGCCTTAGAAGTCCCTTATCCTCCCAAGGGCCTTCCGGTTGTCGTGCTTGTCCTGACTATCGCTGTGGTTGTCGGGTAAGCGCTGACAATGAAAATACTCAACACCGGGCGCGCGCGATAGCTCGCTCGCCCGGCTTTTTGCGGCCAGCCGGTTTCCGAACTTCAACGAAATTCGCTTACGATTTCGGCATGCCCATATTCGGCATAGTCGGCATATTTGGCGCCGCGGCCATCATCAAGCGGCTTAACTCCTGAGCCTGCGTCGCATAAGCCTGCAACTGCACCTGCGCGTAGCGACTTTGAATGCCCATGATATCCTGGATATCCTTTGCAGCGGCGAGTTCGGTGGCCATATTGAAGCATGCGTCGGCGTTCTGCTTGGCGAAGCGCGTCGCGCGGTCCTGCACGGCCTTGAAGCCGCTGGTCGCTTCGGTTGGTGGAATGGCTGCCGACCACATGCCGGCGGCCTTCGACATGGCGTCCAGGAATTGCGTATAGGAATTGCGCGCTTGCTCGACATTTTTTTCCGCCAGCTCGCGCAATTGCTGCGGCATCTCGAAGGGCGTGTTCGAACTCATGGGAGCTTCCTCAATGAAAGGTAGGGAATTTTCATTTTCAGTGTGTTCACGGTAGATCATTGCGGGCTACCATGCCACTCATGTTTCAACCGACAGGTGCGGGTTTCGATCCTTGGACCTAGCAGCTTTGGCTCCCTGAGCAAACCCGTCGACAATCGCGGGTGGCATGCATTCGGCTGCCGTGACATAGCATCGCGCAGAGGCCTATGGTGTCAGGTGAACTCGCAACGACAGTTCAACCCGGCGCGGGGAGGCGCCCCAGATGGTCACGATCAAAGCCGAGAATATGACGGCATTCGTCTCCGATATATTTGCCAAGGCAGGGACTTCGCGCGCCGAGGCCGATCGCATCGGAAAATACCTAGTCATCGCTAATTTGACCGGCCACGACAGCCATGGCGTGCAGCGCGTGCCGCGTTATGTCCAGTGGCTGCAGGAAGGCGTTTTCCTCGCCGATCGCGTCGTTAACATCGTCAACGAAACTCCCGTTTATGCCGTCGTCGACGGGCTGCATGGCTTCGGCCAGACGGTCGCCCCGCAGGCCGTAGAGATTGGGCTCGCCAAGTGCCGCGCTATGGGATTGTCGATGGTCGCGTTGCGCAACGCAGGTCACATAGGACGTGTCGGCGACTACGCCGAAACCGCCGCCGCAGCCGGTTTCGTTTCCGTACATTTCGTCAACGCGTTTGGTTCCTCCCTCGTCGCGCCCTTCGGCGGTGTCGATCGCCGCTTCTCTACGGCTCCTTATTGCGTAGGCGTTCCGCGTCCGGGTGAGCCACCGCTGATCCTCGATTTTGCAACGTCGATCGTGGCCGAGGGCAAGGTCCTCAACGCCAGTTTCGGCGGCAAGAAAATTCCGGCCGATGCGCTCGTCGATTCCAAAGGCAAGTTGAGCCAAGATCCGCATGTCCTCTATGGCGACTATGAGCCATCGGGACCACGTGACTATCGTAAAGGCGATGGCGCGATCCGGGCGTTCGGCGACCACAAGGGCTCCGGCCTCGCTTTGATGTGCGAACTGCTTGGTGGATCACTGACTGGCAACGGCGCGACAGAGGAAGGCAAGCGCTTTGCCAACGGCATGTTGTCGTTCTACGTCGACCCCGCCAAAATTGACCCGGACGGCTTTTTCCCCGCCGACGTCACCAAATATACCAAGCACGTCAAGAGCTCGCGGCCGATAGTGCCCGGCGTTGAAGTGCTGGTCCCCGGCGAACCGGAACTGCGCATGCGGGCCGAGCGGGGCAAGAACGGCTTGCCGCTGCCCGACGACACCTGGGCTGCTATCGTCGCCACGGCAAAATCTCTGGGCCTCGACGACGCGCGCGTCGCCAAGGCGATGGCTTGAAGTAGCTCCGCCCTAGAACAATCAACTTACTTGAAAGATTTCCCATGCTCGATGCAAAACTGCTTGAGACGCTCGCTACTTTCGACACGCCCACCATCTGCAACGCGCTCGAGATCGTGGCACCTGAACGGCGGGCCACCGGGTTTACAGTCCGCCCGTTGGTGTGTCCGTTTCCCGACCTGCCGCCGATCGTCGGTTACGCCAAGACCGCCACCATTCGCTCGACGCACGTGCACGAACTAACTGGTAAGCCAGCGCGCGATCAGCGCGTTGCCTACTACGAATACATGGCCTCGGCGCCGACCCCCAGCATTTGTGTCATCCAGGATCTCGACGGCGCTGACGTGGGCTTCGGCGCCTTCTGGGGCGAGGTGCAATCTACCGTGCACAAGGCGCTTGGGCTGAAGGGTGTCGTCACCGATGGCTGCATCCGCGATATTCCGCAGTGGGCGCCGGGCTTCCAGGCGCTGGCCGGTTCCATCGCGCCCAGCCACGCACATGTGCACTTGGCGGGCTTTGGTCAGCAAGTTCGCATTCACGGCATGCTGGTCCGATCGGGTGATCTCGTCCATGCCGATCAACACGGCGCAGTAGTCATCCCCGAAGCGGTTGCCGCCAAAATTCCGGCAGCGTGCGATCTGCTGGCGCGCAAGGAAGCGGTCATTCTCGACCTCGCGAGAAAGCCCGGTTTCACCGTGGCCAAACTGCGCGAAGCCCTCCAAAAGCAAGACGATATTCACTGAAGTCACGCGTCACCCGACCTTCAAACAAGAGGAAATATAATGCGCAAAAATGAACTCAAAAAACGCCTTGCCGACGGCGTGCAGGCGCTCAATGGCTGGATCGCCGTGCCAAACAGTTTTCAAGCGGAAGTCTACGCGTCGTGCGGGTGGGACAGCGTGACGATCGACATGCAGCACGGCGCGCCCGACATCAACGACATCGTACCCTTGCTGCAGGCGATCCAACTCAACGACGTAACCGCCATGGTGCGCGTCCCTTGGAACGAACCAAGCGCGATCATGCGCGTGCTTGACGCCGGCGCCTACGGTGTCATTTGCCCGATGATCAACACCAAGCAGGAAGCCGAAGCATTCGTCTCGTCCGGCCGCTACCCGCCGCTTGGCGCACGCTCCAATGGACCGTTCCGCGCGTCGCAGTACGCCGGCGCCGATTACCAATCCAAAGCCAATGACGAGATCCTGCTGTTCGCCATGATCGAGACGCGGGAAGCAATGAGCAACCTCGACGCCATTCTGTCTGTGAAAGGTTTGGACGGGGTCTATGTCGGTCCGACCGATCTGGCGCTTAGCTTGGGTAAACCGGCGACACTCGATCCAACCGACAAGGAAGTGTTGGCCGCCATGAAAACCATTGTCGATAAGACGCGTAAGGCAGGGAAAATAGCGGGTGCCCACACTGACGGCCCGAAGACAGCGCATAAGCGCTTCGCCGAGGGCTATCAGTTCACGACCCTCATCAACGACATCCGCCTGCTTGCGGTAGCCGCGCAAAACGCAGTGCGTGAAGCGCGCGGCCAAGTCAAAGCCGAAGCCTCGAAGTCTTATTAGGTCTCAGGCCTGAGCCAAAACAAGACCTGCGCCGTAACTTTCGTCATTGCGCAGGTTCTCTTTCATTCAGCTCGCTTAACGCCCCTGATCGTCCGCCGATCGGCTTGCCTCGAACAGGAACCAGGTGCGCCGCTCGGTCTCGTCAGTCCACACCTCAAGAAGCGACGCGCTCGCGATATCGTGAGCCTCGTCGCATATTCCGTGAGCTTCACGCAAATGCGCGGCCAGCATTTTGTTGTCCGCACAAAGCTCTTTTAGCATCGCGGACGGCGCCACGAAGTCGGCGTCGTTGTCCTTGACGCGTTGGGTGCGGGAAATATGACCGATTGATCGAAGCGTCACTCCACCAAGCTTTCGGACGCGCTCAGCCATCGGATCTGTCATTTCAAAAATTTGATCCGATTGGTCGTCCAGCAGTAGATGGTAGTCGCGAAAATGCGGCCCACTCATATGCCAATGAAAATTTTTCGTCTTTAAATAAAGCGCAAAAACATCCGCAAGCAGGGTATTCAGCGCCTGCGCAATGTCCTTGGCGGCTTGCGCCTTTAGATCTGTCGGCGTCGCCAGTTGCAAGACCGGCATTCCGCTCTTCGACGCTTCGATTTTCGTATCGACTTTACCCATAAAACCACCTCAACAAACTGCTACGCCACGCGCATTGTCTGATCTTGTCGTCATCAAACCGCTGTTGCTCAGCTTTGTTCCATTGCAACTTGCTGAATGTGATTGGCGCACGGTTCCCGCACCAAATTGACGCGCGCCCATTTGGCTTTGGAGCCAGGCTTGTTCCCATCTGCCTTATTCTCCTCAAATTTGGCTGGTGTATCCGCCGTGGCACTCGGGGGAGACGCCACGACATGATTGTCGTCGAGACACTGTGGATGTCTTGAGACACATGCGTGACCGCGGCAGCGTGTGGCGCGCCGACGAAAAAGCGATCCGAATTTTGCTCTCAGCGTTTCATCGGTAGCGGCGTTCCGCTCAAGCTGAGGCTCGCGTCTGCAGGTGTTGCGACGTCGAATTGGGATTGTCCTCGCATTGAAGGAACCAAAACCGATGGCCCGCAAACGCCGCCCCACGACAGACACCGGGACTGTCGTTCTGCACTTCGTTCTGGTTGTATCGTTCGTGGTGCTGATGCTCACTGGATTACGCATTGCATCCGACGACCCCATCGCACCGTGGTTGGCAAGTCTCGATCCGGTCCTTCCAGTCGAAAATTTGTGGTTCCGTCATCTCGTGGCGGCGTTGGTACTCAGCGCGACCTTGATCGGTTACATAGTTTACATGCTGCGCGCGCGTCTGACGGCGCGGATAAAACTGGACCGGCCGAGCCTGTCTGGACTGCGTCGGCGTGGCGCTGCACGATTTGCAGCACTGCACACACTGGCATTTTGGACACTGCTTCTGTCGCTATTTGCTGAGATCTTTAGCGGAACCGCTTTATTCTTTGGCGGTGGGGCGCCGTATCTAGCGATCCATCTGTGGGCGACGGCCAGTTGCGTCAGCGCGGTTGTGCTGCACATTGGATTGCAGGCGGCCATGGGCGGCATCGCACAACTGACGCGCATCCTGCGCCCGGCACCACTTGTCGTAGCGCCGCCTCCACCGGATCTGGCTGAGTTGCTCGCGGATCAATTGAGCAAAGCCGCTTCAGCGCCGCCCGCAAATGCGCGGGTGAAACTCCACGCGCATCCTATCGCCAATGCCGCAGCAGCAATGTTTGCGATTGGTGCCATGGCCATGGGCGCCGAGAATGTGACCCGACCGGAACTCAAGGTGGCCTTGATTTCAGCAGGCGAGGCGCCTCAATTGGATGGCGACCTCAGCGATCCCGCCTGGATCAAAGCAACCCCGGCGACCGTGCTCACGACACAGGGCGGGGATTTTGGCGGCGACGGCCAATCGCTCGTCGAGATCCGTGCTGTACACGATGGCGAATTCATCTATTTCGCTTTCACTTGGAGCGACCCGACCCGTTCGCTAAAACATTTGCCGCTCGTCAAAGCGAGTGACGGCTGGCATGTGGCCCAGACCGATCACGACAAAGGTGACGAGAAGCGCTTTCACGAAGACAAGTTCGCAGTGCTGTTCGCGCCCGCGGCGCTGCCTTTGATAGGGGCTGCGATCCACCTGGCGACGGCCCCGAGCGCCGCCAAGCCAGCCAGCAGTACCGGTCGCGGCTTTCACTACACCAAAGACGCTATCGCCGATGTCTGGCAATGGCGCGCGTCACACCAGGGATTTACGGGCCACGTCGACAATTGCCATTTCGGAAACTTGCCTGAGCCCACGCCTGAGCAGATGGATGGCCGCGCCCGCTATGCCGGCGGTTTCGCTTTGGATCCGGGGCCTCCGGCTTATCGCAGCAATGCGCAAGTGGGACCGACCCGAACGACCGGCGAACTGGTGACACCTTGGCGAATGCCTCGCGACCTCGCCGCTACCGTACGCTCACTTGGTCGCGTCAGCGATACCGCTGCCCAGAGCGAGAGCGAAGGCGCTCGCTGGTGGATGATGGACAGCGAATCAGTTCCCTATTCACCAGCAATTGACGCCACCTTCCCCGTCGGCACCGTTATCCCCGGCATCGTCATGCATGATTTGGTGGCCAACGATCGGACCACGGTCCGCGGGGTCGCGCGATGGGCAGCAGGCCGCTGGACCCTCGAGATGGCGCGCCGGCTCTATACCGGCAGCAAATACGATATTCAAATGAAGACCGGCATTCTCATGTGGGTCGCGGCTTTCGACCACTCCGAAACCCGTCACACCCGACATCTCAGGCCCTTCAGATTGGAGATCGAATAAATATGGCAAAACACCATACCGTCAGCCTGGGCGAGGAAACATTCACTCTGCAGTCGGGTCAAATATTGTTGGACGGTGCAATTGCTGCCGGCGTCGGCATACCGCATGACTGCCGCTCCGGACGCTGCGGCAGTTGCATGACCGAGATCAAGGCCGGGATCACGCTAGGTGGCGAAACGCGACAACTTGGCACGGTTTACGCCTGCCAGACGCGTGTTTTTTCAGATCTCAAAATTGCGATCGAAGCAGTGCCGGCCGTTGAATACGTGCGCGCCAGTATCTCCGCCCTGCGCGACCTGACATCCGATGTTGTCGAATTGGAAATCACACCAAGCGCGCCATTCTCGTATTTACCCGGCCAATATTGTCGTTTCACATTCAACGGATTTCCGACGCGCTGTTTCAGTCCCACAGCAGCACTCGACGGCAGCCCAAGCGACGGCAAATTCCACCTCCAGATAAAACGCGTTCGCCAGGGGCGCATCTCGACAAACCTCGGTGAAAAAATAAAAGTGGGCCATTCCCTCACTATCGAAGGCCCGTTCGGACATGGCTTCCTCCGCCCCGGTCTTGATAAACGACTTGTGCTGGTCGCCGGCGGCACCGGCTTCGCCCCCATCTGGTCGGTAGCGGAAGCAGCGCTACGTGAGAATCCGCATCGCTCCATGCTTATCGTCGTTGGAGTTCGCAAACTCGGCTCTTTTTACATGGGTGCCGCGCTCGATATCGCCAGCAAGTTGCCCAATGTCGAAATCATCGCGACGGCGGAGGAGCATCAGACCACCTTCCATGCCGTCCAATTCGGCACACCTGCGGAGCATGTACCAAGCCTGAGCGGCGCCGACGTCGTCTACGCCGCTGGCGCACCCGTCATGGTCGACGCCGTCGGGGTCATGGCAGAAGCCGCCGGTGCAAAATTCTACTGCGATCCATTCGAGAGTACTGCATCGGAAACTGGCGATTGGATTACGCGTGCAATGACATGGCTGCGCACTGGATAGTGCCGACCGAAAAAATGATCACATATATTGCGCAAAAAACCGCAATATAAATAATATCCGTAGTAACAATAAGCATGTCGTCGCCGCCCAATTGCCAAATTTGAGAGTTACTTTCGAATTGGGGAGGTTCCACAATAAAAACTCCGATCCGGATTTTTCGCTCGGAGTGCTTGGGGGACCATGCACAGTGCAGACGAACAAACGGTCGCCGACGGGTGCGACCGCATCTTTCATCACCTGAACCAACGTGCGCATCGAAGCCTCGTTCTCTCGATAGCGTTCATTATCGTGTGTCAAACGTCTGCTCGCAGCGAGACGATGCTCGACGTGTTGCGGGTAGCGTTCGACCACAGCCCAGTGCTTAAAGCGGAGCGAGAGCGGCTGCGGTCAACGGCTCAATCTGTGCCAGCAGCCCAAGCCGGCTTCCTTCCGACCGTCACTGCCAGCGCTGATGCGGGGTGGCAGGAAGCGCAATATGCATCCGCCACCGGTGTCACCAGCAGGCGGAAACCGATGGGTTGGTCAGCTACCGTGGAGCAACCAATCTTCGACGGAGGCGCCGCGCTCAACGCGGTAAGGCGCGCCAACGCCAGTGTGCGTGCAGGTCGGCAGACCGTCGCTTCGGTCGAGAGCGACGTGCTACTCGCGGCAGCATCCGCGTACGCCGATGTCATTCAGGCGCGAGCTGTTTTGGCGCTGCAGATCCAATCCATGAGAGCGTTTCAAACGACGCGCAATCTCACGAAGGAGCGGCGAAGTGTGGGCGACGTGGCCATAGCCGACGTCGCACAAACCGAGGCAGCACTTGCCGGCGCCGAAATCCAGGTTGGGACCGCGAGAGTTGCACTCACCGTGGCCGAAGCGCAATTTCTTCAGATTGTGGGCCGGCACCCCGAACGCCTGGAGGCCTTCCACACAGCAGCTTTGGCGCTACCCGAAAAACTTGAGAATGCACTGCACCAGGCAGAAACCCAGCATCCGCAGATCATCGCGGCTTATCACCGCGAGGAAGCGGCCCGTCATAACATTGAAGTCGCACGCGCCAGGTACCTGCCTACGGTGTCCTTGCAAGCGAGTTACCAGAGCCGCCGCGATGCAGACGGGACAGTTGCCCTGGTCGACCCACGGTCAGCCGCGACAGTACAAGCCGTTGCCCACATTCCACTCTACAGCGGCGGTAGTGTGGATGCGGAGGTCAACGCGGCGCGCCACACTCGGCTCAGTCTGGTTCATGAGTTGGCGCAGGAGCGCGCGGTCGTACGCACTGCCGTCACCCAAGCATGGTCGAATTGGCATCAGACGGTGCTTTCGCGCAAACTTTTGGCCAACCAGATCGAGGCGAACAGCCGCGCGTTGGCCGGGCTGCGCAAGGAACAATCCGTCGGCCAACGCGCGGTTATCGACGTGCTCAACGCCGAACGCGATCTCGTCACCGCGCGGATTGCGATGGAGCAGGCGCGGCGCGCGACGACGGTATCGGGCTTCACGCTTCTTGCGAGCGTCGGCGCATTGTCGATGCAGACCCTTAATCCGGCTAGCGCGCCGCGAGTGGCCTCCCAACGCCTCACCATTGAAGCAACCAAGCAAGACGTCGGCGGCCCAGCCGGCACATCCGCCGCTTGGTCAACCACCGTTCATGCCGACGGCCTAGTGTCAAAGACGATCGACCGAACCTCGCCCATTTACGGTGTTTCTCCGCCAAAAGGATCATCGCCGTGATCAAACCCAAACAAGAACTACCGGCGCAAGCAAAGACCAAGCTCTCTCGCAGTAGCGATCTGTCGACCACGTTTTCATCGCTGCGCCACTATTTCTTGACGGCACTCGCATTCAGTTTGGCCATCAACCTGTTGTATCTCGCGGCACCGTTGTACATGATGCAGGTCTATGATCGCGTGTTGTCGTCCAACAGCGAGGCGACGCTCGCGATGCTCACGCTGCTGGTGCTCTTGGCGTTTTCGACACTTGCGCTTCTCGATTGCCTGCGGGCACGCATCCTGGCGCGCAGCGCAACGCGCTTCGACCGCCTGTTAGCCGGTCGTTTGTTCCGATCCGTGATGGTGCCCATTTTGTGCAACCCAGCGCCGGGCAACCAGCCACTTCGCGACCTTGAAACCACGCGCAACTTTATCGCCGGAAACGGGATGCACGCGATCTTTGATTTTCCGTGGACGCCGATCTACGTGTTTATCATCTATCGCCTACATCCGAGCCTTGGCAGCTTTGCCTTAGTGTGTGCGGTCGCCTTGATCGTCATGGCGTTGATCAACGAGGTTTGGGTCCGAGGGATGTCCAGTCGGGCAAACGCACTCGGCGTGCGCGCTCATGCGCTTAGTGAGCAGAGCCAAAGAAATTCCGACGTCGTTCACGCGATGGGCATGCTTGCCGATGTCACGGAAAAATGGACCACCGAGCGGCAAGCGGTACTGTCTGCACAACAAGCGGCAGGCGAACGAGCCGCAATCGTTTCCTCGCTGATTCGGTTTCTCCGTTTGGCGATGCAGTCACTGATTCTCGGCTTGGGTGCGTGGCTGGTAATCGAACGGGCAACGAGCGCCGGCACCATTTTCGCAGCCTCCATTCTCCTTGGTCGCGCGCTGCAACCTGTCGAACAGGCCGCCGCTTCTTGGAAGGCAATGGTTGGTGCACGAGAGGCACTGGGTCGGTTGGGCAGGTTGGCGGCCACCCTACCAATCGTCGACAAGACCAGACCCATTGCCCGCCCCGAAGGTCAGGTGGTCGTCGACAAAATGTCATTCACAGCGCCGCGCTCCGAAACGCCCATTTTGCAGGACATCAGTTTTACGATCGAGCCTGGCGAGATCGTTGGCATCATCGGCGCATCTGGCGCTGGCAAATCAACTTTGGCGCGACTGCTGGTCGGCATCGCCGAACCTTCAAACGGGAGTGTTCGGTTGGCGGGCGTCGACATGCACATGCCACTGACGGAAGCGCTGCGGCGCCATGTCGGCTACCTTCCGCAGGATATCGAATTGTTTTCAGACACAGTCGCCGCGAATATCGCGCGCTTTTCAGATCAGAGCCCGGCCAAAATAACAGATGCGGCCAAACTGGCTGGCGTCCATGAAATGATCGTGTGCCTGCCGCAAGGTTATCAAACGACCATGGGTAGCGCGGGCACCATGCTCTCGGGCGGTTGGCAGCAGCGGGTAGCATTGGCTCGCGCAGCTTACGGACACCCAAGCATGGTTGTCCTGGACGAGCCGAATTCCAATCTCGACACCCAGGGCGAAGAATCGTTGGCCGCTTGCATCAATCGTTTGAGCGAAAGATCAACCACTGTTGTCGTCATTTCCCACCGGCCGGCCATGTTGCGGATCGTCGACAAGATCATCATCCTCACTAGCGGACGCGTGGAATGGTTCGGCGCACGCGATGACATGCTCAAACGCTTTGCAAACAACGTAAAGTCACATACGACATTAGAGAAAGGCGCCTCGAATGCACGTAGCTGAGGCGCTGCAGCGTCAGCCTTCAAACAAGACAAAACAGGCGCCCCCTAAAGTCGCAACTCAACGACGCACGCGTCCGCGGGCGCTTAGGCCGACCGATGACGACGTCGGACAACTAGCGACGCGGGGCTGGATCATCATTGCCGTGTTCTTCGGACTGCTCGGCAGTTGGTCGCTTTTGGCGCCGCTGAACGGCGCTGTGGTGGCCAGTGGCTTTGTAAAGCTGGAAGGAAACCGGAAAAGCCTGCAGCATCATGATGGCGGTCTTGTCAGACGGATTCTGGTGCGCGAAGGCGACAAGGTCGACACCGGACAAATTCTCATCGGCCTGGACGACACACAGGTCCGCGCAGAGTACGACATTCTGAGCCAACAGCATGTTGATATGCTTGCTACTGACGCCCGCATGCAAGCCGAACTCGCGAGACAACCAACTGTCATTTTTTCTCCCGAAATCATCGCGCTGGCCGGTTCGAACAAAACAGTCTTGGCAGGTCAGATCGAACAATTCGAATTGCGACGCCATGCTCTTGACGGACAGCGCCGTATCATCGGTGAAAAAATCGCTCAACTTGAAGCGCAGATACAGGGTGCAGAAGCGCAAACATCCAGCAACCGTTCGCAGCGCGATTCAATCAGGAGCGAAGCCGCGACCCTCGCCCCGCTCGTCGAACGTGGCGTCATTGCCAAACCACGCCTGCTGCAGTTGGAACGCAGCGCTGCTGCATTTGAT
>JANXWC010000227.1 GCA_025351355.1 Hyphomicrobiaceae bacterium
ACGCGCCACCGCCGCCGGCCTTGCCCACCCAAGAGCAACAAAACTGGTACGACGACAACCGCAACTCGTGACGCATTGGCGCCGTGCCCCGGCGGCGGCAGGTATCTGCCGCCGCTTCAACCATCGAAAGGCCCCCCAAGCATGACACTCAATCGGACACCATGTTGCTCGCTCTGTGGCTTTCCGTATTGCGAGCCTGAGCAGTTGTCATTGTTCACTGTGCTGCTCCGCTGCAATTGCAAAGCAAACTACCGCCGCTGTCCGCACGGCTGCTTCTACGGAGCTGGCCCTTGCACGGCGGATTGCTGCTCATCTGCGGACATCAGACCAACCGTGTGATCACCGTGACGCAATTGATCCTGTCCACTCAACCGTGGGCGGGATTTTTCTTTGGCTGAGGTGATGATCGACAACAAGATCGAAGGCCATGTCGCCTGCCGAGGTTACGGTACTGTCCGCGTTCTGCCGGAGCGCTTGATCTGAGCAACATCATCGAAGGTCAGCCGTTCGATAGCAATGGGCGGCAAGCCATCGGCGATTACAAGTTGCCCACCAGTTCCGCGCGCAAACGTTTCAGCGATTTCGTGCGGATATAAAAGTCTCTCTTTATCCACAAAGTCCTGTGATTTGTCGTCATCGCCGGTGGCACCGAATTTCCCGCGCACAAACGACAACGATCCAAGGCGATTGGAAATCCAATCGAGAGTGACGGCGTCGGCATTACCGAAACACTGGATGACGCCTGCGTTACCCAGAAACGTCTGCCATCCGGTTTTGTAATGCCGCTGCAGCTGCCCGAGATCTTGCAGCACGCAGATGAGCTTCACGCCAAATCCCGGCAGGTAGCTCGCGGCCTGCTCCATGATTGGCATGTGCCCAAGCGTAGCAAATTCTTCGATCATGAACAGGATCGGTGTCTTGCCGCGTGGCCAAGTCCCACGACGCTCCAATGCCATGATGGCCATGCGAATGATCAGCCGCAGCCAACGGGAGTGTGATTCCATTTGTCCTGACGGAAGGCACAGATAAAGTGTCGTCGGACGTTCGGCGACGGACGCGAGGTTGAAGCTACTCGCGTTTAACGCCGCTTGCATGGGCTCGCTGTCGAGCCAGCGGCACTGGGTCTCGGCCGTACTGACGATGGACGATCGCTCCCTGGGCGCCTTCTTCAGAAAGCTCGTCCCGGCACCAGCCAGAGCTCCGCCAAACAGGTGCGTTTGGCTCGCCATCTCCAAGAACAGGGCATTCTGTGTCGCCTCGGCCGGATCCTTCGTGCCTTTGGCGATCAACGCAGCATGCGCGGCCACCAGGGGCGGGTAGGTCAACATCATCAGCTGCCGCACGGTCGACAGGTTCCGGTCGACTGGCGGCAAGGTCAACGCATGCAGCAAGAGGCCGCGTAGATAGGCTTGAGCGCTGTTGGTCCAATGTGATCCGTCCTCGCCACTCTCCTTCAGGATCAGCGTCTGCGCAATGACATCGACGTCGTCAACCACCGTCGGCGAGGATAGATCGATTTCCGACAATGGATTGAACGGTGACGCGACTTGCCCAGAAGTCCCGAAAGGGTCGCAGATATAGGTATGCTGTCCAAGCACATCGCGCCGGTACGCGGCTGTCTCGCGGGCCAACTCGCCTTTCGGATCAAGCACAACGATTGACGCTGGGTAAGTTAGCAACGTCGGCATCAACACGGTGCCTGTCTTGCCGGAACGTGCTCCCGCCACCATCACCGACGGCTTGTCGGAACCATCGCCAATGAGAAATCCATTGTGCTTGCCGAGTAAGACATCACCCGGTTGATAGCGTAACGTCGCTATCTCGTTGGCGCGCGCCCATCTTGCACGCTCCTTGCGGTCAATCTGGTCGCGGATGACGTCTGCACCACGTGGCAATCGGTCCATAAGGCTCTGCGCCCGCTCGCGGTCATGGCTCGCGGTAGCGGATAACGATGTCGGCTCAGGCGGAAGCAATGACGGTACCGAGCTACCCAGTCGTTCAGCGTCGGATTTAAACCAATCCTTCAACGCCATTGCGCATTACCCTCTTGGTCACATTGATCGACAAGCTTCGACCGGCTTTATTCAGGACCTAGCGAGCGGTAAGC
>JANXWC010000245.1 GCA_025351355.1 Hyphomicrobiaceae bacterium
TGGCCGCGAAGGCGGCCATCCACGACCGGGTTCCACGCGCGTTCGTCACGCAAGATTTTCAAACTCGCCACGCCCACCATTCTTCCAGCGATGTCCGTCATGGCTATTTGTCGTGGATGGCCGCCTTCGCGGCCAGGACGACGGGAGGACGAGGTCCTGCGACGGATGGGTCCTGAACCCGGTGCACCGCGGCTTCGCTCATTGCACCCTACATAATTCCCTACTTCATACGCAGCATGTTGCGGACGGCCAAGCCAAACAGGAAGATCAGCAAACCGGAAAACGCCTTCTGCAGCATCGACGCGAACGTGACGCTGCTCGGCACGATGGCGATGGGATTGTCGCCGTAGCGCTCGATGCCATAGAGGCACCCGAACGTACGGTGCGCCGCATCCGTGCCGCCATCGAGAAAAATGAAGGCGTTGCGGAACGCCAGATGCACCGCCTCGGTGGCTGCATTGGTCTGCGCACGCACCGGCGCGGCTAGCCCCGTAACGAGCAACTCGCCCTTCTCGTTCTTGTCGGGCAAGCCGGCGTAACAGGGCTGATCGCGACTCCAGGCCAACATGCTGTAGGTACCGAAGGTGATGGGGCCCGACGGCGCGCCGGCCTTGATCGCCGCCTCGCGTTCACGCACCACGTCCGGTGTCTGGCTGAGAAAATAAATCGTGCCCAGCGCGATGGTGAAAACCCATAGCGCCAACGGCCGCGCCAGCGAGCGGCCGAAGTTCGAGATGAGCTGATAGATCCAGCCGAACCACCAGCGCAGCGCGCCCGCCCAGGCCTCGGGGCTCCAGACCCGCCACGGCACGGGAAAATCGTCGACGCGCCGCGCCGAGGTGATTTCTCCAGCGAAGAACTGCATCTCGCTTTCGTGGTCGTGCCCCTGGATGGCCAACCGCTTCAACGCGCGATAGCGGGCGGGATGCGTTTCGTTGCCTTGGACGAGCCGTTTAACGCGAGCCTTACTCCGCACCCAGAAATTTCCTGGGTCGGCGACCGGCCTGCGGAAATGCAAATTATCGACCCGCGGCGCCTCCTCAAAATGCGCCTGGATGAAATCCGGTACGTCGTGAAAAGTCGCGCCCGCTAGAGAAAACGCGCGCTCAGACCGGATGGCTTGGAAGGACGCAACTTTCGTAAATTTGGCATCCTCGTAAGACACAAAACTATTGAAGCTGACTTGGTTGAATTGCACGTCTTTCGTGAACGTCGCGGCGTCGAAGGCCGCCCAACCATTGAACGTCGAATCGCTAAAATCCGCTTTTCCCGCCAAATTCACATTATTGAACCACGCGCTTGTCGTGAACGTCGCTTCGTTAAAAAGCGTCTTGCCTAAGAATCGCGCTTGGCTGAACCAAACGTCCGCGGCAAAGCTCGCGTTGCTGTACCATGCTTCCTCGTTGAAAGTGGCCTCCTCGAACCTCGCTTCTCCAGCGAAAGTGGATCGCCCGAACCACGCGTTCCCCAAAAATTGCGTCGTCTGAAAACCCGCACGACCTTCAAACTTCGCGGTATCGAACCAAGCAAGCCCCGGAAAAATGTAGCCTGAGAAGTCAACCGCTTTGGCGAAAGTGTGCGGATTGTCACTATTAGAGAAGTCGGCGAGTGTGGCTTTCATCCACGCTGCTGTGGCTCCGTTCTTGGCATCGCGACTGCCAAACTCACTACTCGCCACTGCCCACGTGCCCGCCTTTTCCATGGCGGCGCGCTCATCGAGAATGTTTTGCGCCCAGGCGTTCCAGGCGTCGCGGCCTTGCGCATAAAGCGCCAGCGTTTCCTCGCGATTCACAGGCAATCCCCCTAAAAATTCCACCGCCGATCATCCGCCGGCATCATGCGCCAACTGAAAGTGTTTGCACAAAACGTCCGTACTGCGGCAATCGTGCACCGCCGGACGCGGAACACTAGCGTTCTGACTCATTCAAATAGTACCCGGAAATCATACTCAAAACTCCGTCATGGCCGCGCAGGCGGCCACCCAAGCGACCATCGATGAAGCGCCATATCAAGCCCGGAATACTGACGTTTCAGCTGTTTCTCATTCATCGAGTTGATCAAATAAAAATTGACTTGCTTGGGTGGCCGCCTGCGCGGCCACGACGAAAGTGGGTACCTTCTGTATGTTCCAGAACACTAGCGATCGCTGATTGCTGAGCGCATCAGCAGGCGGCTGATCGGGGCGGTCACTGCGAGGGCGGCGACGGCAGTGTGGCCGGTGTGATCCATCTTCCGCATCGTCTTGCTGAGTATGCCGAGTAATTTTTCGTCGTCGTAGTGCGGGTGCGCTGCGACGAAGGCGGCCAAGTAATGCTCCACGAAAACCACGCCCACTGCATTTTCCAGCGCCTGGCTTTCCGCGTCGCTTTTCAGGTCCTGCTTCTTGATCAGCTTGACGACGTGGCTGATCTGCTCGGCGGGATAACCGCACCCCGTCAAGATCCCGGTCACCAGATCGGCATGAAGCTGGCGGCACGCCGTCCGCCAGCCATTGTAACCTTGGCGGCCGAGCGGATAGCTGTCGCGCGCGATCCGCCAGCGGCAAATGTGCTGCGCCCGGGCGGCCAGCCGCAACGATTCCGACGCCTCCGGATAAAGCTGCGCCAGTCCCGCCGAGAGTCGCTCTGAATAAAGCACCTCGCGTGGGCGCGACACGCCGTCGGCTGTTTCGCGGCGCGGATCGGTCGCGTTCAGCCGATCGATTTCGGCGATGGCGCGCTCGAAGCGCGATGAATTGGCGGGCGCGCTCATAGGTGATCCGAAGTGGCGGTTAGGACTGTTGTGTTAGCGCGTAAGGCTCCGCAGGAACAGCCCAAATTATGAGCACAACGGCGATGCATTAGGCAGCCAATTGCCTTGCTCGAACATTGCTCAAATATTTGGCATCAAATACGAAGAGTGCTGCAATGTTGCCCAGAGGAGACCTAATGGCTTATCTCGCGCCCGCCGAATTCGTCACCAAGATGATCGATGCCGGTGAATCCAAAGTCTTCATGTCGACGCGTGATACGCTGATCCGCTCTTACATGGCCGGCGCCATTCTCGCGCTCGCCGCTGCCTTCGCTGTCACGATCAATGTGCAGACCGGACAGCCATTGGCCGGCGCTGTGCTCTTTCCAGTCGGCTTCTGCCTGCTGTATCTGCTGGGGTTTGATCTGTTGACGGGCGTGTTTACGCTGGTGCCATTGGCCCTGATCGACAAGCGTCCAGGCGTCACCATCGGCGGCGTGTTGCGCAATTGGACGCTGGTGTTCTTCGGTAATTTCGCAGGTGCCCTCACCGTCGCCGTGATGATGGCGATCGTCTTCACCTTCGGCTTCAGCCAGGCTCCCGATGCCGTCGGCCAACGCATTGGCACGATCGGCGAAGGTCGCACGATAGGTTATGCGGCGCATGGTGCTGCGGGCATGCTGACGCTGTTCATTCGCGGTATCCTGTGTAACTGGATGGTTTCGACCGGTGTGGTCGCAGCCATCATGTCGACCTCGGTATCCGGCAAGGTGATCGCCATGTGGATGCCGATCATGGTATTTTTCTACATGGGCTTTGAGCACTCGATCGTGAACATGTATCTGTTCCCATCGGGCCTGATGCTGGGCGGCAAGTTTTCGATCATGGATTATCTTATCTGGAACGAGATCCCGACGGTGATCGGCAATTTGATTGGCGGCATCACATTCGTCGGGCTGACGCTTTACTCCACGCACGCCAAGACAGGGCCGAAGCGCAAAGCCTATTGATGGTTTCAAATCAACGATCGCTCCGGCTGCTTGACGCCGGAGCGATCGTCATGAGCTGCAGAACATGGGGCGCGAGCTCAAACTATCGATCGGGCAATATTCCGATAAAGGGCTGAAGGAGGTCAACCAGGACTTCCACGGCGTCCTCGTGCCCGAGCAACCGGCGTTGGCGCTGAAGGGCATCGCCATTGCGCTGGCCGATGGCATCTCCACCAGCAGCGTCAGCAACGTTGCCGCTGAAACAGCTATCAAGAGCTTTCTCACCGACTATTACTGCACATCCGACAGCTGGTCCGTGAAGACGTCGGCGCAGCGGGTGATTGCGGCGACCAACTCCTGGCTGCATGCCCAGACGCGGCGCAGCCAGCACCGCTACGACATGGACAAGGGCTATGTCTGTACGTTGAGCGTGCTGGTCGTCAAATCGGCGACGGCGCATATTTTTCATATCGGCGATGCCCGCGTATTTCGCGTCGCCGGCAAGTCGCTGGAGCAACTGACCGCCGACCACCGCGTTTCCGTTGCCGGAGACGAGACCTACCTGGGCCGTGCGCTTGGCATGAATGCAGAAGTCGAGATCGATTATCGCACGATCCCGCTGGAGCGTGGCGACATCTTCGTTCTCGCCACCGACGGCGTCTACGAGCATGTGGCCGCCCCGCTCGTGACGGCCACAATCGCGGCACATGCAGCCGACCTCGATGCCGCCGCCCGCAGCATCGTCACCGAAGCGCTGAAGAATGGCAGCACCGACAATCTAACGCTGCAGATCGTGCGGATCGACGAGTTGCCCGCCATCGAGGCCGGCGAGGCCGTCGATCAGGCGGCGAACCTGCCGTTGCCGCCGCTGCTCGACGCGCGCATGGTTTTTGACGGCTACAGAATCGAGCGCCAGCTGCATGCCAGCAACCGCAGCCACATCTATCTGGCATCCGACCTTGAGAGCGGCGAGGTCGTCGCGCTGAAGGTGCCGTCGATCGATCTGCGCGGCGATGCCAATTACCTCAAGCGCTTCATGATGGAAGAATGGGTGGCGCGGCGCATCGACAGCCCCCACGTCTTGAAGTCGAGCCAGCCGACGCGCAAGCGCAACTTCCTCTATGTTGTCATGGAGTACGTGGAGGGGCAGACACTGGCGCAATGGATGTTGGACAACCCCAAGCCGCCCCTCGAGGCGGTCCGGGCCATTGTCGAACAGCTGGCGATCGGCCTGCGCGCGCTTCATCGGCGGGAGATGCTGCACCAGGACCTGCGGCCTGAAAACGTTATAATCGACGCCTCCGGTACCGCTAAAATTATCGACTTCGGCTCGATCCGGGTGGCCGGCGTGCTGGAAGCCAATCCATCGACCGACGGCGAAGACATTCTCGGAACCCTGCAGTTTACCGCGCCCGAATATTTCATCGGCGATCCCGGCACGCCGCGATCCGATCTTTTTTCATTGGGTGTCATCGCCTACCAGATGCTGACCGGCCGCCTGCCCTACGGTACCAAGGTTGCGCAGGCGCGCACCAAGGCACTGCAGCGCAAGCTCAAGTATGCCGCGGCCCATCGATACAACGACGACATTCCCCCGTGGATCGATCGCACGCTGCAACGCGCCGTCCATCCCGATCCACAGAAGCGCTATGAGGCGATGTCCGAGCTGGTCTACGACCTGCGTCATCCCAAAGACGAGTACCTGCGCTCCGGCCAAGTGCCCATTCTGGAGCGTAATTCGCTGCTGTTCTGGCAATCGGTCTGTTTCGTCCTGGCGGTCTCGCTCGCCTACCTTCTGATTACTCGCTGAGGCGAGGCCGGGCTCACTCCCGCAACAACATCAAATCGGTGTCGGCGGGTTTGAGACCGGCTTGCGTCAGCAGGCAATGGACTTGGCCGCGATGGTGAGCCTGGTGATTGAAAAAGTGCGCAACCAGCATTCCAATAGATGCGGTGGACGTGCGCTTGCCATCGCTTGATGTCCAGGTGAGATCCTCAGACAGCCATACCGGTGATATCCTATCGGACCATGCAATAATTTCCGCATCGAAGGCTGCGCGGCGCTGGCGCAGATCGGCCCAGTCCGGCCAAAGATCAGCGAAACCAGCGTTACCCGGTCTTGCCGGCGCCACGGGCTCCGACGGATCGAAGCGATGCAGCCACGTCATGTCGCCCCACAGCAAGTGGGCGAGCGTGCCATGGATCGAGCCGAAAAAGGCTGCGGCATCGCGCTTGCGTTCGGCATCCGGCAGGCGATCGGCGCAGCCGTAGAGGTTCTCGTTTTGCCAGCGGTTGTAACGGGACATGCGCTGGACATAGGCGTTTGTGATCATGGCACTTCCCCTCCGCGATCCGGGCTGCTAGGCGAGATTAGCATTTCACAATCCTATCCCGCCAGCGAGAGCCGTCCCATGTCTGTTCCCTGCATCATTACTGTCGCCATCACCGGCTCTGTCCCGAGCAAAGCCGACAACCCCGCCGTGCCGATCACCATCGCCGAGCAAATCGAATCGACGCACGCCGCCTTTGAGGCCGGCGCGACGCTGGCGCATTGCCATGTGCGCGACGATCAGGGCAAGCGGACGTCGGATCCGGCGCGGTTCGGCAAGCTACTGGAAGGCCTCAACAAGCATTGCCCCGGCATGATCGTGCAGCTGTCGACGGGCGGCCGCTCCGGCAATGGGCGCGAGCGCGGTGGCATGCTGTCGCTCAAGCCGGACATGGCGTCGCTGTCGACCGGATCGTGCAATTTCCCGACGCGCGTCTACGAGAATGCGCCGGAACTGGTGGAGTGGCTGGCCGCGGAAATGCTGGCCTACAACGTCAAGCCTGAAGTGGAGGCGTTCGATCTGTCAATGATCTTCCAGGCCGTCGCGATGCAGAAAGCCGGCAAGATGAAAGGCCCCCTGCACGTGCAGTTCGTGATGGGCGTGAAAAACGCCATGCCGGTCGATCGCGAGACGTTCGAATTCTACATCAAGACGCTGAAGCGGCTGGCGCCGGATGCTACTTGGACCGGTGCGGGCATCGGCAAGGATCAGCTGACGCTCAACGAATGGGCGCTGGAACTGGGCGGCCACTGCCGCACCGGCCTCGAGGACAATATCCGTTGGGACAAGACCAAACTCGCGCCATCGAATGCGGCTCTGGTCAAGCGCGTCGCCGACATGTGCGGCAAATACGGCCGTCACGCCGCCACCGTGAAGGAGGCCCGCGCGCTGCTCCACTTGGCGGCGTAATCTACTTTCTTCCTCCACCTTTTGATGGGGGAGGGCCAAACGCCATCGGTTTAGACCGGCCAGCGGCGAGTCTCCAGATCCACAAAGGCCGGTCTAAGCCGCTGGCGTTTGGGGTGGGGGTGGCCAGCCGCCCGCACCGAGCCAAAGCCCACCCCCACCCGGCACGGCCAACGATTTTTTGTAGCAAAAAAATCGTGCCGCTGCCGACCTCCCCCATCGAGGGGGAGGAGAGATATTGGCGACAATTACGAGGTGAGACACGACACGTTTTCACCAGACCAGAGCCGTCATGACAGCCTTGGGCCGCGCGGCGTTAAGTGCCAGAAAATGAGCTAGCGGCGCTGGCTGAACTACGCCATCGACAATCAGTTCGTCGCGGTGCAGACCGCCGGCGATGAAGAGTGAATCGACGCCCGCATTTTCGGCGGATTTGACGTCGGTGCGCACGGCATCGCCGATACCGAGTACGCGCCGCAAATCCAGTTTGTGCCCGCGGATGTCCGCGGCGATCGCCAGCGCCGTCGCGTAGGCGAAGGGATGCGGCTTGCCACCCCAGAAAACGTGGCCGCCCATAGCTTCGTAGAGCGCAGCAATGGCGCCGGCGCACGGCAAAAGATCGGCGCCAACGTGCACGGCCAGATCGGGGTTGACGCAAACAAACGGCAACTGCCGCGCATATGCCTCGCGCAAGACGGGCAAATAGTGTTCGGCGGTTTCGCGGTGATCATCGACCAATCCGGTGCAGGCCACGGCATCGGCGTCCGCCAGACTATCGACAAGATTTGGCACGGCGTCGAAAAACGAGGCGTCGCGTACGCGCGGGCCGATGCCGTAAACGCGGGCATAGCGCTGGTCGGCGATATACTTGAGCGCCAGGTCACCCGACCCGACAATGGCGTCCCACGCCTCGCGGCGCACACCCTTGTCGGCAAGTAATTCAGCGATGGCGGGCGCCGTCATCGGTGCATTGGAGACCATGACCACGATGCCGCCGGCGCTGCGGAAACGCGGCAGCGCATCGTTGGCACCGGGATAAGCCTTGCGGCCATCGTGCACGACGCCCCACAGGTCGCACAGCAGCACGTCATAGCGGCCGAGCAGATCTGCGGCCGACGATAAGATAGGCGGGATTGACACGTCCGTGTTGCTCGCAATGTTTGCGGCTTGCGTTGAGCGCGCGAGGCTGCCCATAAAGCGCCGCGGCGGCGGGTGAGTTCTGCAGCCTTTAAGCACAGCGGGATCGCCGATGCACCTCTCCTATGCGCAGAACCTGGAAGACTATTATCTGGACCTTGTGTTCGGCGATGTGTCGGACGGGATCTATATCGATGTGGGCGGCGGACATCCGGTTGCCGACAACGTGTCATTCTTTTTCTACCTCAAGGGGTGGCGGGGCCTGGTGGTGGAACCGCAGATCTCGCTAGCGGCAGCCTATACCGGCGTGCGACCGCGCGACCACGTCGTCAGTTGCCTCGCCGGACGCCATGACGGCACCATCGATTTCCACATCGTCGACGGCTTGCATGGATTGTCGAGCGCGGTCAAAGCTAACGCGGACAGTGCGCGACAATATGGCGCCGGCTACCGCACCGAGGCGCGCGAGGTGAAGCGGCTGTCACGGCTGATTGAAGAGGCGGGTCTCGATCGCATCGACTTTCTCAAGATCGACGTCGAGGGCGCCGAACCGGATGTGCTGGGCGGGCTCGATCTCAGGCGCCATCGGCCGAAGGTCATTCTGGTGGAGGCGGTCAATCCCCATGTCGCGGACGGCGACTGGGCCAAGTGGGAACCGATGCTGACGGTCGCCGGCTATGCATTCGTCTTTTTCGACAATCTCAATCGCTACTATGTAGCCTCTGAGCATGCCGCGCTGGCTGCCAAATTTCCGGCTGTCCCCACGCCCTGGCACGAAGTGGGGCATCTGTGGGACAGGGGACGCGTGCTCGACAAGCCGGATCATCCCGACCGCGTGCTGGGCGAAACGTTGGCGCGGGGGTTGATGGCCATGCTGCCGGTATTGCCGCCAGAGACGATCGAGCGGTTGCTGCAAGCTGGCCTTGCCGCAAACAGACAGTCGCTAACACCGGCGATAGTCGAAGCGTTGATCGGCAGCGCGGAATGGCCGGGTGTCGAGGCGCCATTGCCGACCGATGGCCAGGGATTGGTCTCCACTGACCGGCTCAAAGCCGCGCTCGGCCGCATCGCCTGCATGTACGACGGCGGCCATTTGCAGACCTGACCGTATCGGGCATAGATTGTCCCCGGTTCTGTCGGGGCGGATTGAGACAGGGGTATCAGAGGTATGGTTGTTACAAAGACCGGTGCGACGGAAACAGACTGGCACGCCGGCATTTTCCGCGCGCTGAAAGCGGCTGATATCAGGCAGATTCCGTATGTGCCGGACGCCGGACATACCGACCTGATCCTCCGCGCCAACGCCGATCCGGTGATGAAGGCCTATCCGCTCACCACCGAAGAAGAGGGCATCGCGGCGGCGTCCGGCGCGTGGCTTGGGGGCGAGCGTGCGGTGCTGCTGATGCAGTCGTCAGGCGTCGGCAACTGCATCAATATGCTCAGCCTGATCGCCGCCTGCCGGTTTCCCTTTGTCGCGCTGGTGACGATGCGCGGCGAGTGGGCCGAGTTCAATCCATGGCAGGTGCCGATGGGACGCGCCACGCAAGGCGTGCTGGAATTGATGGGCGTGTCCGTGCGGCGCATATCCGACACCGCTCGCGCGGAGACGGAAATCGCCGCAGCACTCGACGATGCATTTCTGGGCGAGCAGCCAGTTGCCGTGCTGTTTTCGCAGAGCCTGATCGGCCGCAAGACTTGGGTAAAATAAGCCAATGACCACAACCAAACCTTCTGCGCCTGCGGGGCATAATTCAGGTTTAGCGCAAGGCACACTCGACCGTCGCGCTGTCGTGCGTGCAATCCTGCAGGACCGCAAAAAACTGCTCGTGGTGACCGGGCTTGGCAGCGCATCGTACGACGCGATGGCGGCGGGTGATCATCCCCGAACCTTCTTCCTGTGGGGCGCGATGGGTGGGGCGGCCATGGTCGGCATGGGTCTGGCGCTGGCGCAACCGGACGAACACGTCGTGGTCATCACCGGCGACGGCGAGCAGTTGATGGGGCTCGGCAGCCTCGCCACGATCGGCGCGCAGAAGGTCAAGAACCTATCCGTGGTCGTGCTCAACAACAACCACTACGGCGAGACGGGCATGCAATCCAGCCATACCGGCCTGGGCGTCGATCTGGTGGGGATAGCGGCTGCCGCTGGCTTCTCGTGGAGCGCGCGGTTGACGGATATGGCCGGGGTTGAGGCACTCAGGCCGCGTCTGCATCGGGCGGACGGACCAGGCTTCGCCTGCATTCAGATCGCCGCCGACGAACCCACCCGCGTGCTACCACCCCGCGACGGCGTGTACCTCAAAACGCGCTTTCGGCAGAGCTTGGGGTTGGCGCCGATATAATCTAAACGGTCACCGCGAAAATACGCACGTAGGGAGATGTTATCAGCCGCGCCTTACTTCGGCGCGCGCTTGGCAAGGATGCGCTGCAAGGTGCGGCGATGCATGTTGAGGCGGCGGGCGGTTTCGGAAACGTTACGGTCGCATAGCTCATAGACGCGCTGAATATGCTCCCAGCGCACGCGATCGGCGCTCATCGGGTTTTCGGGCGGCGGCGCGCGCTCGTCGGAAGGGGCCAGCAACGCGTCGGTGACTTCGTCCGCGTCGGCAGGCTTGGCCAGATAATCGACGGCGCCCAATTTAACGGCGGAAACAGCGGTTGCGAAATTGCCATAGCCGGTCAACACAATGCTGCGGGAATCCGGTCGCAGGCGTGCCAATTCAGCCAGCACGTCGAGGCCGGAGCCATCCTCAAGACGAAGATCGACGACGGCGAAGGCCGGCGGCTTCTGGCGGATGAGTTCGAGGCCTTCGGCGACGGACGCGCCCATCCGCACCTCGAAGCCGCGTTGTTCCATGGCGCGACCGAGGCGTTGCAGAAACGATTTGTCGTCGTCGACAAGCACCAGCGTGCGGTCGGCGGGCAATTCATCGGGCTTGAACGTCAGATCTTCAGACACGATTTTCTCCATTCACAACGACAGCCGGTGCGGCTTTTGCGGCATCGGGACGCGGGCGTAGCAGGCAGTATAACCCGGAAGTGCGGTAAAGCGCTCCCAGAAAGTCACATAAACCGCGCAATAGATGCCCGGCGGGCCAAGGCTCATTAAGCTGTACCCTGGTGGTCAACGACGGTCGACGGTTGCCGGATGATGCGCCAGCGGTGCGGTAATTCAGCGCCCTCAAAGGCGGCGCGGGGCCAAATTATGGTTACCACGGCGCCGGTGTCGGGTCGCGGACGATTGTCGAGCGATAAGCGCGCGCCGGAGCGCTCAAGTAAAGTCTTGGCAATGAAAAAACCGAGCCCTAAACCGGCGGAAGCACCCGCTTCCTTAGCCGCACGCGAGCGTGATGAACGCGTCGTGATGAAGGGGTCGCCGAGCGTATCCATGACATCAGCGGCAAAACCCGGCCCATCGTCGGATACGGTTATGACGACCTCGCGGGCATCCCACCGGCCGGCGACGCGCACTTCTGAGCGGGCAAAATCGATGGCGTTCTCGATGAGATTGCCGAGCCCGTAGATGACGCCCGGTCGGCGTTCACCCAACGGCTCGGGCGCCTCGGGGGAGGCTGCACCCTGCTGCTCGATGACGACGCGGCTGCGCAGCCGCAGATAGGGGAGCGCTGCTTCCTCGATCAACTGCATGACCGTCAGCTGGCCATGCAGGGGATCCTTTTCACCCGGGCTGCGCGTCAGCTTCTGGAGGATTTCCCGACAGCGCACGGCCTGTGACTGGAGGAGTGCAAAGTCTTCGGCCATGGGACTGTCGGGAGGGACGGACCGGCTGAGCTCCTTGGCGACGACCGTAATGGTGGCGAGCGGGGTGCCCAATTCGTGGGCGGCGGCGGCGGCCAAGCCGTCGAGAGCATGGAGCTGCTGCTCGCGGGCGAGAATGCTTTCGGTGGCTGCCAGAGCTGCCGACATCTGGCGTGATTCGGTGGCCAGCCGGAACGCATAAAGTGCGGTGAAAACCATCGTGGCAAGCACCGAAACCGCGACGCCCCAGCGATAGACCGGGGGCAGGACGAACAAAACGCCCGCCGCCCACGGCAATGGCAGATGCCAGGAAATAAGAAACAGGCAGGCACTGCCGGCCAGCGCGCCAAGACAGATCGTCGACAACAGCGGCTGGGTGGCAGCGGAGACGGTGACGGGTGCGACGAGCAGAAAAATAAACGGGTTATCCATGCCGCCGGTCAAAAACAGCAGCACCGAAAGCTGGACGAGATCATAGGCCAACAAGGCAGTGGCGAGTTGCGTCGACAGGCGGTAGGGCGTGGGATAGGCCAGCCGCAGAAAAATGTTGACCCAGGTGGATAAGGCAATAGCGCCGAGGCACGCGCCAATCGGCAGCGGGAAGCCCATTCCGAAATGCACGAGGCAAACGGCCAGGCTCTGGCCGGCCACCGCAAACCAACGCAGGCGGACCGAGGTCTGCAAGCGCAGACCACCGTCGGGCGTTGCACCGCCGAGCAAGCGGGCAAAGCCGGCTTTCGCGGCCCGGGGCGGTAATGGCTGCGTATGTGCTGCGGTCTCGGCCATGCCGCCTTTTAGCACGTGTCGCGACGAGGCGCGCGCCCGATCGCAAGGGAAGGCGGCGCCGTCGGGCGGATCGAGGGGATATCTGGCGTACTCGTCTGCCGCCTTGTCGGAGGTCGATTGTGCTTCCCGCTCAGTGTTCCCTGCTGCATTAGCCGCCGCCGCAACAGCTGCAGCGATGTCTTTGTCCGGATCGTATCCGGAAGAACTTTAGCGTTAGGCCCGCAAACCATCCGCCAGGGCGCGGAAATAACCTTCGGCGTCGAGCAGAGTTTCGAGGCGGGACGGACTGCGAGTGGAGAGTGGGACGCCAGGAGCCAGGCTGGCCGGGATGGGGATGCCGAGCCGTGCCAAGCGGCGTTTGAGACCGGCAATTTTTCGCCCGTCGAGCGCGGACGCAAGGACGACCAGAATATCTTCGAGATAGCCCGAGATACGTCCGAGTTCACGCACGGCGTCGCGACGGGCGGCGGCGTCCGAAGGTTGGTGTTCGAGCACGGCGAAGGCTTGCGCGGCGCGGGCGAAAGTGGCGGCAATTTCGTCGGCATAGCCTGCCAGCTTTTCGCGCCGCCCCTGATCCAGCGCCAGTAAGGCTGCGTGCCAAGCCTGAATGGTGCGAGTAATGCCGAGCAGACGCAGCAGGAAATCACGAATGGGCATGGGAACATCCAGGGTCCACCCTCCTGGATCGCGATCAGACTACACTAAACTTTTGTGCAAGCAAAGATTGCATTTCATCTCTTGCGCAATTTTATGGTGTTTAGGTTAAGCCGTTCCGATGCGCATAAGTGGTCGGGCGAGCCGCTATCGACGCGACAACTGTTGCAAAGGCAGTTGTGATGTTTCCTTCAGGCGCTCCAGCACGATCGAAGACCGGACATGCTGTACTGAGGCGTGCGGCAAGAACACTTCGCTGAGAATCCGTGACAGGGCCTTGAGGTCGGAAACAACGAGCTTAATAAGGTAATCGGCATCGCCAGTCAGCGAGCAGGCCTCCTGCACCTCGACCAATCCCGAAATAAGCTTGTGAAAGCGCTTCGAATTTTCTGCGGAGTGGGTCGCCAACTTGATCTCGACAAAGGCAGTGACGGCCAATCCGACAGCCTCGGCAGAGAGATGGGCGTGGTAGCTGGCGATCGTGCCGTCCGCTTCCAAGGCAGCCCGCCGCCGCGAGCACTGCGAGGCCGATAAGCCGACGACGTCGGCCAGGTCGTTATTGGTCAGGCGACCGTCGGACTGGACGGCGGCCAAAAGCTTGATATCGAACGCATCCATGCGCAAACTCGGCGAAAAAAAATAACTTCGTGCATGATTTACGCACCAATCTACCAAATGCCAAGCATTTTGCAGAGATCGTGCAGACCGAACGCGCTATGATGAGGGAGGATGTAACTGGAGAGCGCTATGGGCCCGTTTCCGCATGATGCCGCGCCGGTCGCGATCAGCGCGCACAATCCCGCCGGCACCGATGGGTTCGAGTTCGTCGAGTTTGCCCATCCCGAACCGGGCAAGCTCGCCGCCCTGTTCGAGCGCATGGGCTATAGCGAAATCGCCCGGCACCAAACCAAGGATATCTCGCTCTACCGGCAGGGCGATATCACCTACCTGCTCAATCGCGAACCCAACTCGCACGCGGCGCGCTTCGTTGTGGCGCATGGTCCGTGCGCGCCGGCGATGGCGTGGCGCGTCGTTGATGCACAACACGCTTTGCGGCGTGCGGTGGATCTCGGCGCCACGGAATATACCGGCAATGACAAATCGCTCGATGTGCCCGCTGTCATCGGCATCGGCGGGTCGTTGCTCTATTTCGTCGATTGCTATGGCGCCAAGGGCAGCGCCTACGCGCACGAATACCACTGGCTTGGCGAGGTCGATCCGAAACCGGCGGGGGTGGGCTTCTACTACCTCGATCACCTCACGCACAACGTCATGCGCGGCAACATGGACACCTGGTACAAGTTCTATGCGCAGACCTTCAATTTCCGCGAGATCCGCTTCTTCAACATCGAAGGCAAACTAACGGGACTTCACAGCCGCGCGCTGACGTCGCCGTGCGGCAAGATCCGCATTCCCATCAACGAAAGCGCCGACGCCAAGAGCCAGATCGAAGAATATCTGCATCAGTACAAAGGCGAGGGCATCCAGCATATCGCGGTGGGCAGCAACGACATTTATGCCAGCACCGACGCCATTGCCGCACGCGGCCTCGAATTCATGCCGGGGCCGCCGGAGACCTATTACGAAAAATCGCAGACGCGCGTGCGCGGCCATCAGGAACCAATCGCGGCGCTGCGCAAGCACGGCATCCTGATCGACGGCGAAGGCGTGGTGGACGGCGGCACCACGCGCATCCTGCTGCAGGTGTTCTCCAAAACCGTTATCGGTCCCATCTTTTTCGAATTCATCCAACGCAAAGGCGACGACGGCTTTGGCGAGGGCAATTTCAAGGCACTGTTCGAGAGCATCGAGGAAGATCAGATCCGGCGCGGAGCGCTGTCACCTGTCGCGGAATGAGACCCGCCTTAACGATTTTGCAATAATCTGGAACGACGATGGGATACCGCGCATTGCGGCGATGAGGTGAGAATTGCCGTGCCTCCAGCCTTCCGGCGATCCCTGCGGATCTTGATTCAAGCAGTTACAGCGATAGTGGTAGCTGGCGTACAATTCATGGCTGTTGGACCGGGTGTCGGTGCCGCCGAACCCGGCAACGAAGCGATGCATTATCCGCCGCCTGCTTCGATCTTCTTGCAGCGTCCGCGCACCAATCCGGTCGCACCGACTGTTTTGAGCGAGTTGCTTGTTCGGCCGCTGGATGTCGGCGCGTTGGAGGCAGCAGCCTTCGGCGATTGGGATCAGCCGCCGCCATTGCCGGTTCCACCGACGGGCAATTAGTCCGTTCGCCAACCGCAAATACGGGCGCGTTTTGCAACCAGCGCGAAATCCGCGGCTATGGCGCAGTTGCGGGCGCGGCGGGGACGGCGGGGACGGCTGCGGCAATCATCCCGGTGCGCCTGAGTTCCTTGAGGATGACGATGCGGAGGTCGGTCGTTACGCCGGTACCATGAGTGATATCGCCGACGGTGGCGCGCAGCGTAAAATCCAACGACGTCGGCGAGAATTGATCCAGCGTCGCCATCGGTTCGGGCGTCGCCAACACCAGCGGATTGGCGCGGGCGCAGGCGAGCAACAGCTTGATCACTGCTTCGGGATCAGCGTTACCATCCAGTGAAAATTTGATCCGCACGCGACCCAGCACATTGCGGTGAGTCCAGTTCAGCACTCGCCCGGAAATCAACTCCGAGTTCGGCAGGATCAGACTGGCCTTGTCGAACGTCTCTATTTCGGTGGAGCGAACGGAAATGCGCCGCACGTTGCCCTGTTGATCGCCGACGACGATCCAGTCGCCAACCTTGATCGGCCGCTCGACCAGCAGGATCAGGCCCGAGACAAAATTGTTGACGATCGATTGCAGGCCAAAACCGATACCCACCGACAGCGCGCCGGCAACAATGGCCAGGCTGGTAATGTCGAAACCGGCATACGAAACCGCCAACAGCGCCGCCAGCGCCGTGCCGGCATAGCCTACCGCCTGATCGATCGAATTGGAGATACCGGGGTCCATGCGCGAGGAGGTCAACACGCCTTCGCGCAGCGATCGTTGGATCAGGCGCGTGACGAACAGCATCGCCATGAACAACAACACGCCCAGTAGAATGCGCGCGAGGCTGATGCGTAGATGGCCGATTTCAAAACCAAACAGAGCACTGGTCACCCAGTCGCGAATGTCGGCACCGGCAAATCCCCACTGCAACAGCAGCACCGGCACCGCGGCCATCAACACGCCGGCAGTCAGCACCCACTCTGTCATGCGCGCCAGTTGCCGCTGCCGCGGGCCATCCAAGCCGAACCGCGTTTCGAGAACCGTGCCGATCGCGCTTTTGCCATCCGTCTTGCCGCGGGCCAGGGCGCGGATGGCGAGATAGGCGACGCCCGCTGCTGCCACCACAATGCCGCTCAATACCAATTGATGTGCGAGGAAACGCGCCAGCGCGATATAGCCGGCGCCCGCTGCGGCAAGTATTGCACCTGCAATCAGCCACAACGGCAACTTGATCCACAGAGGCGTGTAACGCGAGACGGGGCCGGCGACATAGACATGGCCGTTGACGGGTCGGTCAGGTCCGACCTGCGGCTCGAAGTGGGTCAGCAACAGCGTTGCCAGCAAACCAGCAAACAACAGACTGGTGATGAAACTTTGCGCAATAGTGATTGTCAAAGGCGCATAGATCAGCCGACCGAAATCGACCAGCACGGTATCGGCGACGTAGACAAGGACGAACGCCTCGAGAAGCCACAATACGTACCGCGCCGTCCGATCAGAGACCGGAATAAGCCGCCACGCCGGATCACGCGGCGCCAGTGCCACCGCGAGCATGGCCGAGGCCGCCGCGTAAACCAGGATGCCCTGCAGCACCGTCAAGCCGAAAGGGCCCCAGCCGAGAAACAGCAGATCGAGGCTCGACAACCCAAAATACAACAGCAATGCCGCAGCCATCGCGGGGAACGCACGCGCCGGCGCCATCCACGCCGCCTGGGTCACGCGTTCGAAAAAATTCGCGGAGACTGCGCGACGTGCGAGGCGCGGCGCAATCAGCCGGCGCATCAAAAGCGTGAGGCCGAAGTAGACGGCCAGCACGGCAGCACCGAGCGCCGCCAATTCGCGCCCATGTGTGCCGGCCCAACCCACCCAGTCGCCGCCATAGTATTTCGTGCGCCCGATTACGCCGTCCATGCGGCTGCCGACGTCGCGCCAAACCGAGGGCAGAAGTGGGCTGTCGCGCCTCTCGAACAGATTGCGGGTGAACAGCTGGTAGCGCATCACCGTGATGCGATCGATCAGTTGCTTGGCCCGCACCCACGCCAACTCGGTGGTCTTGACGGCGCTATCGAGTGCGCCGGCCATTGCATTCAACCGCTGTCGTTCGGCAGTGACGGTGGGTGATTCTGGTGGCTGACCGGCAGCCGGCGGTGGTCCGATCTTATCGATCTGGCTTTTGAGTTCCGCCAACTGCGGACGCAGCGTCTCGGCGGTCGCCGTGCTGTCGTAAATGATGCGTTCGACATCGCCACGCAGTCGCGACAACTCGCTTTCGAGTTGTTTGAGTTGCTGGATGGATTTTTCCGCGCCCTCAATGCTCTGGGCGAGGCGCGTAACGGGATCGGCTATTTCGGGCGGCAGAAGCTGCGTCGGCGGCGCGGCGGCAGGAGGAGCCGATGGAGGCGTGGCTTGCTGAGGAAGAGCCTGTGGTGTAGCCGGTTGCGGCGTCGATGCAACAGGCGGCGGCGTGGGCGCCACGGGTGTCGGCGTTTGTGCACCTGCCTGCGTCATTGCCGCCGACAACAGCATGACGCCGGCGGCTGCACCAACTGGCGCTAAGCGCAGCCCAACTAAACGCGCCCACATGCTCGTGGAATTCCCCGACCCGATACGCACCAACTGCAAACCCCGTAATCCAATGCTCTTACATCACTCAAGTTATTGCGCGGCGTCGCAGCAGCGACGGCGCGTCATTCGTTGACGACCTGACCGAGCGTGCGTGCTTGACGTCCAAATACCGGAGACGTCGTCACTGTGCCGTCGCTGTCGGTTTTGGTCGCGATGCGCTCGGGAATGGGGGCGGTGGCCGTTGCAGCGATGCCCGTTTCGATGACCAGATCCACGGGACCGCCGGTCATGATCAAATGTTCGACGCCGTCGCGCCGCACCAGCAGAAGTTTGCGGCGGTTATCCACAGAAGCTTGCTCGACAACCGACAAACGTCGTTCCGCGCGCGGTCGTAAAAAAATTCCTCCGATCGGTTCACCGGTTATATAGCTGCGCGCGGCGAGGCCGCCAGCGACCACTGCCACAGCTAAAAAAAGCAACAGAAAGAACCACGTGACCATGTCATGTCCTGTGTTCGGTGGCGCCATCTTGGCACCGTTGGGCGCAGCCGCTTAAGGCTACTGCGTGTCCCTGCTAGCAGATTTTTAGCCAGCCTTTAACCCTAATGATTGCTTTCTAGCGCCGGGCCGTTGGGGAAAACCTCGCGACCTGCGGCGCAGCCCCGATCAGCGGGCGCCGCGAGATCCATTCATAATCGTGTGAGTTGCCTCGTACATGCGTTCCTCATCCCCAGTTTCTTCCGTTTTCAATGCGCCATGGCTGCCTCTGCTGGATAAAATCGCGCAGAATCAGAGTATCAACCGCCTCATGACGGTGATCGAGGCACATTACGAGCGGCTGCAGCCCGGCAAATCGCGGCCGCCTCTGGCCATACTCAAGGCGTTGCTTGCCGTGGCGGCGGCGCTTGCGGCGATGGCCGCGGCTATCGTGCTGCTGGCGTCGACCCGGATGGCTCAACCTGCCGGCCTTGCCGTACTGGCTGTACTCGCTGTCACCGGCATCTTCTTCGTGTTCGGGTTGCTGTCGGGCTTCGTTCGTTTTCAGGAAAAAGCGCAAATCAGCGAAATTGCCCGCGGCGTTGCTGAAGCAGGCGGACACGGCATGCAGGTGCTTGCGGATGACGGCAGCATCGTGTTCGCCAATAACGCCTTTACCGCACTGTTTGGCGCGTCGCAAAAATCGGTCGAAGAATTGCTCGCCGCCGATCCGCGTGCAGGGGAGGCGGTCTATCGGTTGGCGCGCGCCGCCGAGCGACTGGATACCCGTTCGGAAGATATTGCCGTGCGCGATCCGCTCCGCCGGCAGAATAGTCGCGGGCAAGACGGCGGGAAGCAAGACGTGTCGCCGGCGCGCGTCCGCTGGTTGCGCATCTCGGTCAAGCCGTTCCAGCCTTCCGCCACGGTATCCGATCGCCGGCGCATGACGTTGTGGGATATCACCGACATCACCACCGATCGAGCCCGCGAAATCGACACTATCGGCAGTCTCGAGCAGCAGCTGGCCTTCTATGATACGATGCCGCTGGGCCTGTTCGCAGTCGCCGCCAATGGCCGCATCGTTCATCTCAATCACACCCTGACGACCACACTTGGTCTGCGGAACGGCGACCGCCGCAGCAGCCATTGGACGCTTGGCGACATCTGTCCGCCGGATGCCGCGGCCCTCGTGCACGGCGCCATGCGCCGGCCAACCGCAGCCGTCGAACGCTTTGACGTCGACCTCGTGCGCGAGGACGGTCGCGCCATTCCGGTGCGCCTCGTATGCCGTCCCGGCGAGCGCCCAGACCTCGGCGATCCCATGACGGTCCTGGTGTTCGATCGCGCCGCCGATCTCGCCGGCGATGCCAATGGCCGCGCACTCGAGGAAAGGTTTGCGCGTCTATTTCACGCCGCACCATTCGCGATTGCCACGCTCGACAAGCAGGGCTGCGTGATCAGCGCCAACGCTGCCTTCCAGCGCATGTGCGGCAATGATGGCCATCACACGCTCGCCGCGCCGGCCAAGCTGGCGCAACTGGCGCTCGCGGACGCGACAACCGAGGATCGTCAGGCAGTGGAAGCCGGTCTCGCCCGCGTCATCAGCGGGCGCGCGACCGCTGCGCCGTTCGAGGTTTCCTATGGCCCGGAACAACAGACCACGCGCCGCATCTATATGAGCCCACTCACGGTCGGCGCCGATCCGCGCGAAGCCGCCATCGTCTATATGCTCGACACCTCCGAGTTGAAGGCGCTCGAACTCAAATTTGCGCAAAGCCAGAAACTCGAAGCCGTCGGCAAATTGGCGGGCGGTATCGCGCACGACTTCAACAACGTGCTGACCGTCATCATCGGCATGTCCGATCTGCTGTTGCAGAGCCGCCGCCCGACCGACAGCGGCTACACCGACATCATGCAGATCCGATCCAATGCCAATCGCGCCGCCGGCATGGTGCAACAGCTGCTCGCCTTCTCGCGCAAGCAGACCTTGAAGCCGGAAGTGCTGGTGCTCAACGACGTGATCCAGGATTTCGGATATTCGCTGAACCGCCTGCTTGGCGAGAAGATCGACCTCAAACACACGCCGGGTCGCGACCTCTGGTACGTCAAGGCCGACAAGGTGCAGTTCGACCAGATCCTAATCAACCTCGCCGTCAATGCGCGCGACGCCATGACCAGCGGTGGCCGCCTGACCATCCGCACGCGCAACATATCGGTGCGCGACAGCCTGAAGCTGGCGAGCCTGAACGTGGCGTCGGGCGAATACGTCGCCATCGAGGTGGAGGATACCGGCACCGGCATGCCCGCCGACGTCATCGCCAAAATCTTCGAGCCGTATTTCACCACCAAGGAGGTCGGCAAAGGCACCGGCCTCGGCCTCTCGACCGTGTACGGCATCGTCAAGCAGACCGGCGGTTATATTTTCTGCGACAGCGTGCCGGGCCGCGGCACCACGTTCCGCATCTACCTGCCGCGCTTTGTGCAGACCGATGCGACTTCCGTCATCGAGCCGCAGGCCAAGGCGGGGCTTTCGACGGACCTGTCGGGCAGCGGTCGCGTGCTGCTGGTGGAGGACGAGGACGGCGTCCGCTCGTTCGCTATGCGCGCCTTGCAGCGGCAGGGTTACGAAGTGTTCGAAGCGGTATCCGGCGCCGACGCGCTGGAGGTGATGGACAGCATCGGCGGCAAGGTCGACATCATCGTCTCCGACGTGATCATGCCGGAGATGGACGGACCGACGATGTTCAAGGAACTGCGCAAGACGCACCCGGACCTGAAGATCATCTTCGTGTCCGGCTATCCCGACGACGCCTTCAAGAATGGCCTCGGCGAAAACGACACCTTCGCCTTCCTGCCCAAGCCCTTCACGCTCAGCCAGCTGGCCGCGAAAGTGAAGGAAGAACTGGGGCGATGACCGGTCGAGAAGCGTCAGCTGGCGACCCTGAATTGTATTGCTCGATGGGAAACAAAGTGGCTTGCTTGCGCCACCGCGTTCGGTAGCCGGCACCGCACTGTGCGACCGCAGCGACGGCAGAACAAGAAGGGCGTCGCACCGTGAGAGTAGCTCGGATCATCATTGTTGGCGCTGGCATCGGTGGCTTGGCAGCGGCCTTGGCGCTCCAACGGCGCGGTTTCAAGGTCGGCGTCTACGAGCGCGCGTCGGAAATACGCGAAATCGGAGCTGGTCTGATCATCGCGCCGAACGCACGCCGCGCATTGCGCGATCTCGGGCTGGATGCGGCCTTAGCGGCCATATCGAGTTGCGTCCCGCTGCAAAATACCTGTGACTACGCGACAGGCGCCGTGAAATCGACGACGTCAACCGCGCTGATCGTTGCCAAACACGGCTACGGCAGCCTGCAGGTTCATCGCGCAGATTTACACCGGCTATTGATGCAGGCCGTGCTCGCCAACGATGCCGGATCGCTGCATCCGGGGCATGTCTTCGCAGGACTTGTGCAAGACGCGAAGGGGGTGACCGTCACGTTCACCAACGGCGCCTCGGATCGAGGCGACGCCGTGATCGGTGCAGATGGAAATGCATCGGCGGTGCGCTCGCTGCTGTTTCCCGGCGAGGCCACGACATTCAACGGTCAAATCGCTTTTCGAGCACTGCTTCCGGCGGAACTGGTGCCTCCGTCCATTCGCAAACTCGAACTGGGCATGTATCAGGCGCCCAAGCGCTATCTGTTGCATTACCCGTTGCGCGGTGGCCGGATCATGAATGTCATCGGTGTCGGACAGGCAGCCCAATGGGAAGCTGAGGGTTGGGCGATCACAGCAGAGAATGATGAATTCGCGAATGCCTATGCGGATTTTTCCCCCGAGATCGTCGCGATGATCCGCAATATTCCTCCCGGGGAGCTGTTCAAATGGGGCTTGCGCGACCGCGAACCGCTGGCGACGTGGACGCAGGGACGCGTCACGATGCTTGGCGACGCCGCGCACCCTATGACGCCGTTTCTTGGCCAAGGCGCGTGCATAGCCATCGAAGATGGGCTGGTGCTTGCGCGCGCCTTCGCCGCCTCCGAAACCATCGTCGAAGCGTTATTGCGTTATGAAAACGCACGAAAGCAACGCGGGACCAACGTCCAGCTCTGGTCGCGCGATGAGGGCCGCACGCTGCAAGACGAAACACGAATAAGGCGTACCGCCTTCGATCGTGGGCTGTTCGACTATGATCCTGCGACAGCGCCCGTGTGACACCCGTTTTTCTGCTTCACGGCCCCCACCCATCGCCCGCGCAAGTTTCGGGTCGCGGGGGAGGGGGCGGTGTGCTTGATGCAGGCAGCATTGCATCCGAGGTCCCCATGACATCCCCGCGTTTTTCCAATCTTGCCGCAGCGTCGATCGCGGCCAATTTCGCCGACCAGATGATGCTGGCGCTGCTGCCCTTGCTGCTGGTGGCCGCCGGCGCCAGCGCCGGCACGATCAGCGCGGTGGTGGCGGCGCACGCGGCGGCCTGGCTGTTGATTTCGCTGCCAGTCGGTGCCTACGCCGATGCGGTCTCGCGGCGACGCATCATGACGGCGGGGGCTATATTTATTCTGGCGGGGGCGGCGCTCGGTGCGCTGACACTCGGCGCCGAATACAGTCCGCCGTGGTTGCTGGCGCTGTCGGCGTTCGCCATTGCGACGGGGGTGGTGATGCTGATCCTGTCGGTGTTCGCGCTGCTGCCGAAGGCTGTCGAGGCGAGGCAACTGGCGTCGGCCAATGCGGTGCTGGAATTCGGCCGGGCGGCGGCGTGCATCGCCTGCCCGATCATCGCCGCTCTGCTGGTGACACGACAGCTGGGCGCGCTCGGTTTCGCGCTGGCGTTCGCGGGCGGATTGCTGGCGCTGATCGCGGCGTGGGCGCTGCCGGTTGAGCCCAGGCAGGCCGGGACGCAGGTAGCGCTGATCGCGGCGATCCGCGACGGCACGACGTTCGTGCTCGACCAGCCGATTTTGCGCGCCATCGCGTTGTGTGCCATCGCGTGGAATTCAGCGTTCTTCGGGCTGACGGCGATGTTTGCGCCTTATGCCGCTGCCGAGCTCGGCATGTCGATCGCGGAGATCGGGCAGGCATGGTCGATCTACGGCATCGGCCTGCTGCTGGGTTCGCTGGCGGCGGCGCCGATGATCCGACTGCTGCCGACCGGGTTCATGTTTATCTTCGGGCCGGCGACGTCGTGTTTTGCCGTGCTGCTGATGCTGGTCGGCGCGCGGCGGGGCGAGACGTGGCCGGCGGCGCTGGCATTTTTCGCGCTCGGATTCGGACCGATGACGTGGCTGGTGTTGCAAACGAGCGTACGGCAGATCGTGACGCCGAATGCGCTGCTCGGCCGGGTCGGCGCGACGATGAGCACGGCCATCTATGGCGTGAGGCCGCTGGGTGCGCTCGCCGCCGGGGGCACCGCCGCGCTGTTGGGCACGCATGCGGCGCTGTGGTTGTCGGCGTTGCTGTTTTTGCTGTCGTGCGTGTTTCTGCTGCTATCGCCGGCTGCGCGCCTGCGGGCCCTGCCGACCGCTGCGTGACAGTCAAGGTTTGGGGTTAGGGCGCAGCGAGAGTTGCATCGCACAATGTTGCGTCTATTTCAGAAGCGGACATTTCTCGCCCCGCTCTTAGCACTTCGGTAGTCGTGACGCATATGTCCGCTGACGAGCTTCTCGCGTCGGGAGGCTTACACGAAAGTCCGCCAGGCTCTTAGATTGGCGTTGTGGTTGTTGTCCAGAGCCCTATTCCTTCACGCGAATTTTGACGGCCGCGCTTTACAGCCTTGGCAGCACCGTCCACACTGAATTCAACGCCGTTGATGGAGCCACCACCCGACGCCTCAAGAACCAAAAACAACGCGGGACGGATCACCTCTGCATGGACCGAGACGAACTGCAACACAGGATCGTCACGGCTCAGTTCAGTCAAAATATTCGCGGACCGGTGCAAGTCTTGCTCAACGACTCTCGCGATTTGTTCGCGATCCGACTTGCGCAGCACAGTCGAGCCGGATGCTTCAAGGCGGGGCAGCTTTAGTAATGCAATCTGCTGCCGGTTGTCTTCCTTCTGCCACTCAAGAGCATAGTCCTTCACGACCGATGCGACGCCAAGCGTTATGGTCCAGAGCGCAAACGCACCAACAGCAAACGTCAGCAGGCGCCGTGTTCCGTCCTGATCAAGCGTTGTTGTCTTCTTGTCTAGTGAACCGAGCACATCGCGAAACAGATCGTCTTGCTGGGGAGGCGCTACCGAGCTGGCTGCGACGCCCCACAAACGACCGAGTGCTTGCGAGAAGTCGAACCGGATATGGTCCTCGCTAGGCCGTGTCACCATTGGGCGGCAAGCGACCCGGTCCGGCTTGGAAAGACGCTTGTTTGGGTTACCGTGCCGAACGAAGGCGAAAAATCGTCGAGATTGTTTGTCCACGGCCCTAACAGCGGCTCCGGCTGCGCGCTCGTCAATCGGACCCCGGGTTCGAATATCGACAATGGCATTGTCGAACGATGGAGGCCTGAGACCGCCACGCTTGGTGGCGATGTATGATCGAATAGCTGCATCGAACTCAGCGGGCTGAACGGACATGGCCGTTGGTCCAGGAATCACAGCGCGCGCACCAAGCAAACCCGATACATGCTGCGACGGCAGCTAGCAAGTGCTGTGCCTCTCTTATTTTTGGGTTACTACCTATGGCCGAGGCAACCGACCACTATTACGAGTGGTGCCGTTAGGTCCGCTGATCAAGGTAGTGCGAATTTGCCCGAGCTGCTAACTTTTTGCAGAGTGACGGAAGCGAGCGACGGCAGCTTCCCTCTGCTGTGCATTCACCGCCGCGCCGCGCATGCTGCAACTGCTCATCAGCCCTCGCCTCAGAACATGACAATGTATTGACTACCACGCACGGTCTAGTCTGATCAGCGGACGTTCCTTACCTGGTAAAACCGTTCTGTTGCTACTCGAACCCCGGTTTAGACGGCAGGCCTGTAAAGCGCGGCCAGGAGTTTGCGCTTCAGTTTGCCGTTGGCGGTGCGCGGCAATGCGTCGACGATGACGATCTCGCGCGGCACTTTGTAGGCGGCGAGCTGGCCGCGGGCGAGCGCCAGCAACGGCGCTGGCTCAAGAGCGACGCCGGCGACTGGAACGACGAAGGCGCCGATGACGGAGAGGTCGGCGCGCACGCGAATTTCGGCACAGGCCACATCGGCGACGCCAGGCGCTTGCGCCAGGACGGCCTCGATCTCCTGCGGCGCGACGCGATAGCCCAGCGCCTTCATGATATCGTCGGCGCGGCCGCGGTGGGAGAGATAACCTTCGGCATCGAGCACGCCGAGATCGCCGCCGATGAACCAATCGCCGCGCAGAACAGCCGCATCTTCCTCGGGACGCTGCCAATAACCGAGCATCAATCCTGGATCGGAGCGATGCACCGCGATCAACCCTTCTTCACCCGGCGGCAACGGCGTAGTGCCGCCATCAAGCGGCAGGATGGCCACTGAACGGCCGGGCTGCACGCGGCCGATGGCGCCGGACTTGCGGCGCATCGATGGTGCAGTCGAGACGAACGTCGACATCTCGCTCATGCCGAAGGCCTCGTAGAGATGGGTGCCGGTGGCGCGGTACCAAGCGTCGAACAGTTCCGGCGCTGGTGCCTCGCCGGCAATCAGGCCGTGCCGCAGAGGGGCGAGCGATCCTGGCGATGGCTGCGCATGTTTCAGGATCTGACGGAACAGGCTCGGCACGGCGGCGAACAGCGTCGCCCGGTGCTCAGCAATCAAGCGTGGCCATACCGCCGGATGCTTGTCGCCGGTGTAGACGATGGCGGTGGCGCCGTTGGCCCACGGATCCGTCAGGCCGACACCGAGCGTATAGGTCCAGTTGAAAGCGCCCGCGTGCAACACGCGATCGGCGGCCGATATTCCGTACCAGCCTTGATACATGGGACGGCGGCCCCAGGCGGCGCGCTGCGCGTGCAAAACACCCTTCGGCTGCGATGTCGTGCCGGACGTGTAGATCATGTAGGCGGGATCATCGGCGGCGGTTGCGGCGTAGGTGGTGGGAACCTCGCAGCCCTCGGCGATCGCCGCCAGGATATCGTCGAGGACGAGCACGGCCACGTCCGCGCCAAGGCCAGCGGCTGCCGTATGCGTGGGAAGCACGACAACGCGCGCGCCGCTGTTGTCACGCACGAAGGCCGCCTCGCGTTCGGTCAACTGGCTCGATGCGGGAATGGGCACCAGACCGGCGGCGATGGCGCCGAAGAAAACAAGTGCGTAGGCACTGGTGTTGTCGAGGCGGATCAGCAGGCGGTCGCCGTGTATCAATCCCTTCGCTGCGAGCAAGCGCGCGACGGCGAGCACGGCACGGTCGAGTTGGCGATACGTCCAGGTCTCGGCCGGTCGCGCGCTCTCGACGTTTTCGACGACGAGCAGGGCGACCTTGTCCGGCGACGTCTGTGCAGCACGGCCGATGACGTACTGGGCCATGTTGAACTGCGGCGGCGGCGCTGCGCCGGAAAAGCCCGTCATGATGGAATTTCTCGCATTGAGGCTACTGCGGTTTGGCTTTTTCCGTGGCTTTCGCCGACCACCAGGTATCTAGATCATAACCGGAATTGGGCGCGACGGCGGGTGCCAACAGGTGCGCCCAATGGGCGACCCAGAGCTTGGGCGCAAAAAACAGTGGGATCACATAGTCCCCCGAACGCAGCACGCGATCGTAGGCGCGCACGGCACTGAGGAAGCTGTCGGGATTGCGGGCGGCGACGATGGCCGAAATCATGGCGTCTACGGCCGGGCTCTTGACGCCCGCGTAATTGCGCGCGCCGGACACGTCGGCTGCGGCACTGCCCCACCGGTTCCACTGCTCGTTGCCGGGCGAAAGCGACGCCGACCAGAACACCTGCACCATGTCGAAATCGTTGGTTTTCAAGCGTTGTTCGTATTGTGCGTCGTCGACCTCGCGGATCGTCAACTTGATGCCGACCAGATCGAGGTCGCGCGCGAAGGCCAACAACAGACGCGCCTGCCGTTGCGAGTTGATCAGCACTTCGAAGGTAAACGGCGTGCCGGTCTTGGCCTCGACGAGACGCTGGCCGCGCAGTTCGTAGCCGGCCGCGCGCAGCAACGCCAACGCTGCCGTCTGGTTGGCGCGATTGGTGCCGGCACCGGGGCTGATCGGCAAGCGATATGAACCGTCGGCGATGGCCGGCTTGACGACGTCGGGGAAGGGCGCCAACAACCGCTTTTCTTCGGCATCCATAGGCACTCCGACGGATGACAACAGGCTGCGCTCGAAAAAGCTTTGCGTGCGCTTGTACAGATTTCCATAAAGTGCCGTATCGATCCATTCGGCATCGAAAATGAGATTGAGCGCCTGCCGCACCCGCTGATCTGCGAAGGCTGGTCGCCGCGTATTGAAGGCCAACGCCGTCATGCCCGCTGGCAGCGCGCTGGTGAATTCAGCCTTGACGATGCGGCCATCGGTGGCGGCGGGAAAATCGTAGCCGCGCGCCCAACGCGCCGAATCCTCCTCTGTGATGACATCGATCTCGCCCGCCTTGAACGCCTCGAACAGGCTTGCGTTGGCGCGAAAATATTCGATGCGCACCTCGTCAAAATTGTAGCGTCCGCGCATGACAGGCAAATCCTTAGCCCACCAGTCGGGGTTGCGCTTATAAACGATGGAGCGCCCCGCCTCGATCCTGCTGATCACATAGGGCCCGGACCCCATGGGAATGGCCAACGAGGTCTGTTCGAACGTGTCGGGATCGATGCGACTTTTCGGGACGATCGGCATCAATGCCATCAACATCGCCAGTTCGCGATCACCGCCCTCGTCAAACGTGAATTTGACGGCGCGATCGCCGACCTTCTCGACGCTGCGGACACGGGCGTAAGTTCGCCGCATGAAATCCCAACCGTGCTCCTTGAGCAGGGTGTGGCTGAACAGCACATCGTCGGGGGTTATGGGTGTGCCGTCGGAAAAGCGCGCCTCCGGCCGGAGCACGAAGGTGGCCGACGATCGATCCTCGGGCACGTCGATGGTTTCGGCGATAAGGCCGTACAGGCTGAAGGGCTCGTCTGATGATCGCGCCATCAGGCTTTCGTAGACGTATTCGCGCACGCCGGATGCTGAATCCCCCTTGTATATCAGAGGATTGAGACTGTTATAGGTACCGACCACACCGATCTTGACGCGCCCCCCCTTGGGTGCCTGCGGATTGACGTAGGGGAAAGCGGTCAGCCCGCCAGCGTATTTGGCCGTGCCGTGAATAGCGATTGCAGGCTGCGGAGTGGCGCTGGCCAGCGATGTCTGCGCGAGCATGCCGACCAGTGCGGCGGCAAACAGAACCAACCCATTGAGCGTACTAAATTTTCGTCGAAATATCCTGCGCGCTGGCGACATTAACAGGGTCCAAGAAGTTCAATAACATGCGTGCAGTACTGCCGGCACTGCGACAGCCGTGGGCGACTACATGCACGGAATGCCTGATGTCGCCAACCTGAGCCGGCCAGATTATCAGCACTATCGCAACGCCGATTTTGAGGCCAAAAGGCGTGGCACGGCGGACACGCCGACAAAATACCTTTGCACAACCGGGGTTCGATTTGCATCGGCCACGCGATTGCCGCAATCCGCCACTTACTGCACGCCATCACGGCAGATAGATCACTGGGCGTCGATAAGCGTCGCGACAGGCTGTGAAACGGCATCTTCGGTATCAGAGCGGCGTCACATCCCTTTTCGGGATCGACGCAGTGCGAAACACACCGGGCAGGTCGCGACCTGCGGCGTAACGCCTTCGGGGATGGCGCGCAGTGACGACAGGGGTATGGCCACCGTGGTGGCCGGCAAACAAGAGGTCATGAACACATGAAGAGATCGAGTTCGATGGCGGCTTGCCGCCTGGGTGGCTTGCTGGCGCCGGCGCTGGCCGTTGCCGCATCCGTCCTGAGCAGCGCCGCGATGGCGCAAGCGCCGGCACCAAAGGCTGCCGCACCAGCCGCCGCTGCAGCAGGGGCGGCTGCCGCATCGCAATCGGCTTGGGTCAAGCTGTGCGAAAAGGGCTCGGTGATGGCCAAGGACAAAGACGGCAAGGACGTCAAAGAAGACCACACCATCTGCCTGACGCATCATGAGCGCATCGACTCGCAGACGGGCATCGTGCTGGTGTCGGCCGCCGTCCGGCAGGTCGACGAAGGCAAGAACCCGCTGTTGATGATCATGGTGCCGCTAGGCATGGCGATCCCGCCGGGCGTGCAGGTCGGCGTTTATCCCAAAGACATGTGGGACAAGATCCAAAAGGGCGAGAAGGTCGACGATTCCAAGCTCACGCCGATCAAGATGGGTTATATTCTCTGCCATTCCGCCGGTTGCACCGGTGAGGTCGACGCCACGCCGGAAATGATCAATGATCTGAAAACCAACGGCGGCATCATCGTCTACGCGATCAGCGGTAACGGCCAACCGGTGGCGTTCCCAATTCCTCTCGTCGGCTTCGATGGCGCTTACGCCGGAGCGCCGGCAGACAACCAGGAATATTCCAAGCAGCGGCGCGCGCTGATGCAGCAGATCGCCGAGAACCAGCAGAAGACGATCGAAGAATATCGCAAGCAAAACGAAGAACTGCAGAAGAGCCAGGGCCAAGCCGGTACAAAAGCTGCGCCCGCTGGTACTGCGCCTGCAGCCAAAGCAGCGCCGGCGCCGGCGCCTGCGAAGAAATAAGCCGCCGCGAGCTGCTAGGGTCGTTCCGATTTTAGTGGAATCGGGGAACGATCCTAGCTCTTTGTTTTGTCGTGCTTCTTTTCGGAAAACCGCTGCACACTTTATCCGGAAGCACTCTAACTGTATGGTCGGACCGGAAGGTTCGGCCTTTTTTTTTGGAAGCGACTTTGCCCGCTCGTGGCCAGGGCAAAACCCGATTGCCTTGATGTATCTTTTTTCGGCCTCGAAAAGGCTGAAAGACAAGCTTTATCTGCAGCTTCGACGATCGTTGCTATTCCGGGCAGATCGCATTTCTGCTCGCAGGAGTTTGCCGATGAGCCGACCAAGTACGCCCCTCTCCCGCCGCGAACTCATCAAGACGTTCGGGCTGTCGGCCCTCTTGCTGCATCCGGTATTGCGCAACATGGCGTACGCGGCCGAGACGCCGTTCGAAAAAGCGCCGCGTTACGTGCTGTTCTTTAAGGGCGGCTCGTTTTATCCGAGCCGCACCAATCCAACAACGCTCGACAATCTGGCGGGCACGCCCATTGCGCCGCTACAGCCGCATGCCAAAGATCTGATCCTGTTCAAGAACATGAACATCCACGGCGGCACTCCGAAAAGCGAAGGCTACAAGGAAGAGCACGCTGCCGGCGTCATCGGCTGCACCACCGGCAACAGCTACAAATACACGCAGAACGATTCGTATTTCGCCTATACGGACAACGAGTCGATCGATATCCGCATCGCCAACCACTACAAGTCGCGGCCCGATCTCAGCGATGTGCCCCTGGCCAGCCTGCACCTGGGCGGCGGCGCGCACTCGGATGCGGACCAGGTCGGCGTCGGCAACCGCTTCGTCTCGTTCCGCAACCGGGCGAAGGGCGACACGCGCTATGGCAACGCGGTCGAGCCGATCCAGGATGCCGGCCAGGCCTTCGATATGCTGATGCGCACGGCGATCAATTCGTGCTCGGCGCAATCCAACCAACCCGGCCGGGAAGCGGCTAATCTGTCGGCGGTGCAGGCACGGCGTGACAGCGTATTGAAGTTCATCGTCGCCGACATCAAGGACGCCAAACTGAAGTTCGGTTTGGACACTGAGCACGCGCACAAGCTTGACGGCATGCTGGAGAACTGGAGCGAGACCGAGAAATCCGCGCGTCAGGCCGGGCAATCACCGACGAGAACTGCCAACGCGAAGATGGCCGCTTGCCCGACACTGGCGCGGCCAACCGGCAACGGCGCCAATAAATTCAACCTCGACCAATTATCGCCCGTGCATGACCAGATGATCAACCTGATCAAACTGGCGTTCGAGATGGATCTGACGCGTGTCGCAGCCCTGACGCTGTCCGGCGGATCGAGCGGGCAGACGTGGCCGAGCCGGGGTGTGCACAGCGCGCATCATCAGCTCGAGCACAGCGGCAACGTGGAGCAACTCGTCAAGATCGATACCTACTACAGCGAAAAGTTTGCCGGCCTGCTGAGTGCGCTCAAGACCATCGACGACGGCAACGGTCGGACGGCGCTCTACAACAGCTCGGTGTTCCTGGGCATGGAATGCTGGTCGAACAGTTCGAGCGGGCATTACCTGACGAACATCCCGTTCATTCTTGCGGGCCAGGCGGGTGGTCGCTTCAAGACGGGGGGTATCGTCAACGCCAACGGACGCAACAACAACGATGTGCACGTCTCGTGCCTCAACGCCGCCGGTATTGAGACCAAGACATTCGGCCTGCCGACCCTCTGCAAAGGCCCGATCGTCTGATGGGATCAGTTGTCGCCACCGAGAGATCAGCCATGCGAACTTCACATGTTCGCCCGTGTCGTTTCGCGTGGCTGGCTGGGTTGATCGCGCTCGGTGTATCGTGCGGGCTTGGCCGCGCGGCTGCGGAAGGCACGGTGCCGGCCCCATTGAAAGCACCGGCACCCCGGCCCTATGTCGAGGTGCTGGCGGAGAAATATTTTCCGGGCACGCTGGCGCAAGCGCCGGCCGCACGCATTTTCCGGCTGACACGCGACCAACTCGACGCCACCGTGCGGTCATTGCTACCAAGCTATTTCAGCCAGTCGGTCAAGTCGGTGATGGCGCGCGATCCGCTGCAGACCAACTACGAATATGCAGACTTGCTGACGGTCAACACTGCCAACTTCGGCGGCCTCACGGAATGGCTTGGCGAAATTGCCGAGCGTGTGCGCAAGAATCCAGCCGGCGTCGTGTCGTGCCCTGATGCCAAAGCCAATACCGCCTGCCTCGACGCGCAGGCCCGCAGTTTCGCAGTACGCGCGTTTCGCGGCGATGTCAGCGACGAAAAGCTCAAGCAGATTGCGGATTTCTATGTCGCGCGGGTGAAAGAGGCCGGATTCGAACAGGCGACCGGCGACCTCGTCGAAGTCGTGCTCAACTCGCCGAGCTTCCTGTTTCGGCAGGAGATCGATGCGGATAAGGATCGCGCGCGTGTGCTGGCACGCCGACTGCAAGCGTTGACCTACACGCTCGGCGACGCGCCGCCGGAGCAGTTCCAGTTGCGCTCGGAGGACGCGACGCAATATTTCCGCTCGGGCCAGGAGGCCGCCGCAGCGCTCGACAAGGTTATCACCGCGCCGGCCGCGCGCGAAAAACTCAAACGCTTCTTTTTGGCGTGGCTGGAAGTCAAGGAACCGGCGGAATTCACAATCTCGCCGAACTATTTTCCCGACTTCAATGCGACGCTGGCCGCCGCCATGCGCGCCGAGACCGATCAGTTCCTCGACGCTCAATTGAGCAAGCCGGCGCCGAAACTGCGCGACATCACGCAGGCCACGCCGACGCGGACGCCGGACAATCTTGCGCCGATCTATGGCGCCCGAGCGCAGGATCCAATTGCCGCCAAGCTCGCGGAAGGCGAGCCGCCGCAGCGCCTCGGCATCTTCTCGCTACCGGCCGTGCTCGCCTCGCACTCTGGTCCGACCAATACACGCCCCATCAAGCGCGGCGTGTTCTGGGGCAAGAAAGTGATGTGCATAGATATGCAGTCGCCGCCGAAAGACCTGGATATCGACATCAGGGAAGTCAAAGGGGTGACCGAGCGGCAACGCATTCATCAGGCAACGCAGCGCTCGGCATGTGTCGGCTGCCACAAGGTGATCAATCCGCTCGGCTTCTTTCAGGAGAGCTACGACGCGATCGGCAAGTGGCGCACCGAGGACAACGGCAAACCAATTGATGCTTCCGTGCTGATTGATTTTCTCGGCGAGGGACCGCCGAAAATGACCCAGACGCCCGTCGACGCCATCAAAACGCTGACCAGTTCTTCGATGTTCAAGCAATGCTTCGTGCGGCAGTTGTTCCGCTTCTACATGGGCCGTAGCGAGGAGCCTGCCGACGATCCCGTATTGCGGCAGATGTTTCTGAAATTTGCGCGAACCGACCAGGATATTCTCAAGACCGTGTACGTGCTGACCTCGTCTGATCGCCTGGTCAAGCCGCAGTAGTGCTTGGGGAGTGTTTGGGGCAGCCACCAAACCGCTGCACCTGTGATGTCCAACCGCGCTGCCGGCACTAAGCTTGGCGGCTGTCCCCCTCTTTTATCGGACAATTTCGCTCCATTTGCTGGTCGTATGGCAACTTGCACAGTTGAGCCGGCGACCGCGATGAACGTCGTCCTTCTTGTGACAATTAACACACTGGCGGGGGCTGGTACTCGGCGTGACAGGATCGCTCAACGGCTTGGTATGACAGTCGGCACACTCAACCGACTTGTGGCGACCGGTGAGCGCAAATCCAGTTTCGCTGACGCTGTGGGAAAACTGCTTGTTCTGCTGCTTCAGTTTGAGGTCCGCAATTTGTTGGGCAAGCGTGCGCGGCTTGACGGTGCCGAGCCCCATCGGCGCGACTTCGAAGCGGCGTTGCAATTCGGCGATCGCATCTGAAGCGGCCGTTGGGTTGACGTCTGTGGACTTCGAGGCGGACACGACCGGAGGTGGCGCGGGCACGAATTGGGTTGGTGGCGACACGGCCGTGTTTTGGTGCGGTGGATCGGGGCGCTCAGCGGTGACGGGCGGCGGCGTGGGTACGCCGGGTAAAACCATCCGCTTGGCAATTGTCGGCTGGATCTTGAGGGATGGCGACGGCAACGGTTGAGTGGCGCTGGCGTCGCTTTCCGCGTCGATAGGCACGGTGCGTACGCGACGTCCGCTCCACGGCGCTGCGGCTACTTTTGCCGCTGGGTTGACGCTTCTCACAGGTCCTTGTGTCGCGATTGGTGCCGGCGGCTGCTGCTGTGACTGCGGCGTGGACGCGGAAGCGAACCCATACTGCGCACTTGCACTGCCACCCACGCCGGCCCAATCCCAGACGGCCGCAATATGCAAGGACATGGCGACCAGCATGATCAAGAATGCCGGCAAATGAAACAAGCGCCAGCGCGCCCAGATCTGCTCGCGCACCGAGCGGGTGCCGGCGTGGCGCGCCGTGCGCATATAAGCACCGAAATGCGTGCCGACGCGCGCGTGCAAGCGGACCTGCTCGCCCTCACTCATGCTGAGCATTTCTGCGCAGGCAGCAAGATGGGCGGCAATTGCGCGCGCGAGGCTTGCACGGCGGCGCTCCATGCGGACGCGTGCCGCCGCACTCGCCATGATGCCCCGACGCGGCGTCAACAACTCGGCATCGAACGCTTCGAGATCCCCGCCGATCTGCAGCAGTGATGGGTGCAGGGCGTCGATCGCCGCCAGGTTCGCCAAGATGGCGTCGAGTTCGGCGCGAGCGGCCTGCTTGTCGGCGTAGAACGTGGCGCTGGCTGTGGCGTAAATGAACTGGCCGACGATGCCACTGCCAGCGACCGCGAGCATCGACCATAGCGCGACGTTGGCATCGGGCGCGCCGTGGCCGAAATTGCAATGATAGAGAATGAGCACGGGGCCGGCGATGCCGAAGAGGGTGTGCAAATGAAACCAACCGCCGACGCTGCCGAGCCAGCGACGCTTGGCCATCATCTTGCGCACTGGATAAAGCAGCAACAGCGACATCATCGCGGCGCCGACGACGCCCAGCCAGAATCGCAGGCCGCCGCCGAAGCGGATATCGACAAGAGCTGCGCGCAGCGTCTGCACAAGCCTGTCGGCGTACGAAACCCCCAGCACGACGTCCGGCAACAGCCAGAGAATGACGCCCGGCGCCAGCGCGACGGCTGCGAGCAGGAGATAGACTGTGACCGCCGCATTACGCATGCCAAAGTGTGCGCGCGCGGGACGATCAGACGCGGCAGGAGCCACCGCCGCGACGTCCGGCGCGGCACGCGCAATTCCGGTATTTGCTGCAATCGCCAAGCTGCCCAACACTCCCATCGGCGCGGATGTACCGGCCCACAGCAGGTCGTTTAGCGGACGAAGCGCGCGAGATTGTGATCATCATGTGGATTCTGCACAGACCGCTCGCCGCGGTTCTGCCACCGTCTGCCTCGCTCGTGCCGCAACACCGCGGCAGAAATGACCCATGGCCGATTTTTCCATGCCCACGACCGGATCCCACTACGCCGACTACGCCATCGCGCTGGTCGCGCTGTGGCTTGTGTTCGGTGCACTCCGCGGATGGCGCGAAAGGCGTGCTGGACGGCGCTTCGAGCAGGCTGCGGACAACGGCTCGACCGAACCGACGACGCTGCATCCCGTCATCAGCGCGGAAAAGTGCGTCGGCTGCGGCGCCTGCACGCACGCCTGCCCGGAAGGAGACATCATCGGCATGATCGGCGGCAAAGCGCAGTTGCTCGAACCGGCCTCGTGCATCGGGCACGGCGCGTGCAAGACTGCGTGCCCGGCGGGCGCGATCGAACTGGTATTCGGTTCGGCGCGGCGCGGCGTCGATATTCCCCTGCTGTCGCCGAGCTTTGAATCCAATGTTCCCGGGCTCTTTATTGCCGGCGAACTCGGCGGGATGGGCCTGGTCGCCAACGCCATCGAACAAGGGCGACAAGCGATGGAAGCTATCGCGAAGCGCGTGGCGGCCAAAGCGCCGTCCGAGCCAGGACGCTACGACGTGATCATCGTCGGCGGCGGGCCAGCAGGGATCAGCGCCAGCCTAACGGCGAAACAGAGGGGCCTCAATCATCTGACGCTGGAGCAGGATACGCTTGGCGGAACCGTGGCCCACTATCCACGCGCCAAGGTCGTCATGACACGGCCGGCCATGCTGCCGCTTTACGGCAAGGTGCGCCTCAGGCGCGTGCGCAAAGAGCGCCTGCTGTCGCTGTGGCAGGACGTCATTGCCAAGACCGGAATTAAAATTCATCAAGGCGTGCGCGTGGAGCGTATAACGCCGGCGAGTGGCGGTTTTGATGTGGCGACATCGGCAGGGAGCGTGCACGCCAAGTCGGTCCTGCTCGCCACAGGTCGGCGCGGTTCGCCGAGGCGGCTGGGTGTGCCAGGCGAGCAACTATCGAAAGTGACCTATCGGTTAGAACACGCGGCGCACTATCGCGGCAGGCACGTGCTGGTCGTCGGCGGCGGCGAAAGCGCGTTGGAGACGGTGATTGCGCTCGCGCGCCAACCTTTCAAAAGCCTGACACTGTGCTATCGCGGCGACGTGCTGTCACGCGCGCGGCCCGCTATTCGCCAGAGCTTTGATGCCGCGGCCAAGTCTGCCCCCGTTCGTGTCGTGTTGCAGGCGCACGTGAGGTCGATCGAGCCAACGCGAGTGTTGATCGAGCGCGACGGAGAAACCCACGCATTGCCCAACGATGCGGTAATAATTTGCGCTGGCGGCGTGCTGCCGACGTCGTTGCTCGATAATATTGGTGTGTCCGTCGAACGCAAATTCGGCATAGCGTAGAGATGTGCGAATGACATTCTACGCTGTTTTTGTATTGTCAGCAATTTTGCGGTTTAAAAGCCGAACGGTGCGGCATGTTCGAAATTACAAGTTCGAGATAAAAATCAAGCACACCTAAAACAAATTCACCAACCCCGTCTTGATCTCGTCAAGATAAAGGCGTGAACCGCTGCCGGACGGTGACGGCTCCCCGCGTCGGGGAGGGAGGTGTGTGGCGGTGCGGAAAGCAACCACCATCCGGCAACGGAACGCGATGCCAGCCTTGCCTATTCGGCACGCCGGAATTCTACGCTAGATATTCGCGCGCTTGGAACTGGCCTAGAACTCCAGACTTTATCTTCAGTCCAAGCCAACTTTTATTTACGCCAAACCGCGAGCAGCGGGATCGGCCAAGAATTTCGGGGACGATGGCGAAGCGGGGATCCACCATCGTCCCTTCCGGAGGAGTGCCTTGCGGCTCTCTACCGAATTCAAGCAAACTGAATTCAAGAACGCCGAATCCAACGTTGCTTTATGTTCAGTCGGCAGCGGACGGCTCAATTGGAACACGCCCACAGCACCAGATTTCTGCATTCCCCGATTTCTACCCCAGGCCCAGTTATTCATCGTCCTAGTGCGCCGCGGCGCCGTGTCGATGATCGTATTAACGGCTTCGATCGTGACGACTTTTCGGCGGTGATGAGGCTTTTTGGAGATATTTACCATCACATTCACTGCAACATTCGGCAATGCTGTTGAAGGATAATTTGTTTTGATACGCATGAATGCGAAACGGCGCGACATCCCGCGAGATACCACGCCCCGTTAAATAACAAATGCGGAAACTGATGATTTGCCGACGACTTAGTTGAAGTGGAAGGAAACGCCGGCACGCACAACATTGACGTCCTGTTTGATGTTTTGGGCGGTGGAATTCCAAGTCAGCGACGTATCGGTATAGGCGAAATGCAAGGCTTCCAGGCGCGTTGATATTTGTGGCGAAAATTTATACTCAACACCACCGCCGAAGACATAACCGGCACGCGGACCGTCAGAACTGGCGTTAGACGACGGTGAGCTCAGTAAAAGCTTGCGATCCGTCATGGCGATGCCGCCGGTGCCGTAAAAGAGGGCTTGACCGAACAACAGACCAGCGCGGCCACGCACGGTGGATGTCCAGCCGTCCCGCAGCAAGAAGGAATTGCCGCCGTTGGTACTGGCCGCGCTGGTCGAGCCGACCGTCAGATCGCTCTCGACGCCGACGACAAATTGCTTGACCTGCACGTTGTAGCCGAAATGGCCGCCGGCCTGCAGTCCGCTTTGCCAGGCGTTCGAAAAATTCGCGCCGCTTACGACGGAATCGGACCAGCGAAAGCCTCCCTGTGCGCCGACATAGAGGCCGTTCCAAATGGCCGGCGGCGTATCAACCGGCGGCCGCGGATCGCGACCAACGTTGCGGCGCGGGATTTCGTAGCGCGGGGCAGGCCGCTCGGAATAGACGCCGTCGCGCGGGGTACCATCGAGCGGACGGCGAGGGCCTTGCAAGTACGGCTGAGTATAGGGTCCGCTGCCGGTTGCGTAAGATTGAGCTGCGGCGGTCGACGGCAGCAGCAGCGTCGGCGCCCACGTCAAAGCAAGGAAGACCACGGACGCTCCGGCGCCCCGCTCGAAGTTGATCATGTACTATCCTCACGCAATACAAAACAGGATCGGACCGATGCTGCGCATCATCCACGCGTTGGAAAGTGCCGCCAATGTGTTACCATTCTGTTAATCTTGACGAAGTGTTACTGCGCACTTTGCAATTGTCAGCAAGCGAGCCTCCCCCATGATCACCTGTCTCATTACCGGCGCAAACCGTGGCATCGGCCTGGAACTGGCGCGCCACTACGCCGGCAGTGGTGCCACCGTGTTGGCGACCGCGCGTCATCCGGAAACGGCAACGGAGCTGGCAAAGCTGGCCGCTGCCCATCCGACTTTGCAAATCCTGGCGCTGGACGTGACAGACCCGGTGAGTTGCGAACGGCTGGCGGCCTCGCTGAAGGGTCGGGCCATCGATCGCCTGATCGCCAATGCCGGGGTGATCGGCCCGCGTGGCGGGCTGGCTGATCCAACCAACACCGCCAAGCTGTGGGCGGACGTACTGGCCGTCAACGTCACCGGCGTATTTCTGACGGTACGGTCCTTGGCCGATAACGTGACGGCGGCCAAGGGCGGCAGGATCGCCATCATCTCGTCGCGCATGGGCTCGTCGACGGCGGCGGCGGGATCAAGCTACCTCTACCGTGCGTCGAAGGCAGCGGCGGCCAATCTCGGGGCCAATTTTGCGACCGAGTTAAAGCCGAAGGGCGTTGCGGTCGGGGTTTATCATCCGGGATGGGTGAAGACCGACATGGGCGGTGCCGGAGCCGACATCGCGCCGGCCGTCAGTGCCGCCGGTCTCGCACAGCGGATCGAGCACCTGAGCCTCACCACTACCGGCGTGTTCGAAGACTACGCCGGGGCGCCGATCGCCTATTGAGCGCAAAACGGGGATAAGTCGGCACCGACGTGTCCACAATGCCGGCGGACCATGCCAATAGAGCCGTTAACAGGCGCTGCTCGGACCGGCCTATCCCCCCTTTGGCTGCAGCGCGTATACTGCCACATCAGCCCTGTGACCGGATGCGACCGACCATGACTGCGAGCCAGCTTCCCCTTCTGATCGGCCTACTCATCGCGCTTGCTATTGTGCTGGTGCTGATCGTCCGGCAATTGCGCGGCGGCGCCTCCCTTCAACTGCCACAGGGACCGGACACAACTGCCGCGCCGCAAGTCGCACCGCACGCTACGCGCTTTCCTGCGGCAACTTCGCGTGCAACGTCGACACCAACGCGAGCGAGTGCACCCAGCACTGCCGGGTCGGTGCCGGTGATCGCGTCGTGGGGCTATCAACTTCAGAACTTGGACCTCGACAACGCCGCCCACTCGCCGTTCGACCTGCTGGTCATCGACACGACGCTGGACGGGTCCGACGAAACCACTTTGACGGCCGCGCAAATCGAGCGCCTCAAGCGCAAATCCGACGGCAACCGTCGCTTGGTGCTGGCCTATCTCTCCATCGGCGAAGCAGAAAGCTATCGAACCTATTGGGACAAGCAATGGAAGCGCAATAAACCGGAATGGCTGCTCGGTGAAAACCCCGAGTGGAAGGAAAACTACGCCGTTTGCTTCTGGCATCCCGGTTGGCAGGCGATCATGTGCGGCTCGCCAGAGGCGCGACTCGACATGGTCATGGCTGCCGGTTTCGACGGCGTCTATCTCGACAAATGCGACGTCTACGAAGACTTGAAGCGCCGCTATAAATCGGTGGCCGGCAGCCGCCCGGACATCGAGGCCGACATGGTAGCCTTCATTGCGCAACTGTCGGCATATGCGAAGGCGCGCAACCCGGCGTTCATGGTCGTCATGCAGAACGCCGAGGAACTGTTGGAGCGTGACGATCTGCGCGCCAACCTCGACGGTGTCGCCAAGGAAGAACTTGTCTATGGCGGCTACGGCCCGGAAAAACTCAATCCGGCGGATGATTTCAAGTCGTCGCGCGGGTTGCTAGATCTGATGCGACGCGACAGCAAGCTGGTGCTCGTCGTCGAATATCTCGACGACCAGACCAAAGCCAACCACGCTTCCGAACTGCTCGCCCCGCTCGGCTTCGTGCTCTACGTAGCGCCCAAAGATCGCGAGTTGAAGCGACTGAATTACGAGGTGTTGAGCGCTTGATGATCTGGTTCAACCACTGCCAGCGGGGTCAATCCCGGGTTATCACAACTCGCGTGGCCTGATCATTTTTTGAAACCTTCAGCAGTCAGTTCCGTAACTCCATGAGCTCAACGGGGAGCATTCAAGGAGTTACTCATGCAGTATCGCACAACAAATCAATTTGTTAAAACTGTGGTCCTAGTGTCAGCAGCAGCAGTGGCCGTAGCGCTGGCAACTGCGGCGGCATCGGCAGCGACAGTCGCTGGACTGATTGATGGAAAGACCCTTGTCTGGATAGATACCGACGCCAAGAAAGTAACGAAAACTGTTGCAATTCAAGGTGGGCCGTTAGTAGGCATCGACGTTCGCCCGGCTGACAAAATGCTTTACGGCGTTACTGCAGATGGCAAAATCGTGACGATCGATGCTTCGACCGGGGCAACGACAATGAAGAGCCAGATCAGCGAAAAGCTGCCGGCGAACGTGGAGATGGTTGTTGATTTCAATCCAGTAGCGGACCGTCTCCGCGTCATGGGTAGCGATGGCACCAGTTTGCGCATCAATGTGGATGATGGCAAAGCAACCGTCGACGGTCGACTGAAATATGCCGAGACCGACGCCATGAAGGGCAAAACGCCCAAGATTGGGCTAGGCGCCTATACCAACAGTATCGCCGGAACCAAAGAAACAGCGCTTTATGATATCGATCTGGCGACTGCAACTCTCGTCAAGCAGGCCCCGCCGAACGATGGCATCTTGAACACCGTAGGTCCTCTCGGCATCAAACTCGACGGCGGTGCCGCATTCGACATTTCGTCAGATGACAAGGGAGGCAATTCGGCTTGGTTGCTCGTCGGAAACGTGCTCCATTCCGTCGACCTTGCTACGGGCAAGGCCACGCCAAGTATGACGATCGAAGGCTTGACCGGTCGCGTAACCGATATGGCGGTGATGCCAAGCAAGTGAACTGAAAGTATTTGGAGGTCGACGGAGGAGCATCCGCCGGGCTCCCACGTCACGACAGCAAGTTCGATTGCGCTTTGGGCGTGACAGCAGAGTTCAGACCTGCATCCTACACAACTGATACCGACGGTCAAAAACAATGACCGTCGGTTTCAGATTCTTTGTTTGCGCGCGGCCGCCCCACCACCCCCGCGCACGCATACCATCGGTCAAGAATAATGACCGCTGGTATAAGCCTGGTTTCATTCAGCCATTCATCCGCCAGATCGCAAAATTGAGCGCCGTGGCATAGCTCACCCAGGCGAGATAGGGCACCACCAGCACCGCACTCGCCGGACTGGTGCGCCGTACGCTCCCCGCGAATAGCGCGATGACGATCAGCAGCGCCACGATGTCGATCAACGCCAGATCCGGCCGATGCAGGCCGAAAAATAGCCAAGTCCAGGCGGCGTTCAAGACGAGTTGCAGGCCCCATAAGCCTATCGTGAAAACACCGGAGCCGGCCCGCCAGGCGCGTGCGCCGGCGATGGCGATCATGATATAGAGCAGCGTCCAGACCGGCGCGAACAGTCCGTTCGGCGGCGTCCATGTCGGCTTTTGCAAGGTTGCGTACCACGTACCCGGACCGATCAAGCCGCCGACCGATGCCGCCAATGTGGTCACAGCGAAAAACACGGCATAGACCTGCCAACTTGCCCGCGGCGCCTGTATCGGCCTCGGTGTCATTTCGCCGTCACGCATTTCGACTGCTCCCCGACCGATTTATTTGACCAACAACGGAGAACGTCAGTCACACTGTTTTGGTTCAACGGGCCCGCTCATTTCCTTGTGAATCGCACCATCTCCCCACCCCATACACGGGCGCCGCAACATCGTATTGCCCAAATCGGGACGCTTAAAGACGGCGTGAATGGAGGGTTGCGTCATGGCAGTATCGGTCTCGGGTCCCGCACGCGGCGCGCTGGCAACGGTTGCCCTCATGGCCACAGCGACGTTTGCCGACGCGCAATCGGCCCGCCGCGACGGCATCGCAGACCTGTTGAAGCAGTCCGACAGCGGCACCCAGGTGGCGCAAGCCAACCAGCCTCAGGGACGACAGGCTGCCCCCGCCACACCGCTGCTCGAGCCGAAGGACCCGCGCGAGGGCGATGTTGCCTATGAGCAGGCCCAGCGGCTGATGAAGGCCGTCGACGCCATCCTGCAGGATACCGCCAAGAACCGCGGCGAGGCGCGCAAGCTGCCGTCCAAGGACGAGTTCCTGGTTACCATGCCGTGGACCGAGACCCGGGAAGATCGGGAGCGCAAGATCCGCGATCTGATGGACAGCGTGCTCGGCGTTGTCACCGACGTGCCGGTGGTCGACGTGCAGAAAAAAATCGACGGACTGCGCAAGAACATCCGCGACCTCGACGACCGCATCGTCGGCCTGCGCGAGAAACAGTTGACCGCGCCGAAGGACGGCATGCTGCCCGGCATCGTCAGCGATACCGTCGACAGCCTCGGCAAGGACATCGAGGATAGCAAGCGCAAGATCGATCTCAATCGCTCGGAGATTACCAAGCAGAAAACGGAAATTGCCGAAGCGCTGCAAAGGTCTGGCGTGCAGATGGCGCCCGAGCAGATCGACATGCTGCTCGACGGCGTACTGTCGGGTGATCTCGTTCGTCTGGTCGCGGTGTTCAACTCGGCCAAGACGATCGACGCGCAATTGTCCAAGCTGATGGCGCAATCGGGCGAGAACGTCGGCGCCGCCCGCAAATATTTTGCCATGCACGCAGCCTTGTTTGCGATGCTCGTGCACGCCCAAGACATGGCGTTGGCAAAACTCGACGGCCAATACTTGCCGAAGCTGGAGGCGATTACCAAGGATATCGCCGCCGCGCGCACCAAAACCGGCGAATTGCTGCGCGCCGAGAACCGGCCCGACCAGAAGCGCGTGCTGGAAGCCAACCGCGAAAGCCAGCGGCTGGCCGATGAGGCCGCCAAAGGGTATCGCCGCTATCTGCTGCAGCAGCGCGAGCAGATTGCGCGTGCCCGCGCCCGCGCCACGCACGACCTGCGCATCGCTGACAACACCTATGAAACCGTCGAGGCCAGCTTTCAGCTACGCAACCTGATGAAGGATTCGACGCAGTCGTTCGAGGCCATCCAAAAACTCGAAGCCCCTACCTTCGAGCAGATCTTTAAGAACGAAGAACTGCGCCGAGAATTCGAAAGCCTCACCCGCAAACTTGATGCGCCCTCGTCGTAATGCTTTGCGGCACACCTTTACCGCATCGCCACGCAGGTCGATGTGAGGCGAGGCCACAGAATTTTCCGCGCACTTTGTACTTATTCTAAATATAAAAGATATCAGTGGCTTAGCTGACATCCGTTTGGTATGCGTGGCCGCGAACGAGATGTGGGGTTGAGAGATCATTCGATGACGGATATTGCGAGCAAGCCGCCGCTCGGCACGAGCTGGGCGCGGATGATGGCGGTCGCCGGGCCGGGCATCGTCGTCATGCTGGCCGACACGGACGCCGGCAGCGTCATCACGGCTGCGCAGAGCGGCGCGCAATGGGGCTACAAGCTGCTGATGATGCAGCTGCTGTTGGTGCCGATCCTCTACATCGTGCAGGAATTGACGGTGCGGCTCGGCGTCGTCACCGGCAAGGGGCACGCCGAACTGATCGCGCAGCACTTCGGACGCTTCTGGGCTTGGGTTTCGGTGGTCGCCCTGATCGTGGCGTGCCTCGGCGCCATTCTCAGCGAGCTGAGTGGGTTGGCCGGCGTGGGCTCGTTGTTCGGCGTACCGAAGCTGCTGACGATGGCCCTCGCCGTACTGGCACTCATCGTCATGGCGGTCTCCGGATCTTATCTGACAGTAGAGCGGATCGCCATCGTGGTCGGCGCGTTCGAACTGCTGTTTATCTACGTGGCCTGGAAGAGTCAGCCGGCCGGCGGCGAACTGCTCAAGGGCATGGTCAACATCCCGTTGAGCGACCCGAAATATCTTTATCTCGTGTCAGCCAACATCGGCGCGGTGATCATGCCGTGGATGGTGTTCTACCAGCAGTCGTCGGTGGTCGAAAAAGGCCTGACGCGGGATGATCTACCTGCCGCCCGCTGGGACACGGCGATCGGCGCCATCGTTACGCAGTTGATTATGGCCGCGGTGTTGATCGCCACGGCTGCGACCATCGGCAAAGCCGGCGGCAACGCGCCGCTCGATACCGTCGAGCAGATTGCCGGCGCACTGACGCCATTCCTGGGCGTGTCGACCGGGCGAGTGATTTTCGCGCTGGCAATTTCCGGATCGGCGATCGTCGCAACGATCGTGGTGACATTAACGGCGGCGCGCACGATCGGCGAAATCCTCGGCGTACCACACACTTTAGAACGATCGCCGAAAGAAGCGAAATGGTTCTACGGCGTCTATGCGTTGACGCTGATAGCCGGTGCGCTGATCGTCAGCAGCGGCGTCGATCTCATTGCGATCAGCGTTGGTGTGCAGGTCCTTAATGCGCTGCTGCTGCCGCTGGTGTTGGGCTTTCTGTATTTGCTCGCGCGTCGCCTGCCAGAGCCCTATCGGCTAGAAGGCTGGTACGACAAGCTGGTCGCCGTGGCGATGGGCGCTACCGCTTTGTTCGGGGTCTATTCCGCCGTTTTCGGGCTGGTCGGCTGAATTTTAAATATCAACCCGTTGCAATCGGCGCAGATCGGGAAACAAGCCCATCCACACGGCGGCGATAATGATGGCCGAGAGGCCGATTGCGTCCGCCCAGGGCGGCAGCCGAGGCAGCGGTCGGAGGTGTTGCCGTCACCGGGCCAAAGACCGCGGTGAATGGCGAAACAGCTGACGGCGTACCTGTGCGAAAGCCCCTCGGTCGGGGCGGCGGCCAAAGAATGAAGCCGCTCCCCCTCCCGGCAACCGAAATATACCCCGGAAAGTTGCCCGTGGCCGTCTTGCACACCAGAAAGTGCCGCTCGAGGCGCGTTATGGCGGGGCAGACCGGGGATGGTGGCAACAAACCCCGCGACAGCGGGCGGGGGCCTGCGATATACCGCGGCTATGAACGTTATAACCAAGACATCCGATCTGGCGGCACTGTGTGCGCGTCTGGCCCGCCATCCCTACGTGGCGGTCGACACCGAATTCATGCGCGAAACAACGTTCTGGCCGAAGCTGTGCCTGGTGCAGCTGGCGGGCCCTGGGGATGCGGCATGCGTCGATCCGTTGGCGCCGGAGCTCGACCTCGCGCCGTTTCATCAGCTGATGGCCGACCCCGGCGTCGTCAAAGTGTTCCACGCCGCACGGCAGGACGTGGAAATCGTCTATGTCATGGGCAAGATCATCCCGCATCCGCTGTTCGACACGCAGGTGGCGGCGATGGTGTGCGGTTTCGGCGAGAGCATCTCCTATGTAAATCTCGTCAAGCAGCTGACCAACGCCGACATCGACAAGACCTCGCGTTTTACCGACTGGGCGCGCCGACCGCTGTCGGACAAACAACTGGAATATGCGCTCGGCGACGTGACCCACCTCTGCGAAATCTATCTCAAGCTGCAGGCCGAATTGGAGGCGACCGGGCGCGCGCACTGGCTCGAACAGGAGATGGCCGTACTCGAAGATCCGGCCAGCTACGAGACCAAGCCGGAAGACAGCTGGAAGCGGTTGAAAGCGCGTGTCAAAGGCCGCAAGGGCCTGGCTGTGCTGATCGAATTGGCGGCGTGGCGCGAGCGGGCGGCGCAAGCGCAGGACGTGCCGCGCAGCCGCATCCTGCGCGACGAGCAACTGTACGATATCGCCAACCACATGCCGACCAAGGTCGAGCAGCTTGCCGAGATGCGAACGCTATCGACGGGGTTTGCGCGCTCGGGCCGGGCGCGGGAAATCATCGACTGCGTTACTGCCGGTTTGGCGCGTGACCTGAAGACGTTGCCGGCGCAGGAGCAAGGGGTGATCGTGCCGCCCGATAAGATAGCTCTGGTAGAGTTACTACGCGTTCTGCTGAAGGCGTCAGCGGCGCGCAATCGGGTGGCGCCGCGGCTGATTGCGGACACCGAGGACATCGAACGGCTGGCGACCGAAAAGGCACCGAATGTGCCGGCGTTGAAAGGCTGGCGGCGCGAACTTTTCGGCGAAGACGCGCTGCGGCTCAAGACGGGCGAACTGGCGATTTCGGTTGAAAAAGGCCAGGTGGTTACCGTTCCGATAGCGCCGCGCACCGGAGCGTCTGAATAAAGCAACTTTCTCGCGCGACGGAAAACACCGCTTACGGTCGTCTTCCCGCTGCAGTTGCCCTACAACATACGGTCAAGCGTGGGTATCAGACAACGTGCCCGGTCGCTTTTTTCGCAAGGAAACTTCCATGAAGTCTGCCCAACGCCTTGACCTCATCTCCCGAATTTTTGGCAGCGGCGTATTGGCCGTCGCGGGTTTCGCCGCCGTTTCGGCGGCGTTTGCAGCACAACCTGAAGGTGGCGCACTTTCCCTATGTGCGCGCGACCTCGCCCAATTATGCGCCGGCGTTGAAGCGGGCAATGGTAAAAAGGTCGCGTGCCTGCAAGCCCATCAATCCCAGCTCTCGCCGGACTGCGATAGCACCGTCAAACAACGCCTCGAAGCTCGCGAGCGAAACGCGGCAGGCACGCAGATGGCGCAAGCGCCAGCCGCTCCGCCACAAGCCGGTGGCGTGACGCCACCTTCTGCCGCACCGCCGGCTGCCGCCAGTGGCATCAAGGGCGCCAAGGTCGGGCGCTTGAACAAGAAAGCCTGTCGGGCGGAACTCGCGACACTTTGCTCGACCGTTTCGAGCGGGCGTACCAAATGCTTGATCGCGAACCAGGGGAAGCTCGGACCGGAATGCGCTGCTGCGGTCGCTGTCGTTCAGCAGTCGCGTGAAGTCGCCAAGGCTGCCTGCGTGCTCGATGCGGCGAAATTGTGCGGCACGGCGCGTGGCGCGGCGCGGGCGCAATGCCTCAGCGATAACAAAGCCAAGCTATCGCCGTCGTGCCTGGCCCGCATCGAGAAGCGCGACGCCAAACAAGGCATCGGCGCCGCCGCTCCAGGTACCGCCGCCCCGACGGTGCCGACTGCTCCGGCCAAGAAGTAATCCCACTGCCCCTTGAAACCCGGCGGCGTCGAACGATCACCATGTATCGGTGACGCCGTCGTCGTCCTAGGGTCGTTCCGGTTTTAGTTGAATCACGGAACGATCCTAATCCTTTGTTTTGTCGTGCTTCTTATCGGGAAAACCGCGCACACCCCGGATCTTCGTCCGGGGCATGCTTTTCCCGGAAGCACTCTAATCGCCAAGGGCGACTGCGGTTTCCAGCGCATAGGGCCCACCGCCGCGGCCGGGTCGTGACGACAGCAAAACGAAGCGATCTGCCGTGAACGCGTGCAAGCGAAGTGCACCGGTCTCGGCAAGAAAGCGCGCCAACAGCGACGGGCGCGCGTGGCGCACGCGGGCCAGAGTCACGTGCGGCTTGAACGCATGATCGGGGGCATCCAGGCCGACTAACCGCGCCACGCGCTCGTGCGTTTTCTGTAACGCGAAGAGCGCCGGTGTTGGCTTGACGGCGGCATAGACAACGGTTTCGCTCTGCCCGCCGAAGGACCCGGTACCGGCGATTTCGATCGGAACCGGGTCGGCAACAATGGCCTGCAGGTGGCCGGCAATGTCGTCGGCAATCGCGTCGGTCACGTCACCGAAGAATCGCAAAGTCAGGTGCAGGTTCTCGGCGGTCATCCACCGTGCGCCACCCATCTCGCCGCGTAACATCGACAAGTGCGTACGCGCCATGTCGGGCAATTCGAGTGCTGAGAAAAGGCGAGGCATGGCGGTCTCCCAAATGGCGCCTTAGAATTTACCGCGTGTGCTCTTACCTTTACCCTTTCGCCGCGGCGAGCCGACGCGCCTTGACGCGCGCAACCAGTTCCTCCGCCTTGGGCAGGATGCCGCCGACGATGGCCTCTACGCCGCGGGCGTTGGGATGCAATCCGTCGGCCAAGCTGAGTTTCGGTTTCATGCCCGTCTTGTCGAGAAAAAATGGATACAACAGCAACCCGTAACGGTTGGCCAGATCGGGAAAGATGCCATCGAATGCCATCGTGTAGGTGTCGCCGAGCGAGCGGGGCGCCAGCATGCCGGCCAACAGAATATCGGCCTTCTGCGCCTGCAAGGCCACGATAATCGCCTCCAGATTGCGCCGCGTCACAGCCGGATCGAGACCACGTAAGGCATCGTTGCCGCCGAATTCCAAGATGACGGCGTCGGCGTCCGGGGGAACGGCCCAATTGATACGCTCGCGCCCGGCCGACGTCGTGTCGCCCGACACGCCTGCGTTGACCATCTCGACGTTGTACCCGCGCGCCACCAACGCCTTGCCGAGCACAACCGGGAATGCCTCGTTGGGCGCCAGCAGATAGCCCGCGGTGAGGCTATCGCCGAAGGCGACAATCTTGATAGGCTTATCGGACGAACCTGGCGCCGCCGATTGGGCCGATGCGCCAGGCACCGTCAATGCCGTGAGCATGCAGCCGACCGCGAGCAGCGCGCCTGCAATACCCCCGCGCCAAGCCGACGCGCGCGTGATTGCGGCATTGACGGCCCGCCGCCACGCCCCCATGTGCAACGCACTGCTGCCGCAAAGCCGTTGCACTGCAGCATCCGCCGTGGTTCGTCCGCGTAGTCTTGTCCGCATCATCTACCTGCGTCTCCGTCTAACCGCGTCATTCGGGCCTGCTGCAACCGGTCCAGCTACAAACATCAGCGCGGCCAAAGCATGGCCGGGGATTTGTCCGATCATGAGCCTCGTCACGTCAATGCCGCATATGGGTTCTCGCAATGCCGACGCCAAGCCTGACGGGCGAAACGTCGTCGAACTCCGGGATGTCGGCCTGACGCTGGACAGCCGCGCCGGGGCTGTGGAAATACTGAAGTCGGTAAGCTTTTCGATTGCGCGCGCCACGTCCGTCGCCATCGTCGGTCCATCTGGATCGGGCAAGACGTCGTTGCTGATGATCATGGCCGGACTTGAGCGGGCCAGCCGCGGCGGCGTGCATGTGGTCGGTCACGACTTCTCGGCGTTGAGCGAGGATCGGCTGGCGTTGGTGCGCGGGCGCGACATCGGCATCGTGTTCCAGTCCTTTCATCTCGTGCCGACGATGACCGCACTCGAAAACGTCGCGCTGCCGCTGGAACTCGCCGACCGCGCCGATGCCTTTGTGGTCGCCGCCGAACGGCTGGCGGAAGTGGGGCTTGCCGTGCGTGCCGAACATTTCCCAGCGCAACTTTCCGGCGGCGAGCAGCAGCGCGTCGCACTCGCCCGGGCGCTGGCGCCGAAGCCCAAAATTTTGTTCGCCGACGAGCCGACCGGCAATCTCGATGCCGCAACCGGCACGCAGGTAACCGAACTGCTGTTCGAGCTGCATCGGCAGAGCGGCACCACGCTCATTCTCGTAACGCACGACCTGGGCTTGGCGCGGCGCTGCGAGCGGATCATTCGCATGAGCGACGGTCGCGTCGCCGATGACGCGCTGAGCAGCGCGCCCGCCTGATGGTGGGTGTGAATTAACTTCGGCATCGGGCCGAAAAATGCGATATCGCGAGCAGGTCGCCCGCGGACGTTCAAGCGTCGTCTTCCTTCTTCGATCCCTTGAGTAGCGCCATGATTGCGACGGCATGGCCGTGCCCAAGCCCGAATGTTGCTTTCAGGTCGGCAATAATTGCCGCTGGCTTTACCCCTGGTGCCAAGGTAGGTCCCACCGTCCAGCCCTTTTTTGCCGCATAATTGCGAAAGTCAGCTGGGGTCTTACCTGTCTTCGTTTTGATCGCGTCCAGATACCCCTGAAACGACATGATCCTCGGCTCCCTAGACAAATAGGACACGGACGCGCGGATCGCGCAGCCAAAGACCCAACCAGACAACGACGCCGATATACACGCCGACCAGCGTGAATGATGCGAGTGGGCTACCCACTCGAAAGTGAGCCGCCACCGCACCACCCAAATATCCCGTCAGAAGGATCGCACCGAGCACTGACGTACGCGGCCAAGCATAGAGCGCCGTGCAAACGGCAAGAATGACACCTAGCTGTCGATGAAAGGCAGGATCGGCGGGCAGGCCGAGCGGCGGGCTGTTGGCGATCATCAACTCGGGTACAAAGAGCATTCCGGTGGCGTCCACCGCCAATGCCAGGATTGCGAGACCACTGAGTGCACGTCCGGCCCAGACTAAGAGTGTTGGTCGAGGTGGAATGCCACGGGCATTCTCATCTGCCGCTGCCGCCATCGCCTATTCCTCGCAAACCGACTGCGCTTCGCTCATTTCTGAGCTTCTGCACACTCGCTTCCAGTTGATAGACCACCGACGTTGAAACGAGCCTCGCGCCCGCGTCCGGTGCTAGCTCCGACCAATGATAGGGTTGTTCGGGCCGACGTCCAACCCTCAACTCCCGGCCTTGCCGCCATTATCGCCCCGCAGCGAACGCTGGAACTTGGCCATGCCGCCGATCCAGCGATCGTAGTCGTCGGTTTTCTTCTTCACGTAGCCGGCCACCATTGGATGCGGCAGGATGCAAAAACGCTGCGCCTCGATCCCCTCAAAGGCGGAGTCCGCGCACTGATCGGCGGTCAACACGCCGTCGACATGTTGGGCGCCCTTGCCGGCCGCACGGAGCAGCGTCGTATCGACTGCCTGCGGGCACAGGATCGAGACGCGAATGCCCTGGTCGCGATGACTGATAGCGATATTTTCGGCGAACCCCACGGCAGCGTGCTTGGTCGTCGCATACACCGCGCTGCCGATCTGATTAAGCAGTCCCGCCGCCGAAACGGTATTGAGCAGATAGCCGCCGCCGCGCGCGATCATCAACGGCAGCAACGCGCGCGCCGCAAAAATATGCGACATGACGTTGACTTCCCAAGCGTGCTGCCAATCCTCGTTTGACACCGACGCGGCATTGCCCGGTTCGCTGCGATGGCCGCCGATGCCGGCGTTGGAACAGAACAAGTCGATCGGCCCGATCCGGCTTTCGGTCGCGTCGATCACGCGCCGCACATCCGTGTCCTTGCCCACGTCGCAGGCGAACGCAGTGCCGCCGATGGCCTTGGCCACTTCATTCGCCCCGGCCTCGTTGCGGTCAGCACAAACGACCGCCTTGGCACCGCGGGCATGGGCGCCCTGCGCCAGTGCACGACCGATGCCATCAGCCGCTCCCGTGACCACGACGATTTTGCCTTTGACGTTCATGACGGCGGACTCCCGGTGTTCAGTGGGGTAGCCAACTCACCACGCGGCCGACCGCCCGTCCAGTGGCTGGATGATTTCCCTGTGGCTCACAGTACGGCGAGCATGCCACCATCGACGTAGATGATCTGGCCGTTGACGTAATCGCTGGCGCCGGAGGCCAGAAACACTGCCGTGCCGACCAACTCTTCCGGCCGGCCCCACCGCTTTGACGGCGTGCGTCCCTTCACCCAAGCATCAAACGTCGGATTGTCGATCAGCGCCTGATTCATGTCGGTGATCATGTAGCCGGGACCGATGGCGTTGGCCTGGATGCCGTGCCCGGCCCATTCGGCGGTCATCGCCTGCGTCAGCATCTTGATGCCGCCCTTGGCGACCGTATAAGGCGCCACCGTCGCCCGCCCGACTGCGCTCATCAGCGAACCGATGTTGACGATCTTGCCGCGGCCGCGCGGGATCATGCGCTTGGCCGCCTCGCGTCCGACGACGAAGGCGCTCGTCAGATTTACGTCAATCACTTTCTGCCATTCCGCGGTGGTCAATTCCACCATCGGCTTGCGCAACTGAATGCCGGCGTTGTTGACGAGAATGTCAATTGCCGTGCCAGCCGCATCAAATCCGGCGAATGCCGCCAAGATCGCGGCCTCGTCCGTCACGTCGAAGGCTGATGCTTCGGCGTTCAAGCCTTTCGCACGCAGTGCCGTCGCCGCTTGGAGCGCGCCCGCTTCGCTAGTGCCGTTGATGACGACGCGGGCTCCGGCCGCCGCCAGACCTTCGGCAATCGCAAACCCCAAACCGCGGGCTGAACCGGTGACGAGCGCCGTCCGGCCGGACAGATTAAACAGATGAGTGGGCATCTCATATCCTCACGGCAACACGCTTTTTCCCAAGGCCGGTATGTCACGCATGCGCGTCGGCCTGCAATGCTTCGACGCGGATTTCTTCGACCAATCGAGCCTTCAGCGTAACGAATTCCGGCGTGGTCTTGATTTTGTAGGAGCGCGGATGCGGCAAGGCGATCTTAATGTCGGCCTTGATGCGGCCCGGTCGCGCGCTCATGACGATCACCCGGCTGCCGAGAAAAATCGCCTCCTCGATGTCGTGGGTGACAAACAGCACCGTTTTCTGTGCGCGCTCCCAGATACCGAGCAGCATTTCCTGCATGAGTGCACGGGTTTGATTATCGAGGGCACCGAATGGTTCGTCGAGCAGCAGAATTTTCGGATCATTGGCCAGCGCGCGAGCGATGGCGGTGCGTTGCTGCATGCCGCCGGAGAGTTGCTTTGGCCAGTGGTTTTCAAATCCCGACAACCCGACGCGGGCGATGAAACCATCGGCGATGGCGACCCGCTCGGCCACCGGCACGCCACGTTCGCGCAGACCGAAGGCGATGTTGTCGCGCACGTTCAACCAAGGAAACAGCGTGTAGGATTGGAACACCATGCCGCGATCGGCGCCGGGGCCGGTGACCATGCCGCCGTCGAGCACGACGCGGCCCGTACTCGGTCGATCGAGGCCGGCGACGATGCGCAGCAACGTCGATTTTCCACACCCTGACGGGCCAAGAATGGTGACGAAATCATTGTCGCCGATTTCCAAATCGACCGGCTCGAGCGCGCGCGTGGCAGCGGTGCCATTGCGGCCGGGAAACGTGCGCGACACATTTTCAATGCTGAGTTTCGTCATGCGAATTTCCACGGGAATAGCCACCCGTTCAGCGCCTTGAACAGGAAATCAGAGATGAGCCCGATCAAGCCAATGATAATGATGCCGAAGATGATCTGCCCGGTGTTGAGCAACGCCTGACTGTCGGTGATCATATGGCCGATGCCGGAGGACGAACCGATCAGTTCGGCGACGATGACGTAGGTCCAGGCCCAGCCCAGCACAAGCCGCAGGATCTCGGCAATTTCGGGCGTCGCCGACGGCAGCAGCACGCGGCGGATGACGCCGTTGTCATTAGCGCCAAGCGTATAGGCGGCTTCGACGAGATCGCGCCGTGTGCCGCCGACCGCCACCGCCACCATCAAGATCAGTTGGAATACCGAGCCAATGAAGATCACCAGCAGCTTCTGCAATTCGCCGATACCCGCCCACAGAATCAGCAGCGGAATAAATGCCGACGCCGGCAGATAACGGGCGAACGACACAAACGGCTCAAGGAGTGCTTCGACGGGTTTGTAGGCGCCCATCAGCACGCCGACGGGTACGGCGAGCAGCGCCGCCAGCACGAACCCGCCGACCACCCGCCAGATCGTCATGCCGATATCGAACAGGAAGCCGTGCTTGACGAGAAGTTCATAACCCTCCTGCAGCATCGTCAGCGGATTGGCGAGGAATGTCTTGGAGACAAACCCGCCGAACGTCGCCAATGCCCATAACCCCACGAACAGGGCGAAAAACGCTAAGCCATAGGCCACGCGCTGACTTGACGGCACCGGTTCGAGCGGACGCATGGGGTTGCAAAATCCTGGCGACTAATAGACAGCCGTGATCCCGCATCGACATGACTGCAGCCGATGCGGGACGCATTGACGATGAAACGCTTACTTGATGTAGCTGGTGTCGATGAGGTCATCGATCTTGGGGATCGCCTTGATGATACCGATCTCAAGCAGCAGGTCCGCTGCCTCTTTGGAGAAGGCTTGCAGTTCGCCGGCGAAGAACTTTTGGTTCGACGCCTTATCCTGCCAACGCAGATACTTCGCGGAGTTGCCGAACTGCTCGCCCGACTGCTTCACGTCGGCGCCCATGATCTCATAAGCCTTCGCCTGATCCTTTTCGATCATCGCCACCGCCTCGAAGTAACTGTTGGCGAGCGCCTGCGCCGCCTTCGGATTTTCGGCGAGGAACTTCGGCGTACAGCCGAAGGTGTCCATGATCATCGGATAGTCGAGCGTGGTGGCGATGATCTTGCCCTTGTCGGGCGCCGCGCGCACCGTCGACAGATAAGGCTCATAAGTCATCGCGGCGTCGTTCTGGCCGGCCACGAATGCCTGTGCTGCTGCCGCCGGCTCAAGATTGACGACCGTCACATCCTTGACCGACAGGCCATTTTTTTTCAGCATCCAGGCGAGCGTGAAATAGGGTGCGGTGCCGGGCGGCGAGGCGGCGACTGTCTTGCCCTTGAGATCCTTGATCGAGGCAATCGTGTTGCGCGCGGCCATACCGTCGGCGCCGTAGCTCTTGTCGAGCTGGAAGATCTGCTTGGCCGCAACGCCGTTGGCGTTCCACACCACCCAGGTCTCCACCGTCGTTGCCGCGCATTGCAAGTCGCCTGACGCGATCGCCAGATGGCGCGAGGCCTGTGGCACCTTCGTCAACGTCACGTCGAGACCGTTTTTCTTGAAGATGTCGGCCTGCTTGGCCAGCGTCAGCGGCGCAAAGCCGGTCCAGCCGGAATAGCCGATCGATACTTTCGTGTCCTGTGCCGCGGCCGGCGAAAAGGCTGCAAGCACGGCCAGCCCTGCAAGAATTTTCATACAACGCATGTCCACCACCTCGTTCTCTGTTGCAAATGACTCACGACATCTCACTGCTTATGCCAAGTGACTTTCCTAGCGATCAACCTTTGAAAAACTTGCCTCCTCCCAATGCACTTTAATTTCCCCCGGCTCGAAAGCGGGCGACGAGCCTGTGCGCCTCAGCCGGATACACGAGCTGCACAGCCGTCAGCGTGCGCGCGCCCCGCCACGTATGCCGGTCGATCACCAGACACGCCGCACCGATGGCAATCCGCAGCGCCGCAGCCGTCGTCCGGTCCGCTGCCATGGCGCTGATCGCGTGCTCGGCTTCTGTCCACGGTACGTGTGCCAATAGCCACGTGCCCGGCGGCTCGGTGGCAAAGTCGGCCTCCCCAGCTTCCGGCACGGCGTCGAGATTGATCAGCCTGTCTTCGACGGCAAACGGTACGCCGTCGGCGTAGTGACGGCAATGGATCGCCAGCACTTGCTTGGCAGCCCGCACCCCGAGGCGTTTGAGGTCGATGACCTTCGCAACCCTGCGCTTTGCCCGGCCAAGTTCATAACGATAATCGCGGCCGAGCGCGCCGATCTCGGCGCGAATGTCGGTAATTTCCAAGACTGCCGACAGCACCCGCGGCCGACAAACGAAACTGCCGGCCCGTCGCCGGCGCTCGATCAGGCCTTCCTGAACCAGTTCAGAAAGCGCCTTGCTCACGGTCATGCGCGAGCAACCGTATTCCAGTGTCAATTCATGCTCGAACGGGATGCGGTGTCCGGGCGCCCAGACGCCGGTGAGGATGCGGCGCTCTATATCGGAACGGATTTTTGTCGAGAGCGTCGGCTTGACTGCAATGGCGCGTGTACGCGCGCGGTCGGCGGTTGCGACGCTCATGCAGCAAGCCTCCGCACCACTGCGCTAAAGCGGGTGCGCAACTGATCCCGCAAATGATGCCGGCCACTCGCAACGACCTTGACGCCACCCGCCCAGACGCAATCAATGATGTCGGCGCTGCCCGCAAATATCCAACCATCCAGCACGGCGTCGCCGCTGCGGCCGGCCAGTGATGGATGGTTTGCATCAAGCGTGACGATGTCGGCTCGCGCGTCCTGTGCCAAACCGACGACGGGTTGCGCGAGCGCTTGTGCTCCGCCTTGCAGTGCCGCATCGAAAAGGGCCCGACCAGTCGAAACCGTTGCGCTGCCGGCCAGCACGTTGCGGGCGCGAAACTTGAGCCGCTGGGCGTATTCCAGTTGGCGGAGTTCGTCGGCAACGCCGATCAGCACGTTGCTGTCGGTACCGATGCCGAAACGACCGCCCGCTTCCATAAATTCCCGCGCTGCGAATATGCCGTCGCCGAGGCTAGCCTCGGTTAGTGGACACAATCCGGCGACAGCGCCCGTCGCTGCCAGCGCCGCAATTTCCGCGTCCGTCATGTGCGTGGCATGAATGACGCACCAATGCCGATCGATAGCTGCGTGCTGCAACAACCATTGCACCGGCCTGAGACCCGACCACGCCACACAATCGGCGACCTCGCGGGTTTGCTCGGCGGCATGAATATGCACCGGCCCGTTGTCGGCCAGGGGCAGGATCGCTGCAAGTTCATCCGGCGTCACCGCCCGCAGGCTGTGCGGGGCGATGCCAAGGTTGGCACCGGCGACGGATTGGATCGCCGTGCGTGACTGCGCTACCAAATCTGCAAACTGATCCACCGTGCAGATGAAACGGCGCTGTGTAGCGAGCGGCGCGGCGGCGCCGAAAGTCGCGTGGGCATAAAAGCATGGCAGCAGCGTCAAACCAATGCCCGTTGCCGCTGCGGCGGCGGCTATGCGCGACGCCATCTCCGCCGGGTTCGCATAGGTCCGACCGCTGGCATCGTGATGGAGATAATGAAATTCGCCGACGCGGGTGAAGCCACGCTCCAGCATTTCGACGTAGGCAAGCGCGGCGATCGCCTCGGCATCGTCTGGCGTTATTGCCAGCGCAAAGCGATACATCGTCTCGCGCCACGTCCAGAATGTATCATCGGCCGGCCCGCGAATCTCGGCCAGCCCCGCCATCGCTCGCTGAAAGGCATGACTGTGCAGGTTGGAAATACCGGGGATCGCCAATGCATGCCGTTCGTCGTCGGGCGCGCTTGGTTGTCCCGCTGCCACGTGAGCGATCACGCCATCGGCAATGATCACGCGCACATTGTTGGCCCAACCGGAGGGCAAAAGCGCACGAGCAAAGTGCAGCGCCGACATAGTTTTCAAACCCGCTGGACAGACCTGTAGGTGTATTATATGTCTAGACATATGCCGCGGACACGTCAAGTATCGCCGCTCGACGGTGCTGCCCATATTGCAGGGAGACCTGATGTCACAGCGCTTCGATCGCATCTGGCAAAACGCCCGACTCGCCACTTTCAGGCCCGACCTGCCCGATCTCGGGGCGATCGAGAATGGCGTGATCGCTGCGCGCGATGGCAGGATCGTTTATGCAGGAGCGGCCAAAGATTTTTCACCCTCGGTCGACGCTGCCGAACGCGTTGATTGCGACGGCCGCTGGATCACGCCGGGACTGGTCGACTGCCACACCCATCTGGTGTACGGCGGCAACCGTGCGCAGGAATTCGAGTTGCGCTTGCAGGGCGCGACCTATGAGGAAATCGCGCGCGCCGGTGGCGGTATCGTCTCGACGGTGACTGCCACTCGGGCGGCGAGCGAGGCCGAATTGATTGCCACTGCGTTGCCCCGGCTCGACGCGCTGATCGCCGAGGGCGTGACGACAATCGAGATCAAGTCCGGCTACGGGCTCGATACAGCTACCGAAATGCGACAATTGTCTGCGGCGCGCGCGCTGGCCACTATGCGACCGGTGACGATCAAGACGACGTTTCTCGGCGCGCACGCGTTGCCGAGTGAAGCTGCCGGCGACAAGGACGCCTACATCGATCGCGTCTGCCGGGAAATGTTGCCCGCGGTCGCCGGCGCCGGCCTCGCCGATGCCGTTGACGCGTTCATGGAAGGCATTGCCTTTTCGGGGACACAAACCGCGCGCGTGTTCGAGACGGCGCAGAGCCTCGGATTGCCCGTCAAGCTGCATGCCGACCAGCTGTCAAACCTTGGCGGAGCATCCCTCGCCGCGCGTTTCGGTGCGCTTTCCGCCGATCACCTTGAGCACACGGATGCTGCTGGTGCTGCGGCGATGGCCAGGGCGCGCACCGTCGCCGTGCTGTTGCCCGGTGCTTACTATTTCATTCGCGAAACGCAGAAACCGCCCGTCGACCTGTTCAGAACATCCGGGGTGCCGATGGCGCTGGCGACAGACTGCAATCCCGGCAGCTCGCCGCTGACGTCGCTGCTGCTGGCCATGAACATGGCCGCGACACTGTTCCGCATGACGGTGAGCGAATGCCTGGCCGGCGTCACCCGCGAGGGCGCGCGCGCGCTCGGGCTGCTGGCCGAAACCGGCACGCTAGAGGCGGGCAAATCCTGCGATCTCGCCATTTGGAATATCGAGCGGCCGGCCGAACTCGTCTATCGCATGGGCTTCAATCCGCTGCACGCGCGGGTCTGGAGGGGACAATGAGCACTTCTTCGGCAATCATAGTCTCGCCCGGGAAGGTTTCGCTGGCGCAGTTGGCAGAAGTCCTCGCCGGCGCCGCTGTTACATTGGACGCGACTTACTGGCCCCGCGTCGACGCCGCCGCGGCCATCGTCGCCAGCGTCGCCGAGGCAGACGCGGCCACCTACGGCATCAATACGGGGTTCGGCAAGCTGGCGTCGAAACGGATACCCGCGGCGCAGACCGCACTCTTGCAGCGCAATCTGATCCTTTCGCACTGCTGCGGCGTGGGTGCGCCGACGCCTGTGCCGATCGTGCGGCTGATGATGGCGCTCAAAATAATTTCACTGGGGCGCGGCGCATCGGGTGTTCGCCGGATCATCATCACGCAACTCGAAGCCATGCTTTCGCGCAACGTCACGCCGGTCATTCCGCAACAGGGTTCGGTCGGTGCCTCCGGCGACCTCGCGCCGCTCGCCCACATGGCTGCGGTGATGATGGGCGAGGGGCAGGCGCTCGTCGATGGTCGAACTCTGGCCGCGCGCGACGCGCTCGCGGCCGTCGGACTGGAAGCCGTGACACTGGCAGCGAAAGAGGGCCTCGCGCTGATCAACGGGACACAATTTTGCACCGCTTATGCCATCGCCGGTTTATTGCGCACGCACGCGCTGGCGTTGGCCTCGCTGGTGACGGGCGCCTTGTCGGTGGACGCCGCCATGGCCTCGACTGCTCCGTTCCGGCTGGAGATCCAAGCGTTGCGCGGTCATCCCGGACAGATCGCAGCGGCGGCTGCACTATCGCGCCTGCTCGAGGGCAGCGTTATCCGGCAATCGCATCTGGTCGGCGATGAACGCGTGCAGGATCCCTATTGCCTGCGCTGCCAGCCGCAGGTAACCGGCGCGGCGCTCGACATCCTCACCGAAGCCGCGCGCACGCTGACCATCGAGGCCAACGCCGTCACCGACAATCCGCTGGTGCTGGTCGATAGCGGCGAGATCGTCTCGGGCGGGAATTTTCACGCCGAGCCCGTAGCCTTCGCCGCCGACCACATGGCGCTCGCGCTGTCAGAGATGGGCGCGATCAGCGAGCGCCGCATCGCCACCCTCGTCGACCCCGCCTTGAATTTCGGGCTGCCACCGTTTCTGACACCAGAACCGGGCATCAATTCCGGTTTCATGATCGCCGAAGTAACCGCTGCGGCGCTGTACGCAGAAAACAAGCAACGCGCCACGCCTTGCTCGATCGATTCGACGCCCACCAGCGCTAACCAGGAAGATCACGTCTCGATGGCCGCGCACGCCGCGCGTCGACTGTCCGATATGGCAGACAATCTCGCCGTCATCCTCGGCATCGAGTTGCTGACGGCAGCTCAGGGCATCGATCTGCGCGCGCCGTTGACGACCAGCGCCGCGCTCGCCGCCGTTATCGCGACGTTGCGCGCGGAAGTGCCGATGCTCGGGCCCGACCGTTACATGGCCGACGATCTGCGTACTGCTGCCGGCTTGATCGAACAGGGCGCATTGCTGCGCGCCGCCCGATCGGCACTATCTGCCGATCCGTTTCCATCTCTCGTCTGTTGAAAGAGTGCGCCATGAATAACTCGGTCAATCGCCGTATCGATAATGAACGCGTCATCCGGGCTGCGCGCGGATCGGAAATCAGCGCCAAAAGCTGGTTGACTGAAGCGCCGCTGCGCATGCTGATGAACAACCTCGATCCCGACGTCGCCGAACGGCCGGGCGAACTCGTCGTGTATGGCGGCATAGGCCGCGCCGCCCGCGACTGGGACAGTTACGATCGCATCGTGTCATCGCTGCGCCGCCTGGAAGCAGACGAGACATTGCTCGTCCAATCCGGCAAGCCGGTCGGCATTTTCCGCACCCACGCGGACGCGCCGCGCGTGTTGATCGCCAACTCCAACCTGGTGCCGCACTGGGCGACGCTCGACCACTTCAATGCGCTCGATAGGGCGGGCCTGATGATGTACGGCCAGATGACGGCGGGGTCGTGGATCTACATCGGCAGCCAGGGCATCGTGCAGGGCACCTATGAAACGTTCGTTGAAGTCGGCCGACAGCACTACGGCGGCAGCCTCGCCGGTCGCTGGATCTTGACTGCCGGCCTCGGCGGGATGGGCGGCGCGCAACCGTTGGCCGCAACCATGGCGGGGGCTTCGATGCTCGCCGTCGAGTGCCAGCCGAGCCGCATCGAGATGCGCCTGCGCACCGGATATCTCGACCGGCAAGCCGCCACTCTCGACGAGGCGCTGGCGTTGATGGATGATGCCAAGCGCACGGGTAAGCCGGTTTCCGTAGGCTTGCTTGGCAACGCCGCCGATGTATTTCCGGAACTTGTGCGCCGCGGCGTGCGACCCGACGTCGTCACCGACCAGACCAGTGCGCACGATCCGATCAACGGCTATCTACCGAAGGGCTGGACGCTGGCCGAGTGGTCGACGCGCCGCGCGGCCGATCCGAAAGCGGTCGAGACGGCTGCGAAAACATCGATGGTCGGCCATGTGCAGGCGATGCTGGATTTCCACGCGCGCGGCATCCCGACACTAGATTACGGCAACAACATCCGCCAGATGGCGAAGGACATGGGGTTGGCGAAGGCCTTCGATTTTCCGGGTTTCGTGCCGGCGTACATCCGGCCGCTGTTCTGCCGCGGCATCGGTCCTTTCCGCTGGGCGGCACTGTCAGGCGATCCGGAAGACATCTATCGCACCGACGCGAAGGTGAAAGAATTGCTGCCCGACGCCGCCCATCTTCACACCTGGCTCGACATGGCCAAGGCGCGCATCAAATTCCAGGGCCTGCCGGCGCGCATCTGCTGGGTCGGCTTGGGGGACCGGCATCGCCTCGGGTTGGCGTTCAACGAGATGGTGGCGAGCGGCGAATTGAAAGCGCCTATCGTTATCGGCCGCGACCATCTCGACAGTGGCTCCGTCGCCAGCCCCAACCGCGAAACCGAAGCGATGCGTGACGGCTCGGATGCGGTGTCGGACTGGCCGCTGCTGAACGCGTTGCTCAATTGCGCCAGCGGGGCGACGTGGGTGTCGTTGCATCACGGCGGTGGCGTCGGTATCGGGTACTCGCAGCACGCTGGCATGGTCATCGTCGCCGACGGGACAGCGGACGCCGCGCGCCGCCTCGCACGCGTGCTGTGGAATGATCCGGCCAGCGGCGTTATGCGACATGCGGATGCCGGCTACGATATGGCCATCGCCTGCGCGCGCGAGCAAGGCCTCGATCTGCCAAGCCTCGATTTGGCACGTGGCAACCGGTGAGCGTCGACGGGTTGACTTATCTGGCCGCCGCCGAACAGCGCCGCATGCCATGGAAAAACGGCGGCGGCACCACCACCGAAATTGCCACCGGGCCGGTCGGTTCGGCGTTCGACGACTTTGGCTGGCGCGTCAGTATCGCCGATGTGGCGAGCGACGGCCAATTCTCGATTTTTTCGGGCATCGATCGCACGCTGGCTATCATCGCTGGCCACGGCATCGCGTTGACGATCGACGGCAAGCCTGCGGCAACTTTGCGCGAGGGTGACGAAGCGCTGGCGTTCGATGGCGGTGTGCCGACGTCCGCGGCCCTGCTCAATGGGCCGATCCGCGATCTCAACGTGATGACGCGCCGCGGATGCTTTACGCACGCCGTACGGCGCATCGTTGCCACGGGCCGCGCTGCCATCCAGCTAAGGGCACCAACGACAGTGTTCGTGCTAACGCGCGGCCAGCTTGCCGTTACCTCCGCAGAACTAGTCATGCGTCTTAGGGCTGGCGATGCGCTGGTCGCTACCGGCCCTGCGAGGCCGGAACAAAGATTTGGCGTCACTGGAAGCGGCGTGCTGTTTCAGATCGCGATCTTTCCGGTGGACGGCGGCGCGACACAGTCTGAGGCATGAACGGCGCTGCTGCGTTAGCGGCGTCTGAAGCCGAGGCGCTTCATTGAACCGTTGCCGGCATCGTCGCCCTCGCGAGCGGTGAGCCTACGCCGTTGGCGCATGATGCGCTTGAAGCGATCGATGGCGTCGGCGAGTTCGCGCAGAACGGGATCACCGGCATCGCGCTTCCTGGCGCGCGATTTCCACAGCGTCAGTACCCGCACAGCGTTCGCAATGTGATCGTCGCTCATCTCGTCGATCGGAATTTCGCGGCCGTCTTTCGTCGTCCACAGCAAGATTTCCCGATGCGCCTGACGCGGCGAGAAACTCTCTGATGGGGGAATGCGGGCCGGCAGCATGGCGTCCTCGAAAACGGCGAACTGCCCCGTTCCGTAGCTGAGTCGCGTCGTTGCCGTCACCTACACCACGAACGCGGGGCCGCCTACGCCTCTTCGGCAACGATCGTGTTGGTGAGGATGCCCAACTGCTCGATATCTATTTCGACGGTATCGCCCGGCTTCATCCACAGTGGCGGCTTGCGGGCATGCCCGACGCCCTGCGGCGTACCCGTGGCGATGAGATCGCCGGGCTTCAATGTCGCAAATTCAGAGATCGCGGCGATCGCCACTGCGACGGGGAACATCATATTGTGCGTGTTGTCGTCCTGCAGCGTCTGCCCGTTGAGGCGCGTCGAAATCCGCAAACCCGCAGCGCCTTTCGGTAGCGCGTCTGCCGTTACGACGACAGGGCCGACCGGTCCGGTACGATCGAAATTCTTGCCCGGCGTCCATTGCGACGTCTTGCGCTGATAATCGCGCACCGAAACGTCGTTGAAGAGCGTGTAGCCGAAGACATGTTCCAGCGCCTTCTCCTCGGAAATGCGTCGTCCGCCCTTGCCGATGACGATCATCAATTCGGCCTCGTAGTCGAGCCGCTCCGATTGCGTCGGCCGCACGATCGGTTCGCCCGCCGCGATCAGGCTTTCCCGCGTGCGCAGGAAGAGCGCCGGATAGCTCGGCACCTCGTGACCGCCTTCCTTGGCGTGGGCTGCGTAGTTGAGCCCGAGGCAATAGACGTTGCCGGGTCGCGCCAACGGGAAGCGCGGTTTCAACGTGTCGATCGCGTGGCCCTTACCCGTGTGCGCCTTGAGCTTCACGGCGATGTCGGCGAGCAGCTTCGGTCCGCCAGCGATCACATCGTCCAGTTCGTGGGGGAACTTGGCGTTGAGGTCGTGCAGGTCGATTGCATGCCCATCCAGTTCAACTGCCAGACGCGGCTTGCCATGGTTCGAATAAGGACGAAAACGCATAATACTGCTCCATCTCCGCGCGCCCATTTCTGTCGCGCCCCGGTCACTGGCCGGCACTGTGGTCCGGGATGTGGCGCAGGGCAAGTCTCAGTTGGTCGGTATTGTCCTGCTTGGGCTTTAAGCACTCATGAAAACTGCTATCAAAGTGATGCCGGCATTGTGAATTGCATTTAGAAACCGAATGGACGCGACGATGGCATCGAGATGTATCGTAACACTCACAAAGGGGCTTGCGATGCTGGTGCTGGCTCAATTGGCGCCATCGACTTCAAAGGCGAGCACGCCGTGGGACGCGAGTGCGTGTCCGAAAGTCGAACTACCGGCCATCGGAACTTGGGCTGTACCGCCCCCCAACGCAAAGAAAATGTTTACATGCTCGCGCCGCCTGCTGTCAGTGCGACCGCGAGAATGGTTGGGCGAGATCTTCGTCAATTCCTATAACGGCCTCGGCTGGCCACCCGAACAATGGCATGTCGTCGATATCACCGAGCGGTCGGGCGGCGCCGTTCCACGTAGCGCGAAAGCAGCCTTTCTGTCCGGAGTACTCCTGATCACCAACGTCGGCCAAAGCGCGCCGACGCTGTTTGCGCCCGCCGATCTGCATGTGGCCTTTCGCGCCGTTGGCGATCAGACGACAAGCCTGACGTGCAACTACGGCGGACAGACCGCAACCAACGTCGCCAATGAGGGCACACGATCCGGCTATGCGACGTGGGTGCCGCTGACCGACGGCAAAGTCGAGTTCGCGTGGTGGGCTTCGACCTTCAACGGGCTCGGCACCCTGCCGTCCTACGGCATCAATTTGTCGGTGCAGGAAGCCTGTGAGTAGCTCCGCCAATAGCGCCCCCTGGCTGCACGGCCCAACCCACCCGTTGTCTCTCGGAGCTGCCTCGGCTACAAGGCGGCCAACCCGCGCTCCCCTGTCCGAGAAAGAGACGCCCGCCATGGCGAACCCGCAATACGTCTATCACATGCACAAGGTCTCCAAGGCCTATCCGGGCGGCAAGCAGGTGTTGAAGGACATCAGCCTGTCGTTCTTCCCTGGCGCCAAGATCGGCGTCGTCGGCCTCAACGGTTCCGGTAAATCCACCTTGCTGAAGATCATGGGCGGCGTGGTCGACGACTATCTCGGCGAAGCCAGCCCAGCCGCCGGCATCCGCGTCGGCTATCTGGCACAGGAGCCGCACCTCGACGACACTAAAGACGTGCTTGGCAACGCCATGGAAGGCGTCGCGGAAAAGAAGGCCATCGTCGACCGCTACAACGAAATCGCGTCGAACTACTCCGACGAAACCGCCGACGAGATGGCGCGCCTGCAGGACGAGATGGACGCCGGTAATCTGTGGGATCTCGATACGCAGGTGGAGCAGGCGCTCGATGCGCTGCGCTGTCCGCCCGGCGACAGCCCCGTCACCAATCTCTCCGGCGGTGAGAAGCGCCGTGTCGCGCTGACGCGCCTGCTGCTGTCGAAGCCCGACATCCTGCTGCTCGACGAACCGACCAACCATCTCGACGCCGAAAGCGTGGCCTGGCTGGAGCGCTTCCTCAAGGACTATACCGGCTGCGTCATCCTGGTCACCCACGACCGCTACTTCCTCGACACCATCACCGAGTGGACGCTGGAACTCGATCGCGGCCATGGCGTGCCTTACAAGGGCAACTATTCGTCGTGGCTCGAACAGCGGGCCAAGCGCGAGGAAGCCGAAAAGGGCGCCGAAGAATCCAAGGCGAAGGCATTGTCGCGCGAACTGGAATGGATCCGCTCATCGCCCAAGGCGCGGCAGGCCAAATCCAAGGCGCGTATTTCGGCCTATGAAAAACTGGCCGAGGAAGCCGGTCGCGCCGAAGTCGGCAAGGCGCAGATCCAGATCGCGCCCGGCCCGCGTCTCGGCGGTGTTGTGGTCGAAGTGGAAGAGCTGTCGAAGGCGTTCGGCGATCGGTTGCTGGTCGACAATCTGTCATTCAAGTTGCCGCCCGGCGGCATTGTCGGCGTGATCGGCCCGAACGGTGCCGGCAAAACTACCCTGTTCAAGATGATCCGCGGTCAAGAAAAGCCCGACAAGGGAAACATTCGCCTGGGTCCGACAGTGAAAGTCTCCCTCGTCGACCAGAGCCGCGATCATCTCGACGACAAGAAAACCGTGTGGGAGGAAATCTCCGGTGGTCTGGACATCATGAAGCTCGGCGAGAAAAAGGAAATGAGTTCGCGCGCCTATTGTGGCTGGTTCAACTTCAAGGGCGCCGACCAGCAGAAGAAGGTCGGTCTATTGTCGGGTGGCGAGCGCAACCGCGTGCATCTTGCCAAGATGCTGAAGGAGGGCGGCAACCTGCTCCTCCTCGACGAGCCGACCAATGATCTCGACACAGAAACGTTGTCATCGCTGGAAAGCGCGCTGGAAGATTTCCCAGGGTGCGCCGTGGTCATCTCGCATGATCGCTTTTTTCTCGATCGCCTGTGCACGCACATTCTCGCATTTGAAGGGGACAGCCACGTCGAATGGTTCGAAGGCAATTTCGCCGACTACGAGGAAGACAAAAAGCGCCGCCTTGGTGATCACGCTACCGACCCGCACCGCATCAAGTTTAAAAGGTTTGAGAGGTAGGGAACCGAAACTATTCAACTTCCAATATGTGTGCGCTCGACGTAGTCAATGCCTGCTTTTTGTGTTTGACTGGTAGAATTCGCGCAACTGGAGGCGGCCTGTGGATACCGTCACTCTCTCAGAAGCCAAGGAACATCTCGAAAACCTCATCGCGCGGGCGCGCCGTGGCGAAGTCATCACTATCGATGACGGCTTGGGCCCGGTCCGGTTGACGGCATCGCGGGTGGCTGGCGGTGTCGAAGAACGCGTCACCGACACCATGCCGAAGTTTGTGCCATTGGCGAAACCACGTGTCCCTGGACAGCTCAAGGGCAAGATGCAGGTTCCAGAGCGCTTGATGGAACCGATGACGGAAGAGGAACTGCGTGATTGGTATGGGGACGACGCGTGAGGCTTCTGCTCGACACGCACGCACTTTTCTGGTGGCTCACAGAACCCACTCAGATGACGGTCGCCGCCTACGCGGCGATCGAGTCCGACGGCGCCGAGGTCTTTGTCAGCAGCGTTTCGTGTTGGGAGATTGCGATCAAAGTGGAGGCTGGCAAATGGCCAGAAGCCGCCCGGTTACTCGATTCGTTTGATGACCAATTGAAGAAGGCCGCGTTCTTGTTGCTACCGATTGCTGTCTCCCACGCGCGGACAGCCGGTGTCATGCAATCGCCCTATCGCGATCCGTTCGATCGGCTGCTCGCGGCCCAGGCCTTGATCGAAGGGCTGACATTGGTGACAGCCGATGCGAAGGTCGCCACGCTCGGTGCACCTGTGCTGTGGTAACTTGCGGCCCAGTCACTTGTGCGAGGCTGTCAATTTTGGCGGCGCATCAGTAACACGACCATGGCGCACCCATGAACATCAACGGCAAACCGACCCGCACGATTTGGCTCGCTGACGATGGCTGGTCGGTGGCGGTCATTGATCAGACTAGACTGCCGTACGTTTTCGAAGTTGCCTACCTGCGCACCGTTGCTGATGCGGCCCGCGCTATCAAGACGATGCAGGTGCGCGGCGCGCCATTGATCGGCGTTACGGCGGCCTACGGCATGGCGCTGGCGATGCGCAGCGATCCCACCGATGTCGCCATGCGCGCAGCCGTCGATCTGCTTGCAGCTCAGCGTCCGACAGCGGTCAACCTGCGGTGGGCACTGGAGCAGATGCGCGACGCCTTGATCTCTGTCGCACTGAAGGATCGCGGCGTCGTCGCTTATGCAGAAGCCGCCGAAATAGCCGAGGCCGACGTCGAAAACTGCCGCCGGATTGGCCGGCACGGCCTAGAGATCCTCAGACAGCTCGCCGCGCAAAAATCGAAATCAGGCCCGCTGCACATTCTTACGCATTGCAACGCCGGCTGGCTCGCGTGCGTCGATTGGGGGACCGCCACATCGCCCATTTACGCCGCCTATGACGCAGGCCTCGATCTGCACGTCTGGGTCGACGAAACGCGCCCACGCAATCAGGGCGCAGCGCTGACCGCCTTCGAACTCGGCCACCACGGCGTGCCGCACACCATCATTGTGGATAATGCGGGCGGCCATCTCATGCAGCAGGGAGAGGTCGACGTGTGCATCGTCGGCGCCGACCGTGTCACCGCCAACGGCGATGTCTGCAACAAGATCGGCACCTATCTGAAGGCGTTGGCCGCGCGCGACAACAGCGTGCCGTTCTACGTCGCGCTGCCGCACTCCACAATTGACTGGACCTTAGCAGACGGCCGCCTGATCGTGATCGAGGAACGCTCGCCGAGCGAAGTGCTGGCAATGTCCGGTCGATTGCCGGATGGCGCTATTGTAAGCGTCGACATTGCTGCGCCCGGATCATTGGCCGCCAATCCGGCCTTTGACGTAACACCCGCGCGTCTGGTCACAGGCATCATCACCGAGCGCGGTGTTACTGAACCTCATCACTTGCTGGAACTTTATCCAGAGCGCGCGAGGCCGTGAGCTACGTTTTCGCTACGCGAATAGGACTATTGCCCTATAACCCATTTGAGGGGTGCCCCCTCAAACTCCCCTCTTTTCGATTTTAACACCCATGCACGACAACGACCACAAAGCCCGCCAAGCCGTCATCGCCACCGCACGCGAGATGAGCGCGCGCGGCCTGTCGCCGGGCCGCGGCGGCAACGTCTCCTGCCGCATCGACGGTGGCATGCTGATCACGCCGAGCGGCATGGCCTACGACGCCACCGAGCCCTCCGATGTCGTGCACATGACGGCGAACGGTGACACCGTGACGGGCGGTCGCAAGCCGTCGAGCGAATGGCGGTTTCATCTTGCGGCCTATCAGAAACGCGGGGATATGCAGGCCATCGTGCACACCCATTCCATGCATGCGACGGTTCTGGCCTGCGCACACAAATCCATTCCGGCGTTCCACTACATGGTGGCGGCGGCAGGAGGCCGCGATATTCCACTCGTGCCCTATGCCACCTTTGGTTCGGAGGCCTTGTCCAAGCACGTCGCCGACGGGCTCGCCCACCGCAATGCCTGCCTGATGGCCAATCACGGCCAGATCGCCATGGGCGCGACGTTGGCTGCGGCCCTCGAACTCGCCGCTGATGTGGAAGTGCTGGCCGAGCAATATTGGAAAGTGCTGCAACTGGGGCCGGCGCACGTGCTGCCAGACGACGAAATGGATCGCGTGCTCGAGCGCTTCAAATCCTACGGCCAGAAGGCGCAGGGCTGATCGGCCTTATCGGGCAGTCAGTGGGTCTTGCCGACGCGGGCGGAGGAGCGCATCTGGCACCGGATAAACCCGCTCGAACCGATACGTACCCTACTCAAACGCAAAGAAAAGGCCGGATCATCGATCCGGCCACAAGCTGTTTTACGCCATTGCCTGCTTGAGGTTTTCGTCGATCTTGTCGAGGAAACCGGTGGTGGACAGCCATTTCTGATCGGCGGAGACAAGCAGCGCCAGATCCTTGGTCATGAAGCCGGCTTCGACGGTGTCGATGCAGACTTTTTCGAGTGTGTTGGAAAACGCTGCAAGTTGCTTGTTGTCATCCAGCTTGGCGCGATGAGCCAAGCCACGCGTCCAGGCGAAGATCGAGGCGATGGAGTTGGTCGATGTCTCCTTGCCCTTCTGGTGTTCGCGATAGTGGCGCGTCACCGTGCCGTGCGCGGCTTCGGCTTCCACCGTCTGGCCGTCCGGCGTCACCAGTACCGACGTCATCAAGCCGAGCGAACCGAAGCCTTGTGCCACCGTGTCGGATTGCACGTCGCCGTCGTAGTTCTTGCACGCCCAAACATAGCCACCCGACCACTTCATGGCGGCGGCCACCATGTCGTCGATCAAGCGATGCTCATAGGTGATCTTGGCGGCATCGAACTTGGACTTGAATTCGCTGTCGAAGATCTGTTGGAAGATTTCCATGAAGCGACCGTCGTACTGCTTCAGGATGGTGTTCTTGGTCGAGAGATACAGCGGATATTTGCGGCTCAGGGCGTAGTTCATCGAAGCGCGCGCGAAATCTGTGATACTGTCGTCGAGATTATACATCGCCAGCGCGATACCGGAAGACGGCGCCTTGAACACTTCGCGCTCGATGACCTTGCCGTCGGTGCCGACAAACTTCATCGTCAGCGTGCCGGCTGTGGGGAACTTGAAATCGGTGGCGCGGTACTGATCGCCATAAGCATGGCGGCCGATGATGATCGGCTTGGTCCAGCCCGGAACGAGGCGCGGCACGTTCTTGCAGATGATGGGTTCGCGAAAGATGCAACCGCCGAGGATGTTGCGGATGGTGCCGTTCGGCGACTTCCACATTTCCTTGAGCTTAAATTCCTGCACCCGGCCTTCGTCGGGCGTTATTGTCGCGCACTTGACGGCGACGCCATGCTTCTTGGTGGCGTTGGCCGCGTCGATGGTCACCTGATCGTTCGTCTTGTCACGGTATTCGACGCCAAGATCGTAATATTCAAGATTGATGTCGAGGTAGGGGTGTATCAGCTTGTCTTTAATGAGCTGCCAGATAATGCGGGTCATCTCGTCGCCGTCCATCTCGACGACGGTGCCTTCAACCTTGATCTTCTGCATGAAACCACCCTTGCTTCAGGAAACGGGGACCAGGGGTCACCGCGTTTCCCCGCGGCCCCACGGGCTCTGCGCCACGCTTTAGCTGCCCTAGCGCAGCGGTGCAAGGGCATTGGTCTGCAACAAAAGACTGAGCGCGGGGCCCTTGCGGAACCCGCGCTCAGCCTGGTCATGTCGGCTTCCGCCGGCCTGGGTTCACCAGAACCAATGACGGCGATGCTGCTGCACGTCGTGGCGCAGGTCGGTCACGTCATGGCTGAGCTTGGCGCGATCTGCCGCCAACTTGCGATTGGCTGCATTCACGTCGCGCTGCTCATGTTGAGCCTCGCGATAGTCCCGTGCCGCGCCCGCCAGATTGCCGTGCTCGAGGTCATAGCGTTCCTTGGCGCGCGCTTTCACAACTTCGCTGCGTTCCTCACGCAGACGCGCCTCATCCCGCGCAATAGCTGCGCGATCACCACGGATTTCGCGCACGTCTTCGCGGACGTCGCTGCGATACGATTCGGCTGCCGCCGGATGCAGCGTGGCAATGATGGCAACGGCACCGATAGCGAGGGCAGAGAGCTTGATGGTCATGGCTATCTCCTGGGTCTGGCGCCGCGGGTGCGCCTGTGTTTTGGGATCGGAGAAGCGGGGCATACCGTCCTGTTCGATCTCGGTTTCAGGAAATTACGGCTTGGCATTTGAACGAAACCGGAATGGCTCGTTTACTCGCCGTTCAGCCAATGACCGAGATTAAGGCGTTGATTGTTTTGACGGAAGCGCGCTGGCGATCACAAGATGGGGCCACCGCTGACGATAGCTCGCGGCCTTGGCGGCAAAACCCGCCGGATCGACGCACAGCGGGTTGGGCCGCAAGATGCCATCGAATATGTCGTCGACGCCGAACGGCGCATGAAGTCTGACATCATTACCGGCCTGCCCCGCCGATAGGCCGATGCATGTCTCCGCCACCAAAAACCGGTCGATGCCGTCGCGTGCCGAATGAAGTTGTGGGTAAGGCTTGCCGAAGCGCTGCTCGTACCAGAGATGCACGCGCGCCTGATTTTTCAAATCGACGGCAATATTGAGATCGGCGAGTGCTCCGCGCATCCGCGCGATGGCACGATCCTCGGCGTCCCAGCTTAAATCTTCGTCAAAATAAAATATGTCGTAGTCCTTGATGCCATCGGCGAGCGGCCGGCCGGCAATGGCGTTCCAAACCGTCTGGAATAAACAACCCGCCACCAGCCAGCAATCGGGAAGTCCGATTGCCGGCAGGCGGCGCAACAGTTCCGCGTTGAGCGGATGGCTCAGCGCAATGGATTTGAAACGCGCCTCTGCATCAACGCGCATCGCTGCTTATGGCTTCAGCTTCGGCAAGGTGGAAGTGATAACCTGCTTACCGTCCTTGACTTCCGCCAGGTAGGAAACGCGATCGATTTCGCCCGTGTCGTCCCACGATGCTTCGATCATGATCCCCGGCTGCTTGTCGGGCGAGATGGTCATGCCGTGCAACGCGGCTGCGATGGCGACCGGATCGAACTTGCCGACTTTTTCCGCCGCCGCCTTGAGCATGATGACCGCAAAATAGCCCTTCATGCCGTTGTGGTCGGACTTGTACTTGTACTTGGCTTCGAAGCGCTTGGCATAATCGGCAACAGCTGGCACCGGCGCATCGATGGTCAGGCCGACGTGACCCTTGACGCCGTTGGCAGCATCCTTGGCAAGATCGATGACCTTTTGGCCGAGCAACGTCGTCTCGCCGATCAGGGGCTTGTCGAGGCCCTGCTTCTTCGCCTCGATCAGAAAGCGCGCGCTTTCTTCTTCGTTGAGATAAACGAACACCGCGTCGGCGTTGGCGCTCTTGACCTTGACGACATCGGCGGCAAAGTCCGCTTGCCCCGCCTCGACAGACAGGTCAGCGACCACCTTGATGCCACGGCTTTCGAGTTCCTTCATGATGGCGTTGCGGCCACCCTTGCCGAAGTCGTTGTTGACGTAGACGATCGCCAGCGTCTTGGCCTTGGCGCCGTCACGCAGGTAATTGGCGATCTTCGGCATCGACACGTTCTGGCCGAACGAGGTGCGGAAGATATACTTTGAGCCTTGCGATGTAATGTTAGCCGCCTCGCCACCGATGATCTGCGGCACCTGCGCCTCGTTGGTCATCGGCAAGGTCGCGTTGACCGAACCGGAGAACACCGGCCCGAAGATCACCACAGGCTTGTCGTCGAGCGCGCGTTGTACGGCTGCGCGGGCCTTGCCCGGATCGGACGCCGTATCGACGGTTTCCAACACCAGCTTCTTGCCGAGGATGCCGCCGGCAGCGTTGACGTCTTCAATCGCCAACAGTGCGCCGTCACGGAAGTTGGTGCCACTGATGGCACCGGCGCCCGACAACTCGAGCACGCCCGGAATTTTGATCGTATCCTGCGCCATTGACGGCACAGCGAAAGCAACGGCCAGAACAGCCGCCAATGCGGATTTTAGGTACATAAAGGTTCCTCCCCAAACGCCCGGATGTTTCCAGGTCGCAATTTGACGCATTCCAATAGCACTGCCACCGAATACTTCACAACAGCGATGTACTAATTAGATAATTGTGCAATTTTTGTGATGCAACAACCGTGACGCGATACACCGGCCGGCCGCCCCTCAAGCCGGCGCGGACTTGAGTAACAAATGCGCGATCGAATTGGCGTAGTAGCGCAATATAGCTAGCTCTTTCGGAACTCGCGTGTAGACCCCATCCTGGAGGATAATCAGCCGTCGTTCCAGCAACATGCGAAGCCCCGTTTCAATGGCATAGTCGCGATCGTGACGAGGAATGTGAACATATGCACCGGCGTTTTCAAGCCGCGCGATGAGATCGAACACGCGACCCTTGAGCTCAAACAGCGTCAGCGGTTCGCCGTCGCCTGCCAGGATCGCCGTCGCCACCAGAGGCACCGGCAACGCCGGCACCACATTGGCCACCGATCGCATCAATCGCTCACCGAGCACTTGAATCTCGGCATGACGCTCGTCCACCGGCATGGCGCGAAAATCCAACGCGCGCGGCTGGAGAATTGCTTTGAGTGAAATCGGCTTACCAAAGCTGACGCACGCATAGCCATACCGATGCCAGCCGCCGGACACGCGGAGCCAAAGATTTCTGAGCAAATATGTCCCGAGCACGAGGGGGCTGAAGCCAAATCGAGGCGTATCGCCCGGCGCCAGGTCCGCGGCAGCCGTCAAGACCCGATCTTCCAGCACACGATCGTAGTTGACCCCTACCGGAATGAACACGATATCGCGCGCGCCCTGCGGATCGAACCCCGATACCATGTAGGCGAACAATCCGAGCTTGACCGGGCGCAGACTGCCATCGCGGCTCAACCCTCCTTCCGGAAAGATGGCCTGCACGACGCCCGCCTTGGTCGCCATGTCGACATAGCGCGCCAGCACGCGACGATAGAGCTGATCGCGCGAGTTGCGGCGAATAAAGTAAGCGCCCATCGATCGGATGAGGCTGCGCAAGCCCCAAACCTGCGCCCATTCGCCAACCGCATAGCTCAACGCGGACGCCGATGCCGCCACGTAGGTCACCAGGATATAATCCATATTCGAGCGATGATTGATAACAAAAACGACCGAGGCATTGGGCGGAATCGCATCGATTGCAGCCGTGTCGATGACGCCCAACCGCACGCGATAAAGCGATTTGGAAATGCGCCGTGCCAGCCGCGTGCCGATCTTGAAATAGGCGTAAGCGGAAAACGATGGCACGATCTCGCGCGCATAACTGGCGGCCCGGCGCATCACCGCTTCGCGCGGCTCCCGCACTTCAGCGGCCATGGCATCGACGGCAGCCAGCACGTCGGGATCGTGCAGCAGCCGGTCGATCAGCAGGTGGCGCTTGGTCATCTTGAAGGGTTGAATGCGCAGCTTGAGTTGCCTATTCAGCCGATCGATGGCCCGTTCGGCGCGCACCCGAAGAGCCCAGCGCACCGACGGCACCAGCAGGCGGTCGAGCAACGCCAGCGCCGCCAACAAGCTAAGGCCGGCCAGCGCCCAAAAGGGCAACACGACCTCGTCGGAAATTTGAGCTAGATATCCAGTCACCTGCGAGCCCCCGCCCCTGTCAGTTGCAGAATGCACCATCGGCGGAGCTTGCCAAGCGATAGATCTATTCCGTACTGACGGCACATGCACAGTATAGTCACCCACTAGGTGTAAAATTGCGCAGACCTGGGTTGCCGCATCGACCCGCCATGAGGACACGTGATGAAAGACGGGCTGATCATTAGCAAGATCGCTGACGGCGCATCGGAAGGTGGAACTGCCCAAACCGTCGGGGCGCCAATCTGGTGGCCACGCGGCCCGGATGCCAACGCCGACCTGGAGCCAGACCGCCTGCGCCGCGCCATTGCCGGCACCGTGCTGGCCCGCCCCTGGTTCGATCGCGCCAGTATGCTGGCGCTGCGGCACATGATGTTTCCGGCCTCGCGCCTGTGGGCCGCGGCACAGGTTGCAGAGGGCGACATTGAGCGTTTTGAGGCCTCGGTGCCCATCGGCAGAGTCCGCGCCAATCCGCAAAAAGTAACCCGCCTGTTGGCTGAAATCGCCGCGGCACGCGTTGCCGCAGAGGCGATGAATACCGAATGGGAACGAGCTTTTTTCGGCGCCAAAGACTACGGCCCGCTGCATCTGCGCGCCGTCGAGGCCGCGCGTCTCAACCTGAGCGACGCCAGTAATCAGACACGCTGGCGCCTGCGCACGACGATCCGCCAGGGCGTGCCGCGCGCGTCGATGCAGATCCAGCCACCGTCCGCCATCAATCAGGTCTACGGCGACGGAATCGCGGCCTTCGCCTCGCTCTCAGCGCCGCCGGCCATGATGCCCGAGGTGGGCGTCTCGCGATCCTTTCCGACCCGGCACGGCAACGATTTCTGGCTGCGATTTCAAAGTCCATCGGCTCGCCTGGGCGACACAGTCTATGCCCGCGTGCACGAACCGCGCGACGCCGAAAATGCGCCGACGATCATTTTTGGCCATGGCATTTGCGTCGAATTTGACCACTGGAAGGGCCTGCTCGACGAGTGCCAGACGCTCGTGCGACGCGGTTTCCGCGTCATCCGGCCTGAGGCGCCTTGGCATGGCCGCCGCAAACCGCCTGGATGCTTCGGCGGCGAGCGGACGATTGCCGCCTTCCCCGTCGGATTGCTCGACAGCTTCGCCGGCTCCCTGCAGGAATGGGCCGTGCTGGCCGATTGGGCGCGCCGCCGCTCGACTGGCCCGTTGGCGTTCGGTGGCTCCAGCCTTGGTGCCATGACCGCGCAATTGGCCGCCAGCCGATCCGCCGCCTGGCCTGTGCATCTCCGCCCCGACGCCCTGTTCCTCGTCACCCACACCGGCGACATGGCCGCCGCCGTCCTCGATGGCGCCTTGTCGACCATGTGGGCCCCGCGGGAGGTCGCCGAGCGCGCCGGCTGGACCACCGAGCTGGCGCGGCATTACCTGTCGCTGGTCAATCCGGTCGATCCCATGCCCATGCCGCCGCATCGGATCGTCTCTATCCTCGGGCGCCGCGATCGCGTGCTGCCGTTCGAGAGCGGGCGGCGCCTGGTGCAGCACTGGAAAGTGCCGGCTTCCAACAGCTTCATCTGGGATCGTGGCCACTTCTCCGTGCCGACGACGCTCATACGCACGACAGCACCGTTGGATCGCCTCGCGCAAGTCGTCGCAAATATTCGGCCTGCCGCTCGTACCTCGTAGGGTGCAATAGCGCAGCGTAGTGCACCGGCCGCAGGTTCAGCGTGTCAGCGCCAGCATCGCACGTGCCTCGGGCGCAATACGGCAAGGGCTTATTGCGCCCTACGCGCACCACGCCAACACTCAAACCCACGCACGGCACGGCCGTCGTGGATTTGACCGGCGTGCGACCGGAAAAGTGTGTGGCGGTTTTCCGTCAGTCGCACGCCCAACAAATAATACCAGCCCTCCTAAGGTTTGACCTTGAGTATCCAGGGATATGAGGCGAGCGACGTGATGCGTCCGGTTTCAGCGCAGAGCCGGTTCCAGGCAGTGGACGCGGCGTCGACGATGGCGTCGTAGTCGTTGAGGAGACGGTGCGACAGGAAGCGGGCCTTGAGGTGCAGCCAGATCCGTTCGACCGGATTGAGTTCCGGTGAATAGGGTGGCAACGGCACGAGCGTGATGTTTGCCGGCA
>JANXWC010000263.1 GCA_025351355.1 Hyphomicrobiaceae bacterium
GTGACTTTATCCACCGAACCTGATCCGCCTTCTAATTTCATCACGCCCTGGCCCCTGGATAACATCAAGGGCATTGGCGATACCACCACGACTGTTACGGAGTGGCTTGCCTCTGGTTTAACTCCGACCTACGTATCGGCGACAAGTTTCACGATAGCGGGCGATCAGACGCTTGTATTCCCCAAAGGCCGGAGACTGCAGATCATCGACTCAGTGGGTACGAAGTACGCGATGGTCGTATCGAGTGTATTCGCCGCCCTGACCACGATTACCGTTTCAGTAGACGCAGCCGGGTCGTTAGCTAATCCCATATCCTCTGTGGCATATGGGATTATCAATGCGACAAACCCTTCAATCAGCGCCGATCTGGCAAACAGAAAAGCCAATGCAGTGGCTTCTGCAGCGACTACGGATATATGGTCAGGGGGAGCGAATACGATCCACGTCACCGGATCGACTGGGCCGATAACCAGTTTGGGGACGGCACCCTATGCAGGCAATCAGCGAATTGTAATTTTCGATTCCACGCCCACAATTACGCACAACGCCACGACACTGCAAATCCCCGGAGGACAGAGCGTTGTAGTGAATGCCGGAGACCGCTGGGAAGTGGTTGCCGATACGACGGCAAACATGATCGTAACGAGCATCACGCGTGCAACCGGAAGTCCGGTCAGCCTGCTTCCTTTTGATTATATCTCAGGCTTTACGCTGACGGCTGCCTCGACGACTACTTATGACATTGCTTCCGGGCAGGCAATGGACTCTACCAATGCGGTCAACATCAAGGGTGGGGCAATAACAGCTAAGTCTCAATCTGCTTGGGCTGTGGGATCGGCGGCAGGCGGTAAACTTTCCGCTGCCGCGATGGCGAACAACACTTGGTATTACTGGTTCGCCTTGCTGAAGGACTCGGACGGCACGGTTGATTATGGGTTCGATGTTGCAACGACGCCGACCTTGCCTTCCGGCTACACGAAATATCGTTACATCGGGGCGCGAAAAACCCTCTTGGCTGCTACGACCTGGGAACCGATGATCCAGCATGGCGACACTGTAATGTGGAGTACCCCCCCAGCTTTGGATGTGAGCAGTGCCGCCCTTACCACGGCAAATCGAACTTTGGTCTCGGTCAACTCGCCAGCCGTCAAGGTCGAGTGGATTGGCCAGGCCGTGCTGGAAGCGGTAACGATTGCCAGTTGTTCACTGCTCATTACTGATCCTGCTGTGGCTGACGTTGCGGCGGGCAATTTCAACACAACGCCGCTTGGCTCAATCAATATTTCCAACGGAACGCCCAACACCATTCGCACTGGCGCGCAAGTACGTTGCTGGACGAATACCAGCAGCCAAGTCGGTACGCGCGGGGTGACCAACGCTACTTATTCAATGCAAACGATCGGCTGGATTGATCCACGCGGTAAACCTGTTTAAGGGATAAATCATGGCAAGCACAAGAATTCAGTATGGCATAGGCGCTTCGAGCAACACCTCAAACGACATAGCCGAGTATGTCGATGCAGTCCTCACGGCAAGAGAAAAGGGCCGGCGACTCATGGCAGTCCTGAACGCAGCCTCTACAGGCAATGACTGGACGGCGGTGGAAACGGAAGTCAGCGGCATGACGCCAGGAACGGGTCAGACTTTATGGACGATTCTTTCAACCTCGATGGGTCAGGTCGATAGCGCCCAAGTCGCCGAACTGGCACGGCTCGACAAGAAATAGCCCATGGCCTCAAACATCATCACGACCAATCCTACCGCTGGCAATGCAACGACTCAGTCGGTACGGGACGCTGTGATGATATACGGCGAAAACGGCGTAGACGTAGAGCGGCGGGTTGTTGATCTGGAGCTGATGCGACGCGTGGCCGCTCTCGAAGAGAACCAGCTCGGGATAATGAGTAACCTGAAAAAAAATACCGACATGACGGCGACTGTCGTGACCAACACGGCGGGCATCGTTGATTTCCTGAAAGACATGGCCGCCGCCTCGCGACTGTTCAATCGCGCCACGCGTGCGCTGCGCTGGATGGTGAAGTTTCTGGCGCTGTGCGTCGGCATCGTCGTCGTGCCGGTGACGCTGGTTTACATGGTGACGCATCACGGCGAGCCGCCGCACCTCTTCAAATTCTGGTGGGACATTTTCAAGGAGTAACACATGCTCGAACTACGCATTACGGAAAAGCGCGAAGACGGAATTTTCGGCAACCTCGTCGCGAACGACGTGAAGATCGGCGTGTTCTGCACGCAGGCATTCCCTGACGGACTGGGCGGATGGAAGTCGCTGTTCGTGCCCGGCGCATCCTACGGCTGCGAGCGCACGGTGTTTCACCGTGGCGGTTACGAGACTTACGAGATCAAGGTGAGCGGCCACGAGCGCGTGCTGTTCCACATCGGCAACACCGATCTGGATACGGCGGGCTGCGTGCTGCCGGGCACAAAGTTCGGCAAGCTGCTGGGCCTCGACGCGGTGATGAACAGCGGCGCGGCCTTCGAGAAATTCATGGCGTGGGCGGACGGCGCGCACTCGTTCGGCCTGACCGCGACCGACTTCTCGACAGATCCCGTGCTGGGCAATGAGTTCGAGCTGGCGACGGGCGAACAGTTGCCGGAACAGTTGGCGCAGTCGGAATAGGGGGCGACGTGAACGACATAATCCGGCGATTCACAAAAGATTGCCTGACCACCGCCAACGGCGAGGACTATGACGTGGGCCGCGTGCTATGGGCGCTGGCGGTCTTCGTGTTCCTGTTCCTTGCCTGCTGGACGGTGCTGGCGCAAGCAAAGCCGTTCGACATGCAGGGATTCGGCACCGGGCTGGGCCTCGTCATGGCGGCGGGCGGTGCGGCGCTGTGGTTCAAACAAGGGACGGAGCCGAAACATGATTAACCAATACGTCTACGCCGCGCTAGGCGTTGTCATACTGGGTTTGCTGCTGACCATCGGCTACATGCATGTCGAGCGGACTGCGCTGGTCAGCGAGCGGGATACAGCCATTGCCGAGCGTGACAAGGAGCTGGCCCTGAAGGACACGCTGGCCGCGCAGGTCACGGCGGCGGGCGAGCAGGCAAAAGCCGAAGTCGAGCGCCACAAACGCGAAGACATTCAAAAACTAGCCGAGGTGAACAACAGCCATGAAAAACAGCTTACGACTGTGCGCGACCGTTATCGTCTTGAGCATGATCGTTGGGTGCGCGAACACGCCGGAGAAACAGATCGTACTGCAACGAGTGCCGTGCCCGCCGCCCCCGGATTACTCGGCGGAGCCGTGGATGCAGACGCCGTTGACCCTCGACTTCTTGAGGTTTTACAGAGAGCAGATGAACAGGCCGCTGACCTCGCCGCCTGTCGCGCCGCAGTGAGATGAAGCGGTGTCCGGCTCTACTGTTGATTGCACCGGAAGCAAACAAATTCATCTGGATAGGCGACAACCAGTTTGTGCTTCTTGCAAAGGCGCTTTGCTGCGCGTTCAGGATGCGGGGTGTGAAAATATTTCACTTCTGTCCGTCCTTCCCATCGGTCGGATGGGGGAGCGCAGACTCGTAGGTAGCGGCGAAAATGTCCGGCTTGCATGGGTAAAGTTCGCCCTTCACTCCTCGGATAATCCAGTCTCCGGGCTGCGCACACATGACGCCCTCAAGCGTTTGGATCAGCATGGTGCCGTCCTCTGGGTAGCGAACGCGACCAGTGGATACATCAGCCGAAAATTCGCCATCTTGTTCGCCAGCGCGGTATCGAATCGCGGTAATGACAATCGGGCGCTTGCGATACTGATTGCCGGATAGCTCCCCCTGTCCGGTCTCATCCACGGGAGCGGCGTCGTAGAGTGGTTTCGTATAACGCCCATAACGCTGGTAGTAAATTGTGGCCGCGGGTTTCATGCTAGATGCAAAATATTCGCGCATCTCGTTAGGGTCTGCCCATGCCACCGGCTCCTGCTTCTCTGCTGGGGATGCGGCGAGGGTGGTTGTGGCTAGCTTTGTCATTTCCACCACGGCCTCTCGATACCATTCCGCATCAGCCGGATCATCTACTCGCCCGGATAATGTATCGGAGCCGTAAAATTCAATCGCCGCTAACGCCTCGCGCATTTGTTCGCTCATGGCTTCTCATCCACGTGAACGGCGTTAATCT
>JANXWC010000265.1 GCA_025351355.1 Hyphomicrobiaceae bacterium
GGGGGCCTTTCTGCGTCAACCAGCACCGCCGTCACTGGCTCCCTTTTGCTCCGGCCCGCTGGTCCCCTTTCACTCCGGCGTTGACAGATTGCGACACCCACTCAATGTCGCCTTCTGTGAAGGGGGTCCGGATGACGGCCCTGCACTGAGTTTGCCCCGCGCACGCGGGCCGTCGTCCGAAACCCTTCACAGTGACAGACACCAAGCGCGTCAAGCACTGCGCAACCCCAATCTATCGTCTGCGCCTCCGCCTCACGGCCTCAGCCAGCTTCCCGGCCACGTCGTCCAGCGCCGCCTGAGCCTCCTCGCTCAATCTCGCCCGGCCCTTCTCCAGCTTGTCGCGCCAGCGCTCGCCAGCTTCCCAAGCAGTCTTCCACGCTTCGGCAAGCTCAATCGGCCGTTTCTTGGCCAGCACTTGGATCAGCGAGTCCGCCTGCGCCGTGTCCTTGCCGGATTTTGCGGTGTCGCGGCGCTCGACGGCGACGATCACCTTGTGGACTGCAAAGCGCTCGGCCCTCGGAACCACAACCGGGACGCCACCGCCCTGCAACAACACCGAGCGTTCGGTCTGATGGATCAGAAAATCGAGGTGCCGCAACGGTTCGGCGCCGGCGCCGCTCAGAGCCTTCATCTTGGCGGGTTTGCCCTGGTGATCGTCGCTGCCCCGGTTGGGTGTGAGAAAATCGACGCGGTAGGCGGCGCTGTTGCGGTATTGCGTTGAAACGAACGGATCGCCCAGATGCGGCACGGCCCGGAAGCTGTCATCGACACTTTTGAGGATTTCGAGCGGCGGCTTCATCTCGTCGCCAACATTTTCGGAGACGCCCCAGAATTGCGCGAAGTCGGCGTCCTGGGTCATAAGCTGGCGCGCGCCGAGACGGACGCCGAGGATGCCGGCATAGGCTTGGTAGGCGAGCGTGCCCACGAGCACGCCGCGCAGGCGGAAAAAGCCGGCGCGGCCCATGGCCTCGATGACCGCGCCGGACAGGCGATCAGGAACTGGCAAGCCGGCCGCCGCCAGGGACCGCACAAGTTCCCGGCGTCCTTTGAAGTCTGACTTGATCTGCGCGAAACGGTTGACGCGGTCGGTGATGGACGAATCGGTCACCGGGCCGACATAGCGGCTCTTGACAGCCGTACCTTCGCGCCATTGGAACTGCCAATAGAAGCGGTCCTTGGATTTCTTGCGCCGGAAAGTGCCACGCTCGGGGAACTGCTCGTCGAAATCGGCATCCAGCGTGCGCTCGAGCAGCTCGGCGAAGGTGGTCTGGGTGGCGAGATCGATCGATTGCATGGCGTTGTCCTACTTTCGTGCAATGTAGGACACGCGGTGCCGATTGTCCAGTTGTCCTACATTTTTAGATTGTAGGATGCTCGCTGTCCGATTGCTGACGACGCGACTATGTCGTTGGCAGCTGAACACAATTGACTTCCTTAGATTTCCTCAATCTTCCCGGCAGTTCCCGCTTTTTCCTACGATGCCTCCTTGACCTTTCGGGCAAGGGCAACTGAAACTTGGGTATGCCCCAACAAAATACCAAGGCTACTCCAGATGATGGCCGACAAGCCCCATTCCTGCTCCGATGACCAACATTCAGATTGCGCATTTCGCGCTGTGAACGACAACGGCACTGGCGCGCCGGCTGCACTTGATCCGCGCCTCCTCACCGTCGCGCGCGCGATTGGCAAACAAATGGCACGCGAGCAATTGCATCTTGCGGAGCCTGCCAACGACAACGATTCCGAGGATGCGCCATGACAACGGCCACATCTTCGCCGACACTATTTCAGCAGTTGCCTGCCCGATCGATTCAGGTCCAACAACGCCAAATCACAAGGAGCACGCCATGACCCGTGTTGCCCTCTACGCGCGATATTCGTCCGACAGCCAGCGCGACGCCTCCATCGAAGATCAATTGAAGGTGTGCCGCATTCACGCGGCGCGGCAGGATTGGGCCGTGGTCGGGACCTATCAGGATCGCGCCATCTCCGGCGCATCGCTGATCCGGCAGGGCATCCAATCGCTGCTGGCCGATGCTTTGCGCGGGAAATTCGATGTCGTTCTCGCTGAAGCTCTTGATCGGTTGAGTCGCGACCAGGAGGATGTGGCTGGTGTCTTCAAGCGGCTGGCCTTTGCCGATGTCAAGATCGTCACTCTATCCGAGGGCGAGATTTCGCATCTGCATGTCGGCCTCAAGGGCACGATGAATGCTCTGTTCCTGAAGGACCTCGCCGACAAGACACGTAGAGGTCTGCGGGGACGAGTCGAAGCGGGCAAGTCGGGTGGTGGGCTCTGCTACGGCTACGAGGTGGTCAAGAGCATCGATGCCGCCGGTCAACCCATCAATGGAGAACGGCGCATCAAACCCGACGAAGCCGACATCGTGCGGCGCATTTTCCACGAGTTCGCAATTGGCCATCCGCCGCGCCGCATTGCTGTGAAGCTGAACAGCGAGGGCGTCCCCGGCCCGCTCGGCCGGTCCTGGGGCGATACGACCATCCGTGGGCATGTCATTCGCGGCACCGGCATTCTCAACAACGAACTTTATATCGGCCGGCTGATCTGGAATCGTCAGCGCTATTTGAAGGACCCAGAGTCCGGCAAGCGCGTGTCACGCCGGAACGCCGAAGCGGACTGGATCGTCGCCGAGGTTCCGGAATTGCGCATTGTCGACGATGCGCTCTGGCAGGAGGTTCGGGATCGGCAAGCCGAGTTATCGAAGATCTTCGCAGCTTCGATTGTTGCGACCAAGGAGGCGAACGCGAAGCGGCCCCATACCGCCCGACGTCCGTCGTTTCTTCTGTCGGGGCTGCTGACGTGCGGAGTTTGTCAGGGCGGCTATGGGATCGTCGTCGGCGACCGCTATGGCTGTCTCAATCACCATCGCCGGGGAAGCTGCGACAACAACCGGACGATCCGCAGGCCAGCGATCGAGCAACGGGTGCTGTCGGGACTGACCGAAAAACTTGTGTCATCCGAGGCCGTCGCGGCGGCCGTGCGCGCCTATCACGATGAACTGAACCGTCTGAAGCAGGAACGACGGGCGCAGAACAGCTTCGACCGACAGGCACTGGCCAAGGTTGAGCGTGCCATAGCTGGCGTGATGAACGCCATCATGGACGGTCTCTACCAGCCCTCCATGAAAGCTCAAATGGCCGACCTTGAGCAGCAGAAGGCCGAAATCGTCGCCCGCATGGAAGCCGTCGAGCCGGTGCTGCCGGACGTCAATCCGAACATCGCGGAGATGTACCGCCGGAAGGTGGCCTATTTGACCGACGGAAAAGTTGACCTGGAAACCAACATGGAGGCCGCCATGGCCATTCGATCCTTGATCGGCGACGTTGTTCTGAACCCCGGCAAAAAGCGCGGCGAAGTCCACGCCAACTTACGCGGCGAACTGATGGCAATCCTGGATTTTGCCGCCGGGCGGAACACGCCTGGAACAGTGCCGTCGCGCGCTATAACAGGAGTGGGTGGAAGCCCCCGCAACCATCCAATACCCTGAAATGACAGAATCTTTTCGTTTATCCTGCTGGCTGTATATGATAACGGCAGTGGCTAATCCGAAGTTCCCCGCCAACAGATCATGATTTAGCTTTGACTTCAATCTGTTGGGACTGAAGCGGGCTGGCGGCGCCTGTCTACACTTCGATCTTGGCGATGAGGTCGATGGCCTGCTGCTGTTTCTCGTTCGGCCGGGTTGTCAGCGTGAAGAGCGGTGTGCCGGCCTTGGCGCCGATGGGCCGCACGGCGTTGCGCACGATCGTCGCCAGGTGCGCCAGGAGCCGTGTAAAGCTCATGGCGGGCGTGCCGTCGGCGAGCTGCCGGCTGTGCACCTTGTCGAGGGCGGCTTGCGAGCGCCTGGCGGGGGCGACCGGATCGCGGCCGGCTCTGTCCTCAGCCTTCGCCTCGTCCGCGAACAGCAGCGGCTTCAGTGCCTGGCGCATGTGCCACTGCACGTAATAGGCCAGCATACTGAGGAAGATGTGCGCTTTCACACGGCCTTCCAGGCGATGACGGATCGGGCGGACGGTCAGGTCGACGCCCTTCATGGTCCGGAAGGCGCGCTCGACTTCGGCCAGGCGCTTGTAGTTCAGCACGGTCTGCTCGACGCTCATATTGGCCGCCGCGACGCTGGTGCGGATCACGTAGAGGCCGTCGAGCGCGGCCTCGGCGGCAACGCGCGTCTGGCTGACGCTGAACGAGAAGGCCGCGTCCTCGATGGCGAGATCAAAGTGTTTGCCGACCTTATATCTGCCGATCACCTTGCCGATCCGCACGCCGATCGCAGCGGCGCCCGCGAGCCTTCCGCTTTCAACCATGGCCACGACCTTGTCGAGTTCGCGCGCCGTCGCCGCGATCAGGTCCTGGCGTTTCTCCGTATGCAGCCTGGCGAGCGCGGGGTTGCGGCAAGCGATCAACCGTTCGCCGGGATAGTCAGTGTGCATCAGCGCCAGCAGATTGCGTTCGTCGAACAGATCCGGCTGCAGCGTCTTGTCCGCCGCCAGCGCGGCGATGGCGCCGCTCTTGAGGGCCGTAATCCAGTCGATGCCGTCCAGCGTGCGCATGGCCTCGATCTGCACGTTCGAGATCATGCCGCGATCTCCGACCATCACGAGGTCGTCGATGGCAAAGGATCGGCGCAGCTTCTCGATCTGCGGCAGTAGCGTCTTGGGATCGCCGGTCGCGCCGTCGAACACCGACACGGACACCGGGCAACCACGATCGTCCGTCAACAGCCCATAATTGACCTGCAGCGTCCCGCGCTTGCCGTCGCAGCTGTAGCCGAGCTTGGCGAGCGGGCACGTCGCGCCCTCGAAATAGCTCGACGTGAGGTCGAACAACACCAGCCCGCCGGCCTTCAGATGCGTAAGCGAGAGTCCGAGACTACGGCTCATTTTGCTTGACGGAGGCCGGCTCAGGCGGCGACGCTTTGCGTCGCCGGTGGCGACCAGTTCCAGGGCAGCAGTTCTCTGAGCCGGTTGATCGGATGGCTGCCGATGCGCGC
>JANXWC010000013.1 GCA_025351355.1 Hyphomicrobiaceae bacterium
GCCGCGAAGGCGGCCACCCAAGCAAGCTGCAAAGATGCGCCGCCTTCAAATTCAGCCCGGACACGACATCATAGGCAGTGGTTGGATCGGTCGCAGTGACAAAAAATGGGCGTGCTTGGGTGGCCGCCTTCGCGGCCATGACGAAAAAAAGAGATCGGCAGGTCGGATGTTTCGCTCGACAGTATAGCCTATACCTCCAGCCATTCCTTGCGCACTTCTGCGTTGGCGGCGAGGTCCTTCGGCGTGCCTTCGAACACAACGTGGCCGTGCCCCATGACGTAAATGCGAGAGGAAATATCCAGCGCGATGGAAAGCTTTTGCTCGACCAGCAGGATGGCGAGGCCCCGCGCGGCGATCTCAGAAATAAGCTCGCCCACCTGTTTGACGATCAGCGGTGCCAGCCCTTCGGTGGGTTCGTCGATCATGATCAGATCGGGATCGCCCATCAGCGTCCGGCACATCGTCAGCATCTGCTTTTCGCCGCCCGACAGCACGCCCGCCGCTGTGTCCGCACGCCGTGCGAGATTGGGGAACCGATCGAGCATGTCCTGCAGCTTCCAGCGGCCGTCGACGTTGGCCTTCTTCTGCCCTAACGCCAGATTTTGCCGCACGGTCAGCGTCGGAAAGATGTCGCGATTTTCCGGTACGTAGCCGAGCCCGAGCCGCGCAATTCGATAGCTTGGCAGCCCGACGATGCTGCGCCCCTTGAAGTTCACCGTGCCCACCGGCGCAACCTCACCCATGATCGCCTTGATTGTTGTCGAGCGCCCGACGCCGTTGCGCCCCAGCAGGCTGACGACCTCGCCTGCGCCGATCGTGATATTTACGCCCTGCAGGATATGGCTCTTGCCGTAGTAGGCGTGGAGATCGCGCACTTCTAACATCGGTGTCGATGCGGTTGGCGAAGACATATTCATGCGTGCGCCTCCTCGCCCAGATAAGCTTCCTTGACTTTAGCGCTGGCACGAATTTCAGCCGGTGGTCCGGTGGCGATGATCTCGCCGTACACTAGCACCGAGATCCGGTCCGCCAACCCGAACACGACGCCCATGTCATGTTCCACGATCATCAAGGTGCGGCCCTCGCTGATACGGCGGATAAGCCCCACCGCGACGTCGGTTTCGTGCCGGCTCATGCCCGCGGTCGGCTCGTCCAGCAGAATGACATCGGCGCCGCCTGCGATTGTCACGCCGATTTCAAGCGCACGCTGCTCGGCGTATGTCAGCACCCCTGCCAACACATTCCGGCGCTCGACCAGACCAATCTCCTCAAGCACTTTCTCCGTGCGCTCATTCACACCGGGCGCCGCCTCTACCCCGCGCCAGAACGCGTACTTCTGCTTCGCCGACCACAGCACGCCACAGCGCACGTTCTCAAAGACGCTCATGCGCGGAAAGATGTTCGTCACCTGGAAACTGCGCGACAGCCCCCGGCGATTGATCTCGTAAGCCGGCCTGCCCGAGATCTTTTCGCCGTTGAGCAGCACGTCGCCCGAGGTCGGAACCAGCAGCCCGCTGATCAGATTGAACAGCGTCGACTTGCCGGCGCCGTTCGGGCCGATGACCGCATGTCGCTCGCCTTTCGGCACCGCCAAATTGACGCCACGAATGATTTCCGCAGGGCCAAAACTTTTCTTGAGATTGCGGATCTCCAGTGCGGGCGCGTCACTCATACGACCATCCCCCGCTCGGCGGCCGCCGAACGTGCGTTATCCCAGGCCGTACCCATGCGAGGACTGATCAATCGGAACAAAACAAATGCGCCAGCCAGCAGCATCAGCATCACCAACCACGGCCCGGGCAGATTGGCATTGAAGGCGACGCCAAACAACTTCATCACCGGCCCTTCGGATTGCTTGACCGCCAACTGCACCGTCATCTCGATCAACATGACAACGCCCACCAGCAACATCGCCGTCGGGATCAGCGCCAGCAGATAGCTCGGCACCACCCGCCCCAGCACGCCCGCGCGCAACAGGGGCACATGCATCAATACCAAGCCCGCCAACCCACCCGGCGCGAACATCACGACGGCGATGAACATCAGGCCGAAATACAATTGCCAGACTTCGGTGATGTCGCTCAGCATGACCTGCAGATAGCTGACCAATACCGCGCCCAGCACAGGCCCCACGAACGTCCCGATACCGCCGATGAAAGTGGCGAGCAGCACCGTCCCGGATTGCGACGCACCGAACAAGTTGGCATTTGCCAATTCAAAGTTGATGCCCGCAAGCGCGCCGGCTACACCCGCGAAAAATCCGCTCAGGCAAAATGCGATGTAGCGCACCACCTGCGGATTGTAACCGACGAACTGCGCCCGCTCCGGGTTTTCGCGCACCGCATTGCACATGCGTCCGAACGGTGTGCGCGTCAGCGCATACATGGCGATCGCCGATATCAGGCACCACCCGGCGATGAGATAGTACATCTGAAATTGCGAACCGAACGTCCAGTCCGTCAGCCGCAGCAGTTTGGTGCGATTGGTCGTTACGCCCTCTTCGCCGCCGAAGAACGTGCGCAGGATGAGCGAACTCGATCCCACCAGTTCGGCCAGCCCCAGGCTGATCATCGAGAACGTGGTGCCGCTGCGCTTGGTCGACAGCCAGCCGAAGATGATCGCGAACGCCAGCCCGGCAAACCCGCCGACCAGCGGCATCAGCGGCAACGGGATCGGCGCGCGGGTCGCAATCGCCCAGTTCATGGTGTGCACGACGAAATAAGCGCCGAGCCCGTAATAAACCGCGTGGCCGAACGACAGCATGCCCGTCTGGCCCAGCATCATGTTGTAGGACAGCGCGAATACGATCGCGATGCCCATCAGGCTCATGACCGTCAGATATGTATCGGACCTGAAGATGAAGGGAAGTGCCAACAGCACGACGGCGCTGGCCAGCCACGGCAGCAGCCACCACGGCAGGCCCTTCTCGGCGCCGCGCTGAGACACTCGTGTCACGGACGATTTTGGCAGCGGGATGTCGCTCATGACTCGCGATTCCCCATTAGCCCGGTGGGACGGAACATCAGCATCAGCACCAGCAGCAGGTACGGCAGGATCGGCGCGATCTGCGCCACGCTGACGCGCCAGAGATCGTTCATGATTGTATTCGGCTGTGGCGAAAATCCGCTAAAGGCGAACAGATCAGCCATCGACGCATTCGACGAAATGGCGAAGGTCTGCAGCAGCCCGATCAGCAAAGAGGCGACCAATGCCCCCGACAGCGATCCCAGGCCGCCCACCACGACGACCACGAACAAGATCGGCCCAAGCAACGCCGCCATCGTCGATTGCGTCACCAGCGCCGGCCCCGCGATCACACCCGCAATCGCGGCCAGCCCCGCACCGACCCCGAACACCGACATGAAGATCAGCGGCACGTTGTGCCCGAGATGGGCGACCATGTTCGGATGTGTCAGTGCCGCCTGCACGATCAGTCCGATGCGCGTTCGCGTCAGCATGGCGAACAGGCCGACGAAGATGGCCAGCGAGATCGCCAGCATGAACAGCTTGTAGGCTGGATAATTGGTTGTGAAGAGCGTGAAAGCGGGAAAGTCCAGCAATGCCGGCACGCGATAGTCGACCGGCGCCTTCCCCCACACGATCTGCACCAGCTCTTCCATGACGAAGGCAAGTCCGAACGTGAACAGCAGCTCCGCGACGTGCCCGTTCTTGTGCACGTTGCGCAGGCCGAACCGCTCCACCAGCATGCCGGCGGCGCCGACGATCAGCGGCGCCAATATCAGCCCCGGCCAAAAGCCTGCCCACTTGCTGATCTGATAGCCGACGAATGCGCCGAGCATATAGAAACTGGCGTGCGCGAAGTTCAGCACACCCATCATCGAAAAAATGAGCGTCAGCCCGCTGGCCATCAAAAACAGCAGCAAGCCATACAAGACGCCATTCAGCGTCGATATCAGCACAAGCTCAAGCACGGGTCCTCGACGGTCTGCAGACCTCGGTTCAAGACGAAAACTGTAGGTTGGGTCAAGCGTTTCAGCGCGACCCAACACGACATTCGCAAGCAATGCTGTTGGGTCGTGCCAAGAGGCTTGACCCAACTACATAATGTCTACGAGGTCATTGCCGGACGCCCGCCGGAGAGCATCCGATCCGCGCTTACGGCCGTACCATTTTGCACGTCGTCGGCAGCATCGTGTCTTTCAATTCGATCTTGGCAAGTTGGCGCCAACCCCAGCCGGTGCCTTCCTCGTCGAATGGCTCTTTGGCCTTGTCGATGTCGCCAAACGAACCGAGATACATCGGTTGGAAGAACTGATGATCGTCCTTGCGCATCTGCCCTTCGCCGCCGTCGAACACCTCGAACTTCATGTCTTCAAGGGCCGCCGCGACCTTAGCGCCGTCCGTGCTGTTGGCCTTGTTGATCGCCGCCGCCAGCATGCGCATCTCGTTGAAGGCGCGCGGATAGAAGTTCGTTGAGTTGTACTTGGCGCGGAAGGCTTTTTCCGTCTCGCGAGCAGCCGCTAACTCACCGTTCGGGAAACCTTCGACGATCGCATAGACTTTGTGGTTGAGCCCCGTCTGCTTGATCGCCGTCGGACCACCGGTGCCGCCGGCATAGTAGGTGTACCATTCGACGTTGAGGCCGGCATCGGCCGCCGCCTTCAGCAGCAACGCGAAGTCCTGGCTCCAGTTGCCGGTGATCACCGTGTCGGCGCCGGACGCCTTGATCTTGGCGATATAGGGCGAGAAGTCCGTCACCTTCAGCAAAGGATGCAGTTCATCGCCGACGATCTCGATGTCGGGTCGCTTGGCTTTGAGCATCGTGCGCGCAATGGCCCGCAGCGATTGGCCGAACGAGTAGTCCTGGTTGATCAGATAGACCTTCTTGATGTTGGTCTTCGGCTTCATGTAGTTGGTCAGCGCTTCCATCTTGATGTCGGAATTGGCATCCCAGCGGAAGTGCCAGAAGCTGCACTTGTCGTTGGTCAGGATCGGATCGACGGCTGCGTAGTTGAGATACAGCACTTCCTTACCCGGGTTGCGCTCGTTGTATTTATTGACCCAGTCGACCAGTGCAGCCGCGACGCCGGAGCCGTTACCTTGCGTAATGATCCGCGCGCCCGCATCGACCGCCTTCTGGGCCTGGATCAGGCTTTCCTGCGGGTTGGTCTTATTGTCGTAGCCGATCACCTCGAACTTTTTGCCGGCAGCACCACCCTTTGCATTCAACTCCTCGACGAGGAACTGGAACGTCTTCAGGCCAACTTCGCCCACCGTCGCGCCGGGGCCGGACAGCGGATCGATATAGCCGATCTTAATGGTGTCCTGCGCCATTGCGGCACCAATGCCGGTGGCCAGCGCGATTCCAGCTGCAGCAATCCGCGCGACAGCCGAACGACGGCTCGGTCTACTGATTTTCATGGGTTTCCTCATTGTTGCCTGCCTGTGACGACCGTTGCGACAATCATCTAATTCTTGTCGCTGCATTGTTCGCACGCAATCCTACTCTTGAAAAGCCCCTTGTGCAGGCATCGACCGATACCGCCAGTTCCTCATTGTGACAACGGCATGGGAGAGGCTACAAGCCCCGCACATCGGATCACCGGAGCCGCCATGACGATCGCCGCCACCAGCCTGCAAGGCCACCTCGTGCTGATTACCGGCGCCGCCGGGACGTTGGGCACTGCGACCGCCAAAGCCATCGAGGCGGCCGGTGGCCAAGTCATCCGTACAGACCTCGCCGGCAAGGCCGGCATGGACCATGCACTCGACGTCACCAGCGAGGGCGATTGGCAGCGCGTCATGGCAGCCATAACAGTCGACCACGGCCGGCTCGATGGGCTCGTCAACAACGCCGGCATCGTGGCGGTAGGCGATGTGGAGCACTCCAGTTACGACGCGTTTCGCCGGGTCATGGCCATCAACGTCGATGGCGTCTTCCTCGGCTGCAAATATGCCATGCCACTGCTTGCCAGATCCAAGGCACCGTCCATCGTCAATCTGTCGTCGGTGTCGGGTTTGATCGCCGGTCCGGGCACGGTTGCCTATAATGCATCGAAAGGCGCGGTTCGCCTGCTGACCAAGTCGGTAGCGCTGCACGGCGCGCGCAAATCACCGCCGGTGCGTTGCAACTCGGTGCATCCTTCCTTCATTGCCGGCGACATGATCGATGGCATGACCGCCATCTCGCGCGACCCGGAAAAAATGCTGCAGAAACTGCTCGCCGACGTTCCGATGGCGCGCCTCGGCCAGCCGCACGAGGTCGCCAATGCGGTAGCCTGGCTGCTGTCGCCGGCATCTTCATTTCAGACCGGCTCCGAAATGGTCGTCGACGGCGGCCTGGTGGCCCGGTGAGTTTCCCTTCTCCCCGTCGTTCACGGGGGAAGGTGGGCGACAGCCCGGATGAGGGGCGGATCCATATTCAAGCTTGCGGCGGCCCCTCATCCGCTCTTCGAGCACCTTCTCCTCGCCCGCGCGGAGAAGGAAAACGGAATTCTTACTTATGACTTCTGAGTTCAAATATCGCCTGATCAGCCAGGATGGCACAGCGCGTCTCGGCGAAGTCATCACGCCGCGCGGCAGTATTCGCACGCCGGCCTTCATGCCCGTCGGCACGGCGGCAACAGTGAAGGCGGTCTATCTCGATCAAGTCGCCGATGCCGGCGCCGACATTCTGCTCGGCAACACCTATCACCTCATGCTGCGGCCCGGCGCCGAGCGCATCCACAGGCTTGGCGGCTTGCACAAATTCATGGGTTGGCAGAAGCCCATACTCACCGACAGCGGCGGTTTCCAGGTCATGAGCCTGTCAAAAATCCGCAAGATGAGCGAGCAAGGCGCACAGTTCCAATCCCATCTCGACGGCACGCGCATCATGTTGACGCCGGAGCGTTCGATCGAGATCCAATGCCTGCTCGGCTCCGACATCCAGATGCAGCTCGACGAATGCATCGAGCTGCCAGCGGAGTTCAAGGAAATGGAACGGGCGATGGAATTGTCGCTACGTTGGGCTGCGCGCTCCAAACAGGCCTTTGCGGAATACAGCGCACCGGGGCAGGCATTGTTCGGCATCGTGCAGGGCGGCACCGATCCGATTTTGCGCCGCCGCTCGGCCGAGGGTCTCGTTGGCATCGAATTCCCCGGCTACTCGATCGGTGGTCTTGCTGTCGGCGAAGGCCAGGAAATCATGCTGCGCGTGCTCGACGAGACGCTGCCGCATCTGCCTGAAACGAAGCCCCGCTATCTGATGGGCGTCGGCACGCCGCAAGATCTCATCGAGAGCGTGGCGCGCGGCGTCGACATGTTCGATTGCGTCATGCCCACGCGCTCCGGTCGGCACGGTTTGGCCTTCACCTGGAACGGCCGCGTCAATATCAAGAACGCCAAGCACGCCGAAGACAACAGGCCGCTCGATCCGGAGAGCACTGCGCCGCCGTTCCGCGATTATTCTCGCGCTTATTTGAACCATCTGCTCAAATCGAAGGAGTATCTCGGTGCCATGATCTTGTCGTGGGCCAACACGATTTTCTATCAGGAACTGATGGCCGCCATGCGCAACGCCATCGCCGAAGGTCGCTTCGCCGATTGGCGCACCGAAACGCTGGCGCGACTGGCGGGTGATGGGTCGCCGCGCTGAAACCCGCACATCCATTGTTCTAATCAATGTTCCATGGCAACACTACGCGGCGGCTAGCAATCGGAGACATAGATGCGCGCGCTTGTTCGGCTTCTCGCCATCCTGTTGCTGTTCGTCGCGCCGTCAGGAACGCGCGCTGAACAATCACTCGATGCAGCGAAGGTCCAAGAGACGATCACCCGGCAACTCGAAGCCATGCGGGCCGGCGACATCGATGCGGCCTTCGCGCGCGCCGCCCCGTCCATTCAAGCGATGTTTCAGAGTCCGCAGAATTTCATGCGCATGGTGCAACAGGGTTTCCCGCAGATCATGCAGTCCCGTGCCCACCGCTTCCTCAAGTTGGACAGCGACAACGGCGTCTACGCCCAGCGCGTGTTGATCGATAGTGAGGCAGGCACCGTCGTCGCGCGCTACGAGTTGATAGTGGTCGACGGCGAATGGCGCATCAGCAGCTGCGTGCTTGAAAAATCAGAGGGAGCGTAGGTCGACGACATGGCATCGATCAGACGCGAGATTCACACCACTGCAGCGCCCGCCGACGTGTGGGACGCCATCCGCGACGTCGGCGCGCTGCATACGCGTCTGGTGCCCGGCTTTGTCGTTGACACCAAGCTTGAGCCGGGCGCCCGTATTGTGACTTTTGCCAACGGCATGACTGCGAAAGAGCTGATCGTCGATCTCGACGACCACGAGCGCCGTCTCGTCTGGTCGGCTGTTGGTGGGCGCCTGTCGCATCACAATGCGTCGGTGCAGGTTTTCGCGGCCGACGACGGCGGCAGCCGCGTCCTCTGGATCGCGGATCTGTTGCCCAACGAGTTGGCGCCAACCATTGCCGGCATGATCGATCACGGCCTGACGGTGATGAAGGCCACCTTGGATACAAACGCCGGTCGCTGATTGCTCCAGCGCGTCATCTGCCGTTCATTCTGGAAGCGCTAGCGTTGGCTCATGATCAGCCAGCGAGCTGCTCTGCGCCCACAATTCGCGCCCCAATAACACTTCCGAGGTTACGCCCATGTTTCGCAAACTCACGATTGGCCTTGCCTGCGTTTCTGCCCTCGCGGCTTCCAGCGCTGCATTCGCACAGGCGCCGGCTTTCGGCACCGCCCCCGAGGCCAAAGCGATGCTCGAGAAGGCTGTTACCGCCGTCAAAGCCGACAAGGCCAAGGCCTTCGCCAGCTTCAAGGCCGGTGAAGCCGGCTTCAAGGATCGCGATCTCTATCCCTTCTGCGCCAACTTGGCTGACGGCATCATCAACGCTGGCCCGCCGTCGCTGATCGGCAAAAATCTGAAGGATCTTAAGGACGCTGCCGGCAAGGCTTTCGGCGAGGAAATGGCCAAGACTGCAGCTGAAGGCAAGGTCAGCGAAGTCAGCTACATGTTCCCCCGTCCCGGCACCGACACGACGCCCGTGCAGAAGGTGAGCTTCATCACCAAGGTCACCGACCAAGTCTGCGGCGTGGGATATTACAAGTAACATCAACGAGCGTTTGGACAGCCTGGCATCCCGTCCAACTGTCCAGCTCCGCTGATACGGTGTGGCGGTCGTCCCCACCCGCCGTCATCCCGGCGGCCGCGCGCCGCGCCCCTTCCCTTCTCCCCGCCCGCGGGGAGAAGGTGCCCGAAGGGCGGTTGAGGGGCCGCTTCGAGTTCGAACCCGCTACTCACCCCACCCGCCGTGCCCAATCTGCCGCTACTCACCCCATCCACCGTCATCCCGGCCGCAGCGCCACACATCGCGGAGTGATGCTCCGCATCGCGGGCGCGGCGAGCCGGGATCTTTCCCAGCCAATGACCGGGCAAGGTCCCGGGTCGCGCTGCGCTTGCCCGGGAAGACGGGGATTGTGCAATGCCACGAGACAGCACATCTTTTTCCCTTCTCCCCATGGCCTTCCATGGGGAGAAGGTGCCCGAAGGGCGGATGAGGGGCCGCTTCGAGTTCGAACCCGCTCCTCACCCCATCCACCGTCCTCCCGGCCGCAGCGCCACACATCGCGGAGCAATGCTCCGCAACGAGGGCGCGGAGACCCGGGATCTTTCCCAGCCAATGACCGGGCAAGGTCCCGGGTCGCGCGCCGCTTGCCCGGGAAGACGGCGATTGAAACACCTCTCGCCTGAAAGCGGTTTTTCACGCCGAACCGGAGGCCACTTCGCCCCAAAACACCTTTAGCGGCCCCGATCCTTCGATCGTGCCGTTGATGATTTGATCTCTATCTCCCCCGAACTTATCAGGGGGTGCGGAGCGCGATTTGCGCCACGGTGTGCGAGACCCGCCTCGCGACGGGCCAGTGGAGCCGATCTTGCG